>NZ_JBPOFP010000021.1:0-50947 GCF_051252315.1 Paraglaciecola sp. | reverse complement strand
AACAAGATAAATCTTGTTTCTGGAAAGCCGTTTTAAGTGACTCCCCGAAGCGAGGTGCGCATTATAGACATAACTTCTCCCACTGCAACTCCTTTTTTAAATTAATTTACTGACTGCCTAGTTATCGAACAAATGGGCTAGTTAAACAGCAATTTGGAGCTAAAAGGTATTCTAATTTTGGTAATATAAAGATAATTGTATAAATACTTAGAGCACCACATGACTATTAGAAAATATAAAAATACCTTACCTACATTAGGTAAAAACACTTATATAGACGATTCTGCTGTATTAGTGGGTGAGGTTACTTGCGGGGATGACGTGAGTATTTGGCCATTAGTCGCTGCTAGGGGCGATGTAAATTTCATAAAGATTGGGCACAGAACAAATGTACAAGACGGTACAGTGCTACATGTCACCAGGACTAGTGAAAGCAATCCTGGTGGTTTTCCATTAATAATTGGTGAAGATGTAACAGTTGGACATAAATGCATGTTACACGGGTGTACGCTAGGTGATCGCATATTAGTAGGTATGGGTGCCATTATTATGGACGGCGTTATAGTCGAAAATGATGTGTTTATCGGTGGTGGTACTTTAGTACCTCCAAACAAGACCCTAAAAAGTGGCTACTTATATGTAGGTAACCCCGCAAAACAAGCTAGGCCATTAAAGGAAGCAGAAATACAATTTCTAAAACAATCAGCTTTAAACTATATCAAACTAAAAGATGAGTATCTTGCAGAGTGCAATAGTTAAAATCACACCTAAAATTAATCAATTTATATAAACAAAAAGGGCCGAACAGCCCTTCTTGTTTTATCAATCAAATTAGAAATAACCTTATTGTTTACCAATACGAAAAGACCTACGTCGTATCAAAAATAAACTTGTAATTGAAAGAAATACAACACTTAACGAACTTGGTTCTGGTACGTTAACCGTTTCTAAAATAAGCTCATCTATTTGAAAAAAGTTATCATCAGTTAGATTATGATGAATAGTATAAGCCGTGTTAGCTCTAAAGAAAGGTATAGCACCTGCCTCATAGTTAACATTTCCAATTTTTCCCAACATGTTACCTGAACGATGACTACCTTGGGTAAACCAAAAATTACCATTTTGGTTATTTTCGTCATAATCGATGTCAACATTTCTCAGGACAACATCAATATTGAATAGCAAGGTGACTGAAACAATCTCGCTATAATTAGGGTCAGAACTAAAATATAAGCCATCACTGTCAATTCCTGCAGCTGAGCTGCCATCCGAAGTAATTAAATTACTAAATGTAACTACAAGAGGTCCAGAAAAGGCTTGCTCGCCATTTTGTAACAAATCATCTGAAAAACTCGCTTGATCGTCACTATCTAAATCCAAAGTGATAATCGCAGCTTCAGTACATAGGCTGAATAGACAAACAAATAGAACAATCAAATTTTTCAAATTATATACTTCTTATTAATAAACATTGATGACGGGCAAGCACAAGTTGTGCCAACCTAATATTAAAGGGTTTAAGGGACAAAAAAGGGCTGGAACCAAAAATATTGTAAAAAATACTGACACCAATTTCTATATTTAAAACCCGCATTAAAAAGTAGCGGCGAGTGCCGATTAAAAAAATATGAGTAACCACTTATACCCTTATTCACAAAAATAGTTATAAATAATACAAAATTGTTAACAATAAACATTGATACGTATATGAATCATATATTAGTATATAAATTATATATTCTGTCGCATTTAGAGTTTATTGTGGATTTAATTCAATTTTTTGGTCGTTTCCATGTATTGGTGTTGCATTTACCTATCGGTATATTGCTGCTAGCAGCTTTGATTGAAGTGCATATTGCATTATTTCAAAAAGAAAGAGCAAAACTACTGAACCAAGTTTGGTTTTGGGGGGCAATCTCTGCGATATTCGCCTGCATTCTGGGCTATATGCTGTCATTAGGCGGTGGCTATAATGACGATGCAGTATTCATCCATAAACTTTTCGGTATCTCAGTAGCCATCACGGCAATTATTTGTACACTACTTTTCTCTTATAAAAAGAAAGTAGGAAAACTAGCAACCAGTTTATTAGTCAGCCTACAATTATTCCTATTGTTTGCCACTGGTCATTACGGTGCTAACATGACACATGGTGAAACCTACCTTGTAGAACATGCTCCTAACTTTGTCAGGACCCTAGCCGGTTTTGAACCACATCAAGCACCTCGCCCACCTATTACCCAAATTGAACAGGCAGATATTTACCTCGATCTTATTCAACCTCTATTTAAAGCCAACTGTATTAGTTGTCATAACGATTCAAAGGCCAAAGGAAAATTAAACCTAGCCAATATAGAGGGTATAAATAAAGGAGGTAAAACAGCACATACTCTAGGCGATGGAAAATTAAATAATAGCGAGTTATATAAACGCATCACCTTAGACGAACATGATAAAAAATTCATGCCTGCAGAAGGAAAAACACCTTTAACAGATACTCAAGTCAAAACTATTGCTTGGTGGATAAAAGCTGGCGCTCCTATGACTGGCAATTTGCAAACTATCGCCTTATCTAAACAAGATAAAAAAATACTTTCACAAACGCTTGGTTTGGCTCCTGCTGATAACGCTTGGCCACTGACTAAACAAACCAAAATTCCTGGGCAAGTAATAGCTCAATTACAACAACATGGTTTCTTAGTAAAAACGATCGCAAACAATATTAATTATTTAGATATCGATTATTCGTCAAACTTAAAAGCCATTTCAAATGAAGCTATTTCGGCCCTAGTCGCAGCAAAAGATTACGTGGCCTACCTAAATTTAATTAATTCTCAAATTAACCTTGAACAAATTACCAAAGTTGCTCAACTCAATAACTTACTCAGGTTGCGATTAAATAAAACCCCCGTTAAAGATGAAGCTATCGAGTTATTAAAAGCGTTACCAAATTTAGAATACTTAAATTTATTTGGCACCCAAATTAGCGATGACAGCCTACATACCCTGACTCAATTCCCAAGTCTAAAGCAGGTGTACGTGGGTCAAACGAGCGTGACAAAACCAACTATTACAGAAATAGCAGCCCTAAAGCCAGAGCTACAAATTATTGCTTTATCCAACAAGCTAGCTGAATTTCAGAAATCTACTCAAACGGCTCTCGCCGAAAAAGCTAAAAAGGCGGCCAAATAATGTCCCAAGACACCTCATCAATTAAACACAATGAAGCAGGCGTTGACGACAGCAAACGTCAATTCATCAAGAATAGCTCAGCTATTAGCTCTGCATTGTTGTTATCGGCCTTTAGCCAACACTCTAGCGCCCATGAGCCACCTAAAAAGCCTTTACCCAAAGCCTCTCGAGAAGCTGCTCACGGAAAAATAATCGGGCATGGTGATTTTAAATATAAAGTAAATTACTTTTGGGGTAATTTAGACCCACACAAAGTTCCAGTAGAGAACTGTCATGGTCTCGCCTTTGATTCTCAAGGTCGCATCGTGATGGTGACCGACAGTGATAAAAATAACTTTGTTATCTATAACAAGGATGGAAAATTACTAGATGCTTGGGGCACCCAACACCCTGGTGCCCACTCGGTGAAGATCAACCACGAAAATGGTGAAGACTTTATCTATATTGTCGATTGTGGCTGGGTACTCAATCGCAATTGGGATGGTGTGACTACCGGCAATTGGAAGTCTCCCAAAAACAAGTTTATCCCCCAACAAGGCTTTATTAGCAAGCTTACACTTGATGGCAAACTTGTATATACAATCGGGCACCCTTTAACTATTGGTATTTATAATGCCAATGACCCTTTCCGTCCAACTGACATCACAATTGCTGCCAATGGCGACTTGTATGTAACAGATGGCTACGGCTCAGATAGAGTAATCCAGTATAATCACAATGGTCAGTACATTCGCCATTGGGGCGGAAAAAACAACCAAGATTCGAACTATAATCTAAGTAACACTCACGGAATTGGTATTGATTTACGCAATCCAGCAGATCCGCACTTAGTGGTGAGTTCACGTGCCGCAAATGAATTAAAACTATTTGAAATGGATGGTAAATATCGCAGTACCGTACAAACACCAGGAGCATTTGTAGGGGGTCCAATCTTTAAAGGTGAATACGCATACATTCCAGTGTGTTGGTCAGTTGTGGATGGAAAGCGAAAAAGCAATTCTGGCTTTATCACCATCTTAGATAAAAACAACAAAGTAGTGTCTAACCCAGGTGGCACGCAGCCTATTTATCAAGAAGGTAAATTGCAAAATATGCATACCACTTGGGATGTGTTTAATCATTGCCATGCTGTATGTGTAGATAATGACGAAAATCTATATGTTGGCCAATGGAATTCCAATCAGACCTATCCCATTAAATTAGAGCGAGTGTAATCGGATGTTTACTAAATTATTGACCTCAAAATTTAAAGTCATAACAGTATTGGTTTCAGCCTTCGGATTAATGGCCTGTGGTGGTGACGCAGAAATGGAAGCTGAAACAGCTTTGCATGACCTGCCAGAAGTGGTCGACTACAACTTTCATATTAAACCTATTTTGTCTGATACCTGTTTCTTGTGTCATGGTCCTGATTTACCCAATGCCAAAGCGGGGCTTAGTTTAAACACATTCGAACGCGCCACTACCCATGTACTCGAATCTGGTAACCACGCCATAGTGCCAGGTAAGCCTGAAGACAGTGAAGCATTACAAAGGATCACGTCAACAGATCCCAACATAATCATGCCCCCTCCAAATTCAAATTTGGTGTTATCAGATCGTGATAAAGCCATGATTAAAAAGTGGATTAAGCAAGGGGCAGAATATAAAAAGCACTGGTCGTTTATTACACCTGAGAAACAAGCGCTCCCAGAAGTAAAAAATAGTGATTGGCCAGTTAACCCTATTGACCACTATGTGCTCAAACAAATTGAAGACAACAATCTAGTTCCTTCGCCACAAGCTAGTAAAGAAACACTCATTCGTAGAGTATCCTTTGATTTAACCGGATTACCGCCAACGATTGAAGAAATCGATCAGTTTTTAGCTGACGATAGTGATACTGCCTATGAAAAAGTGATTGACCGCTTATTAGCTAGCGATTCGTATGGCGAAAGAGTCGCCACAGAGTGGCTTGACGTAGCACGATACGCCGACACACACGGATACGCGACCGACCCATTCAGAGATGTGTCTCCATATCGTGACTGGGTTATTGAAAAATTTAACCAAAATATGCCTTTTGATAAATTCATTACTTGGCAAATTGCAGGTGATTTATTACCCAACGCCAGCAACGAACAAAAACTAGCAACTGCCTTTAATCGCATGCATACCCAAAACAATGAAGGCGGCTTAGTTCTAGAAGAGTTCCGGGTTGAATACGTAAAAGATCGTGTGCAGTCAGTTGGTACAGGTTTACTTGGACTCACGTTACATTGTGCTCAATGTCACGACCACAAATACGATGACGTACCCACTAAAGATTATTACCAAACCTTCGCTATGTTTAATAACAATGATGACTCTGGGCAAATATCTTGGGATGCCAAAGATATGCCTGTGCCAACTATGTTACTACCTACCAGAGAACAAAAAGCTGCACTTGAAACAATAACTACAAAAATAGAACAAGCTGAAGCCGAGGTTATTGCTGTTGCACAAAGTAGTGATAATGCTTTTAATGCTTGGCAAAAACAAAGAGCAGCAGTTGACCTATTAGCCACAGATGCATTGGTAGCCCACTACCCATTAACCTCTGACGACAACAATAAAAAAATCTTAAACTTAGTTCGTAAAGATAAACATGGACGAGTGTTATTTAGCTCAAATAAAAACGTTAAAACGGGGGCTGAACTACTACATCAAAAAGACGAAGGTCACCAAGCAATATTACTGAATGGTGACGATGCCTTATATTTCCCGGATGAAAATCACTTCAACCGTGCAACACCCCTTACTGTTTCAATTAAGGCAAAGTTATCTGAATCCACAACAGAAGCAGCGATTTTCCATCACAATAAATCCTCTACCTTATATGCATACAAAGGGTTTGATTTAAGTGTTGTTGATGATCATTGGATAGTACGTTTTGCCCACACCTATCCTTATAATGCCATCGTCAAGCGCTCAAAGCAGCCAATTGAAAAAGGCCAATGGCAACATCTAGCGATAACCTATGACGGTTCATCAAAAGCAGATGGTGTTCATCTGTATATTAACGGCGAGTCAATCCCATTACTGGTTGAACGAGATAACCTTTATAAAGATATCAGTCATCCAAAAGAAGACTCCCTCGGCTTAGTTGCTGGATTAAAAATCGGCGCCAGATGGCGTGATAGAGGCGCAGCCGATGCGCTAGTGAGTGACCTAAAAGTTTGGTCTAGAGATTTATCTAAGGTTGAAATAAAAGCCAACGCTAAACAAGCATTTGGCGAAACCTTTAGTCAATCACAGATAAACGAACCCTCAGCATTAAAGGGTTTTTACAACAAACGTTACAATCAGGACTATCTTAAAAAGGTTGAACAACTCACTAAATTACGCAATGAACATAACACCTTAAATGAACCCATCAATGAAATGATGATCATGCAAGAATTAAAGGGTGAGCGTCGTCAAAGTTACATATTGGATCGTGGTTTATATTCCAATCATGGTGAAAAAGTCGAACCCGGTGTACCAGAAGCCGTTTATCCATTCGACGAGTCATTACCCAAAAACCGCATTGGTTTAGCTAAATGGCTAACGGATCCTAAACATCCGCTAGTTTCTCGAGTAGTGAGTAATCGCTACTGGGCGATGTTAATGGGCGAAGGTATTGTGCGTACACCAGAAGACTTTGGTAGCCAAGGCAAACTTCCCACTCATCCAGAGGCCCTTGATTGGCTGAGTCGTGAATTTATCGATTCTGGTTGGGATGTTAAACATCTTTTAAAAACAATTGCCATGTCAGCCACATATCAACAAAGCTCTGTGGCAGATAAAGACTTAAAAGCCACAGATCCAGAAAATACACTATTTGCTCGTGGTCCTCGAGTTCGGCTAACCGCTGAAATGCTTAGAGACAATGTCTTAGCAGCAAGTGGTTTATTAGTGAATAAATTGGGCGGCAAAAGTGTTTATCCATACCAACCTGAAGGCTTATGGAAAATGAACCGTGCTGAATACAAACAAAGTGAAGGCGATGATTTATACCGCCGAAGTATGTACACGGTATGGAAACGTAATGCTCCGCCACCTAGCATGCACAATTTCGACACGCCTACACGTACTTATACAGTTGGAGCACGTCAAGCTACCGATACACCATTACAAGCCTTAACCATGATGAATGACCCTCAGTTTGTTGAAGCCGGTCGTGTTTTAGCTGAAAAAGTAATGGCCAATTCTGACGATAACAAACAACGTTTAATTCAACTTTATCGATTGTTAACCAGCCAATACCCTGACGAACAAGAATTAAATGTCATGAACGAAATGTATACCCAATTTTTAAACAAATACACTCAAGCGCCAGAAGAAGCTGACCATCTGTTAGAAATTGGTGAAAAACCACCACAGTCGACCTTAGACAAAACCATAGTTGCTGCATTAAGTACTGTTGCCAACTTAATTATCAATCATGACGCCACCGTTATTAAACGATAAGCTGGAGATAAAAAAGTGAATCAATTAGACCGCAGACAGTTTTTAAAAGCAGCTTCCGCCGCAGGTTTATCGGGTTTGTCTGGCCTTGCTCTTGCTGACAAAGCCGAAGACAAAAAATTAATATTGCCAGATGACAGCTTAAATGGAGTGTTAGGCAAGCCGCACATTCCAGCCAAAGCTAAACGGATGATCTACTTATTTCAAAGTGGCGGCCCATCTCAAATGGAATTATTCGACTACAAACCCATGTTGAATAAAATGCACGGTAAAGAAATACCCAGTGAAGTACGTGGTGACACTAAATTGACCACCATGACCGCTCAACAAACATCTTTACCTTTAGTTAAATCAGTATTCGACTTCAAACAGCATGGAGAATCAGGGGCTTGGGTCAGCGAATTATTACCCCACACAGCTAAAGTAGCCGACGATTTATGTTTTGTTAAATCTGTTCAAACTGACGCAATTAACCACGACCCTGCTGCCACCTTTATTTTAACAGGATTCCCGATAGCCGGCCGGCCGAGTTTAGGCGCATGGTTAAGTTATGGTCTAGGTAGCAACAATAACAACCTTCCCCCCTTTATTGTGTTGTTAACTAACCAAAATAAAGGCCAGCCAATCTTTGCTCGTTTATGGGGAAATGGATTCTTACCTTCTATCCATCAAGGTGTGCGTTTCAGAGCCGGAAAAGATCCTGTGTTATTCGTGAATAATCCTAAAGGATTAAGCCGTTATGACAGACGTGAAATGTTAAGCTATTTAACCAAATTACATGGCATTCAGCACGCTAAAACCATGGATGACGAAATCCACTCTCGTATAGCCCAATACGAAATGGCTCAACGCATGCAAACATCCGTACCAGACGTGAATGACTTTTCAGATGAACCAGACTGGGTTTTCGACATGTATGGTCCAGATTCTCGCATCCCAGGAACCTTTGCAGCCAATTGCCTATTAGCTCGCAGATTAGCTGAGAGGAACGTTAAATTTACTCAGCTTTTCCATCGTGGTTGGGATCACCACAGTGGATTACCTGGTGGCATTAAACAAATGTGCAGAGAAACAGATCAAGCCTCGGCTGCACTAGTGGCAGATTTAAAACAACGAGGATTATTAGACGACACCTTAGTCGTTTGGGGTGGAGAGTTCGGTCGTACAAGTTACTGTCAGGGCAAGTTTACAGAAAAAGCCTATGGCCGAGACCATCACCCGAATGCTTTCACCATGTGGATGGCAGGCGGCGGCGTAAAAGCTGGTCATACTCATGGTGAAACCGACGACTTCGCCTACAACGTAACTAAAGATCCTGTACATATACATGATTTACACGCCACCATTATGCATTTAATGGGTGTAGACCATGAAAAACTCACCTTTAAATATCAAGGTCGCCGTTTTAGATTAACTGACGTACACGGTAAAATTGTGAAAGGTATTTTGGCTTAATTAAATTGCCACTCGATACCCTATAAGTGGCACTTCGATTAATATTAAGGCCCTCAGCTTAAGGGGGCTAACTAGCAAACCTGTTAAAAAAACGTACAAAACTCTGTTAATTATCTGTAGGATAAGAGCGAGTATAGAGCTAGTTATTTTATTGGAAACTTCGAAGTGCCTGAGACACCTTTTACTCCGTCTAAAGCTGCCATTTTGGCATTGCTAGACAGGATTCAACAAAGTCCAATTTTTAGCCGTTCTAAAAATTACAGCAAGTTACTGGCCTACTTAGTTGAAAAAGAATTACAGGCAATTGAAGACACATCTTCACCCACTAAGCCGCCTAAAGAAGTTGAAATTGCAATCGACGTATTTAATAAGTCTACCGATTTTAATTCGGCGGATGACTCAACAGTCAGGGTGCATATTTCAAATCTAAGAAAGAAACTCGATACTTATTTTGATCAAGCTGGCAACACAGAAAGTTTTCGCATATTACTGCCAACTGGCGAATATCGCTTGGTGTTTAAAGCGGTTAACACCAGTGCTAAATCACAACCAACTAATCCAGAGGTCGTTACTACGCCTCAAATAGATGATACTGAAAAAGCCAAACCAACCAAACCCAAGTACGTTTATGCAATGACTCTATTAATTGCTTTTTCTTTAGTCATACACTTTGGGCTTGTTTTGTATCCCAATCAAGCTCAAATTAGTCAAAGTAAGGTATCTCGAAACAGCACGGATGCTTTGTGGGCTGACTTAAAACTTCAAGAGAAAAAAGACGTATTGATAGTCCTTGGCAATGAATATAACCAGGTTTCTAATGGCGTGGCTCAAGCATATAAACACGTACTGCTAACTTTCGAAGACCCACATACAGTATCTGTGCGAGTAAGCTCTCAGCTTACGGTCAAAGATATCCGCCAATATAATATAATTTACATAGGGGATTACCGTTCGATGTCCAAACTTGGTAGCTTTTTTAAAGGTTCGGGCTTTGCAATTACAGAAAATCAGCTCACATTAGCCACTGAAGAATCGACTCAGATGTTTATGTCACCCCAGAACACAGAAGGTCGATATACAGATTACGGCTTGTTCGCTAAATTTAACGGACCAAATAAAACCAAAGTTTTCTTAATTGCCGGCTTTACCGATGCCGCATTAGGAAATTTCAGTCGATTTCTCACCGCTAGATGGGGAGCCACGTCACTACAATTCAAAGAAAAACTGGCTGAACATAAGATTGAGTCTTTTGACAACGTTGAAATGTTATTTAAAGTTTCTTCATTAGAAAATATGCATTTAAACCAAGAATTAGTGCATGCCAATAAAGTAAACCACAGAAAAATCTGGAAGTAAGGGTCTTATACCCCCCAAAAATTCTAGACTAAACTACAATCGGTTAGCCGACTCATCACATTCGTTAAATGTGATTGAATAGACTTCTTGGCTTGCTCACCATCTCTTTGCATGAGGGCATTACATACCGCTTCGTGTTCTTCAATTTTAGGCGTTGAGCCTTTATTTCTGAGCTTAAGGTGGAACCTTTTGCTCACCTCAGATAACTCACGCACCTCCCATAACCATTCGTAGATTGGTAAAAGCGCACTATTTCTCGTCGCTTTTATAATGGCTAAATGAAAAGCATGGTCAATACGTTCCGCTTCTTCTATATTGTCCTCTTCTACGGCTTTAGCCATAGAATGTAGTAGTTGCTTTAACTGCAATAATTCATCATTACTAATGCGCTGAGCCGCCAAGTTGGCTGATTCGGATTCAATTAACATGCGCGCTTCTAACACTTCAAATGGTCCAGGCAAATCCTCTATGGCCAATGCTGAGTTTATTTTACGTGATGGCTCTAGTGCATATATACCTGAACCCGAACGAATTTCCACCAGCCCACTCACTTCAAGGGCTATCATAGCTTCACGGATTGTTGAACGGCTTACGCCAAAATCAGCAGCTAAATCACGTTCAGCCGCAAATCGAGCACCGACTTTTACAGTGCCATCTTTAACCAAATCAGCAAGCTGACTGGCAACCTGTAGATACAACCTTTGACTAGCAATTTGATTTTTTGACATGATTAAAAATGATACTCATTAAGTTATTACAGGAATATTTAAATACTAAACTCAACGAATTATATAAATGGGTCTGGACAATCACAACCAATTTTATTTTGGCTTGACCAATTTAGCTTATACTTATACCAATTCCATTAAATAACTGGAGGCAGTAAATTTATTTGAGAGAAAAAGTCGAGATGGCGCCATTATGAGCTGATGGCAGCATTATAAACATTTATAAAAAATCGAACGAATATTGCAAGTACTCACTGAACAGCTCAAAAAAGCCAACTTTTTAACTGCTATTCTATACGCCAATCTCACTTCTAACAGAGATACTAGGGGCCATTGAACTTTGGATTTAGATAGAAGTTTTTTTAGACTGTTTGCTGTTCTACTTTGCGACCCATTATTTGTATATTATCAGCAAACATATCTACAGTTTCCATTTGCGCAACACAACAAGATAAGTTTGAGTTTTGCAAAGCCCATAAGTAAGCTTTAGCAAATTTAGATATTTCCGAGTCTGGAATAGTTCTAGTGAGCTTTTTCAATCTCCAACTATCTTCATTCTTCCACGCTGGCTGATCTTCCATCCATAATAGTCTGGCCACTTTCATGGCCACCATACCAATGCCCGCTTCTTTAGCCTTATATATCAAGTTCTCTAACGCTGCATGATTGGCAATATTGTATGCAAACATAGTGGCATCATAATATCCGACTTCAATAACTTTAGATAAATTGCCTGCTACATCGTTATGAAATGAAACGGCTGAAGCGCGAATCAGCCCTTTTTGTTTGAACTCTGAAAATAACTCTTCAAGGATTTCATCCTCCATCATTTCCGGCATAGCGATACCGTGGGGACAATGTAATACATCCACATAATCAGTTTGTAAGCGCTTTAACCCACTTTCTAATAACCCGTAGGTATGTTTTTTAATTTTACTCTTCCATTCAGACCTGAAACCATGTTCTTGCATAAGCACATGATAATAATATGCATCAAACACCTGCTTCTCTTGGCCGTCCCAAAAGTTCATATGATAACCGGGTTTCAAAACAGCTCTGTCTTCAATCATTTGGTCTGCCTTTTTTCTTAAAGCATCTTTTTTACCTTGAGGAAGTCCTTTGTTTATGTCATTAAGCACACCATATAGATAACCACCATAACCACTTAGTTTTGTCGATAAAAAAACCTTTTCTCGATAACCCGTTTTTTTCAAGTAGTTACCTAAATTCGATTCAACTTGACCTTGAGTATAAGCTGCAGCGGTATCTAAATAATTAACTCCTCTTTCAATACCGTAATCCAGCACCGGATAAAAAGATTCGTTTTTGTATGGATAAGTCCCCACTACTAACTCAGAAACCATCATGCCTGTTCGACCTAACATGCGGTAACTGGCGCCAGATTGCTTATTTCGCCATTCTGGTTGAACAGCTGTTAAAGGCGTCTTTTTATTCTGTGGTTCTGATGCTGAGAGTAACCCTGGCGCTAGTACTAGCCCAACCGAAGCTGCTGCAGTCTTTTTAAAGAAATCTCTGCGGGAATTATCCTGATTAGCCATGCCTGTAACCCTTTTTTTAACAACCTAACTTAGTATATTAGGAACTATTCGACGCTTCGAATATTACACATTCTACAATAAACAATATACATTAAATCGATTTGTATTTCTCGGGTATCAAAAAAACTATTATCATTTTTTAATATCTGTAGTCTGTTTATCCAATTCAGATTAAATAACCTGAGCTCGGGATAAATAGGTTAATTCAGCTATATTTGGTCAGTCCAATATCAAAATAGTTAACATAGTAATAAAAAGCTTTCCCTTAAATCTCAGTAAGCTAAGCTTTTAAGCGTACGAAAAATAACCTTTACTATTAAGGCACCACTATTAAAAAGAATCCTATGCCAAAAAGAATAATACTTAGTTTTATTTGCCTAGTTCTTAGCCAAAACATAACGTTCGCGCAAGATATGCAGCGCTACGCCTTAATTATAGGTAACCAAAACTATAAAACCGCTCCCTTAAAAAACACCATAAATGACGCGACAGCTATCGCCGATAATTTAACCGAACTGGGATATAAGGTGAGCCTATTACAAGATACAAAATTAGATACATTACACGCAGAGATCCAACAGTTTTACCTCGATGTACAGAGGGCAGCAGACAAACCAACGCTGGCTCTTGTTTATTATGCTGGGCACGCATTACAAATAAATCACCAAAATTATTTGGTGCCATTAGATATGCAATTTGAAAATCAGCAAGAATTTGTTTCGGGTTTATACAAGATCAACAATCTGTTTAGCCAAATACAACAATCAAAAAACCTGCAAAACATTATTATTCTCGACGCTTGCCGAACTAACCCTTTTGCCAAGATAAATTCTACCGCCAGTATCAATGTTGACGATGGGTTATCTCCCATTAAAGCCCCAACAAACACACTGATTGCTTTTGCCACAGAACCCGATGGCGTCGCCGCTGACGGTAAAGGTAAGAATGGTGTTTATACTAAACATTTGTTACGTCACATTGGTACACAAATCAGTGTCGAGGAGGTGTTTAAAAAAGTCAGACAGGGCGTATCTAAACAAACTCGCAACAAACAAATCCCATGGGAGCATTCATCCTTGTTAAGCGAGGTGTTTTTTAGCCCCCCGAAAAATCGTGATATACCTGATTTTACGGTATTTTAGCCGGGTTAATTAGAGCCTAAAACACGTAAGCTAAACCCACATGTAAAGTGGTAAAAGTTTCGTCTATATCTTTAAAACGAGCTCCCTCCAACACTATATCTTGACGATAATCATTTATTTTAAATCGTGTTTGAAAAAGTAAATTACTCGACAATGGCATTGTCCAACTCAATCCATAACTAAAACCTTTAGTGTCGCCCTTAACTCGCCCGGTTAAATCATCAAACTCAGTGGGCTCGTCATCGCCCTCATCTTCATCTGTATTAGCTGCGAATTGATTGGTTGCATTCAAAGAGGCGTAAGCCAAAGACAAACTTAACCTACCTGCCTTTTCAAATTGCCAGCTATAACTAGCGCCAAGAAATGGCCCCTTTTGTTGATAACTTTCGTTAGTCTGCGCAAATATCGTTTCACCATCTTCAGGCTCGTCTTTATCACTTTCTTCCTCAAAGTCTTCCATCTCCTCACCAAAATCTCTAGGTGTAAAATGCATGTCAGTTTTGCCATATTTATAACCCGCAAATACTGACCAACTTTTAGTAACTCTATACCCTAAGGTTAAATCTAAATCTCTACGAGACGCTTCACCTACATCTTCCTCTTCAGCAATTTCAGCATCAGCGAGCGTCGTAGTCGCATTTAGGGATACCTGCCAATTGCCTACAGATAAAGCGACGGGAATACTGGCACTAGGAAACGAAATATTGTGATCTAACTTTTCTGGGAACGAAAAATCGCTATAACCAAGTGACATGCCTGTCACGACTCGAGCATTGTCAAACACGCCTTCAGCACTAGAATAATGGGAGGAGAACAATAATGGTAGGGTTGAGATTGAGACTAATTTCCTTAAACCCATGAATATTCCTTTTATTTTGTGTTTAGTATTTCATCAATTAACCATAAATATTAGTATAGTGCTAACTTTAATGTTTTAGACCGAGAAAGCTTATGGAATATTTATCAGTAAATAGAGCACGCTCCCTAATAGTATTAATTTTAGCTAGCCTTATTTTTGTAGGTGTAAGTAGCTGTCAAAGTACTCAACCCGAAAACCCAGAACCAGACTGCTCTGTTGAAGGCTCACCAAATTGTCCAGACACTGAAGATAACGGTGAAGATCGCGCATACAACCCCTGCTTAGTTAACAAGTCTCTACCTGTATGTAGAAAATGACAGACCAAGAACTCAAGCTTCAACTAGCTGAAGTTGCCGGTACTTGGGTTGCCGCTTTATCCGTAGTAATAGGCGGCTTATTTGGTATTTATCAATATCTTGAACATAAGTCTGCGGTACGAGTCGATCGCTCAATGGCTTTTGTCGAAAGGTACCATGGTAATAGCATGTTAGTAGAGGCTCGACTAAAGATCACCGAATCCATGAGTGGTCGTGCTGTAGAGCTCAACAAAATATTGCAAGTACCTAACGCTTCTCCAGCTAAGTTACAAGCCAACTACGATAAAGCGGTGCTAAATCAAATTAAAGAAGACAAAATAAGTGGCTCACTCGAACAATTGTTTACCTTTTACGAACAAATATTACTGTGTCGTGAAATGGAATTATGTGAAGAAGAGGTAGCTAAACAGTTTTTTGATACTGACGCACTAGGCTTTGTGAATACCTATTATCCGTATATATGTAATCTTCGAAAAGAATGGCATAACCCAAACCAATATAAAAAGATCACTGCATTTTATAGTCCTAATTTAGATTGCAACTAATACCAATCTCATTAAATAACGAGATTGGTATAACAATAAAACGCTGTGCCACCAGCTAATCATTCTACCTAATAGCAGGTGTCGTGAGCTATGACACAGTTAAATAAACGCAGCTGTTAATGATTTGCTGAAAGAGAATTTCTGTTATGAGCGACACCATTAGATATAACCATGTCTATAGCATCGTAAGCAGAATAACTCTTAGTGGGATCTTGATTAAGAAGTAATAAATCTGCGGATTTACCCGCTTCAACGCTGCCTATTTTTTTATCTAAATTAAAGAATTTGGCATTCGCAATAGTGGCAGATTTGAGAAATTGTATAGGTGTTACACCCGCCTCTTGCCAATGCTGCATTTCTTTTCGGCCATTTAATCCGGGCGGGTTGGCAAAAGTAATATCGCTAGGGGTATCGGTGCCAAATTGTAATGTCCCGCCATTGGCTGCCAAATAACTCAAGGTTTGTTTAACTAACACAATGCCTTCAGCATTAATCTGTTGCCAGCCTTCATTTTCTAATAAGTCTTTTACAAATGGAAATTTGGCCATTCTCGTACGATGTTGTTGGCCATCTTTTGAGGCATACCACTTCAACAATGATTCAGGTAGTACATGTTTCATGGCTTCTTGGTTTAAATAATTAGGGTCATGTAAATCGCGCTCACCATAAAGCACTTGTATGGTGGGTTGTACCGCGATTTTTTTACGAATGAGGTCGTCGAGCACATTTTTAACTGAGCCTTCGATGCCCTCAGTCTGAGCCTTCTTTTTCCACATTCCATGGGCAAGGGCATCCACATTAGCTTCAATGGCAAACCTTTGCGCATCTTCGTTATTGGCATGAATTAAAATAGGTATCCCAGCGCGATGAGCTTCTTCGCGCAATTCTTTGATCAACGCCACTTCTGGGGTCGGAGAGCTTTGATCTTTACCAAAGCCTTTTTCATAGTGAGTTTTAACACAAATTGCGCCGTCATTTACCATACGAGTAATCACACCTTTAGGTGTGTGATTTTGCTTATTTATTCCTTCTACTCCTTCTGGCACCTCATTGTCTCCAATCAGAAAATACTCATAAATCTGATAACGTAAAGGCTTAGACATATATTTCATTGGGTAACCATCCATATAGGGGGCTCCACCGCAAAAATAAGCGTTAGGACGAATTTTTTGACTATTCCAACCTTGCATCACGTTTTTACCAGAATTGACGTCAATCACAGTAGTAAAGCCGTGATACAAATAACTTTTAGGGATTTGTGTTTGGGCTTCTTTAGTAACTTCAGGAAACGCCGACATTTGTTGATAAGTCATGCCTGGCACACCACCTAAATGCGTGTGTGCGTCAATTAGCCCAGCCATTAGGTATTTATTTGTACCGTCTATAATCTGCCCTTGTGGCGCAGACAAGTTTTTGCCTAATTTGGCGATCAATCCATTTTCAATAAGTACGTCTTGTTTGTTAATAATGGGGTGTTTATCAAGATTAACCACAGACACATTTTTAATTAAAAGCGGCGTATTTGCCCCAGCTCCATGCCACCACAAAACAAAAATAACCAAGACTGTAAAACGTAATTTCATTTGTCACTCCATTTAGTTTAAAGTGCTTTTTTAACTATTTAGAACAGGCTGAACGACTCAAAACGCGTTTTCGGTCTAGTTTTTTTATACCTTTATTAGTGAGTAAGTGTTTTTGTGCATTATCTAAGCATCATCACAGCTTTTTGTTGTGCCATATTGGCCATACATTTATTCAAAAGTCGCCCACGGCAAACATTAGCGCCTCTCATTCTAGCCAGCTGTTTTTTACTGTTTGCCATCCAGTCTGTTTTTCTAGTTCTATCTCTTGAATTTGGGCGTCCACCACTCGTCAAAGTGTTAATGCCAACCTTTGCCTTAGTGTTTGGCCCACTGTTTTTGCTTTATTTTCAATGTCTATCGACGCCTGAACAAAAGTTTAAGCTAAAAAATACTTGGCACTTTATTCCTGCCTGTATCACTTTTATTTTGATGGTGACAAACAAACATTTAGACCTAATTAACATAATTATTTTGACTAGCTTTGGCGGTTATAGTCTGGCTTTGTTAGTAAAGCTAACTAAAGGAAAACAGCAGTTTCAATTTTTAGGACCCCACCAACACATTGCTTATCGATGGTTGATAATCAGCAGTGCACTTTTATCCATTTCATTTTTGTCTGAAATGCTGATCAATATGGAATTAGCGCGAGGCACCCAATTGTCTGATTCCATCCCCCTATTAATGGAGATAATCATTAAATTGATAGTGGTATCTTGGGCATTATGGGCGGCGATGCAAGGCTCTGAATACTTTGATTGGTATTATCAAGGGCTGTCAAACCAACAGACAAAAACCACCAATAAACAAGATACAACCGAATTTGTTGCCATCATTGCAGCATTAGACAAGACCTTAGCTGATCCGGCTTTACTGGCATCGCCCTTGTCTTTAAAAGACATGGCCACCTACTTAAATGTCCCTATCAAAAAATTGTCGCTAGCAGTAAATCAAGTACAGGGTGAAAGTTACTCAAAATACCTAAACCGAAAACGAGTGTTACTGGCTAAAGACATAATGCACAAACAACCCGATGTTTCTATGACAGTGGTAATGTTTGACGCCGGCTTTCGTACAAAATCCAGCTTTAATAAAGAGTTTAAAGCCATTGAAGGTGTATCACCTTCAGAGTATGCACAGCACTTATCTCAAAAACCGTAGGTGGGTAATAAAACTTAAATGATGAATCAGTCCATGACTCAAAGCATGCCAAGCTTAACGCCCAGCTCACCGTGCAAACATTACAGAGTCAGTTGGAGCGGCCGCTACGAAGGACCATGTATTTCAATACCTTCTAGCTTTTTGAACAATTCTTCTGGTACATCCCATTTTGGATCTTTAGCCGTTAGCGATTCCAATTCTGGCTCGGGGTCAAAAGCCAAGGCGATTGAACAGAAATCGTTGTTTTCATATTTTTGAACAATAGAATGCAATAAGGATAAAATCTCACCATCATTTAGAGCAACATTTGAATCGCCAGCTAACGTATAGCGACGATAATAGTCTGGTTGTGACCGCCAGAATATTAGACATGCAGTTGCCTTAGAGCAAAGCGGACTATCGACTACCCATTGCAATACGTCTGTGCCGTCATCCCAGTTGTAAATATGAGCGAGATAAAATAACTCTG
The DNA here is from genome assembly GCF_051252315.1 of Paraglaciecola sp. Classification (GTDB taxonomy): domain Bacteria; phylum Pseudomonadota; class Gammaproteobacteria; order Enterobacterales; family Alteromonadaceae; genus Paraglaciecola. The sequence continues at coordinate 32,117 of NZ_JBPOFP010000021.1, read as the reverse complement.
CGGGATGACTCAATTGATCGAAAAGTGATTTATCTGGTATTTCGTCTTCATTATCAAACGAAAATTCAAAGAAGTTTTGTTCAATAAAATCAATCTGATCTTGATTAATAGTGTAGATATACATCCTTTTTCCAGTTTCCTCAAAAAACATAACAGTTAATATCACGGCAACATAACGCCATAGTCTTTGTATGCTAGACTACTCGCTCAAAGGTTCTTGGTTTTGTTGTTGTTCTTCAAGGGCCATTTTTTCACGGTCTGCTTTGCAGATATATTTTGGTTTTTTTTTACCCGACAATTTGGCGTTGGCTTTTTTGGCCCGGGCTTTTAAGATTTGGTTGCCTTTTTTACGACGATTCATAGTTCACTATCCCACATTATTCTATGGGTATAATAACATGTAACATCAGGCCGTGCTCGCACTCACCTAACGCAACCCAAACACGCTAGGCTACTTATTTGCTTCGGCGTTTTAATATGTCGGCCATTTTCTTCAGGTTTTGTGGATACTCTTTTTGTCTATAGGGATGGTACTGGTCAAAAATATCGCCATTACCCAAAACTCTTGGGTCTTGCTGTTGTTTTAATTGGCTAAATAAGTCCTGTTGCATGGACTGCTTAACAGCTGCGTATTGGGGGTCTTCAGCTAAGTTATTTATACATTCAGGATCTTTGGCAATATTGTACAACTCTTCTTGGGGCCGTTTACCAAACGACAGTGCATAAGCTTTGCTGTGTTTTTGATTAAACATTAAATCTGATTTTGTCGGGCTGCCGTCTGTGTCTTTCAAACCTGCTTCCCATGTACCCACAGGCCAACGCTCAGGTTTAAAGTTATGCATATATACAAATTCCCCTTTATGTAAACTACGTACGGGGTAACTCCAACCATTAGGCCTTGCCATGTCATTACGCTCTCGGCCAGTTAACACTGTGTTTCGACCGGTTATTTTTGCTGCGAATATGTCAGTTAAACTTTTACCTTCAAAGGGCAACATCTTAGTTTTGGTAACATCTATGTTGGCAATGTCTAAGAAGGTAGGAGCAAGGTCGATAAAACTAGCAAAGTGGTTTTCTTCGCGCCCTGGATTAACAATTTTGCCGGGCCAAGCCACAACAAAGGGTACTCGAGTAGCAAACTCATGGGGGTGACCTTTGTAGCGGGGGAAAGGCATAGCATTGTCTGATGTCACTATCACAATAGTGTTGTCTAACTCGCCTATGGACTTTATATGTTCGAGTATTTTGCCAAGGTGGTTATCGAAATATTCCACTTCAATGGCGTAGTCTAAAACATCGTGTTTAGAGGCTTCTGAGCCGCCCCAAAATGAGGGCGTAAAATCTAGGTTTTCCAGTTTTTTACCTAACCTAACACCCGATTTGTATTCGTAACCTCTGTGCGGCTCTTTGGCGCCATACCAAAAGAAAAAGGGCTGATTTTTAGGTTTGTCTTGCATAAACTTTTTGAAGTTTGCAGTGTAATCAGAGGTGAACATTTTGCTAGTAGGAGTTTTATCCATCTTTATCTGATTGTATTGCCTGCCGGTTAAAGTGCGATTTTTGGGATGAATACCTGGACTCCAACCTTTCCCTGTGTAGCCGGTGAAGTATCCATTTTTTTCTAGTACTTCAATAACACTTATGTATTTTTCTGGCCAAGTGGGCTTGTGATTGGCTAGCTCTTCTAATTGCCAAGGATTACGCCCAGTCAATATTACCGCTCTAGAGGGAGAACACTTGCTACTTGGGGTATACATTCGGTTAAATCGAATACCTTGTTCACCAATAGAATCAAAATTAGGCGTATTTAAAAACTTATAACCATAAGCACTGGCGTGAGACATATCATCTGCCACGGCAAATAAAATATTTGGTTTATCTTGCTCAGCAGCACCCATAGTGCTGATCAATAAACAAAATACCAAGAATATTCCTTGTCCAACTCGCCTGCTTATATTCATATCATTTCCTAATGCTTAACAAGCCAAATATTACGATACTGCACAGGGTTGTGATGGTTTTGGATGTAGATTGGGCCACTAGCTAGCTCTGGGTTTTTACCTTGATTTCCTGTGCCTTTTTTCACCTCTACATCATTATGGATTTTGACACCATTATGAATAACACTCATACGTGCATTCTTAATCTTTTTACCTCCTTCAAAATGGGCTGCGGTGAAATCAATATCAAAACTTTGCCAAGTGAGCGCGGGGAAACTCATGTTAGTTGCTGGCGTGTTCACTTTATAAATTGCACCATTACAACCTGCTGGCGATTTCATCAAACCTTGTTTTTTCCATTCGGTTTCATCGTAAGGTAAGGCAAAACAATCCATAACCTGCACTTCGTAACGCTTTAGCATATACAAACCACTGTTGCCTCGATCTGGGTGACCTATTTCTCTTTCAGGCTTGTATGGTGTGCGAAATTCAATATGCAGTTGGAAATCAGTCAGCTCTTCGTTAATCAATGCTCCGGCAAGTAGCGAACCATCAACCACTTTCGCATTACCTAAAGCTTTAGATTTTTTACCATCAAAAATAACGGTCGCATTGTCAGGCGCTGGATAACTGCCAGTCTTCACGCCACGATCTACTTTGCTAAATTCAGTTAACAATTGTTTGAGTTGGTTTTCATCTAATCGTTGATAATCGACTGACTTACCATCCCAACCAGCACCGGGCAAGCCACCTGAATAATTAGCCACATAGAATTTGTTACCTTCAGGACTCACTTGTATAGCTCTGTTTTTATTTGTGTATTCACCTAGATATTTAAAACCACTATGCTCTTTTTGGGCGAGCACAGGATCTGTCCAAGTGGGCGTGGCTTCAGGTTTTGCAATTGCAGCAGAAGACACAAGCAATAATGCAGACGATACGAATGTAATTTTATTAAGGTAGTGCTTTATGTGTTTCATTGTTATTCCTCAGAATTTGTCATTTTTCAACATACGGGCTTTTAGAATAGGCAGCATTTGCTTAACAATTTCTGGATGTTCATTTGCTACATTTTTGGTTTCTTTTTTTGCACTGTTATGGTCATACAAGGCCACCCCTTTGTTACCGAAAGATGTCAGCCGATAACCATTCATGCGTAATGTATGGTTAGCTCCTCGATATGAATAGGCATAGTGGCCACCAGCATTAGGGTTATTGACTTGAGAAACGATAGATTGACCATGAATATTTTCTGGCTGAGGAATACCGGCTAGTGAAGTTACAGTTGGGAAAACATCTGCAGCTTCTACCACAGCCTTGGTGCTTTCCCCTTCATTGGGCATATCAGGATAAGAAATAAGTAACGGTGAACGTAAGCCTTCTTCAAATAAATTGTGTTTACCCCAAATAGCATGTTCACCTAAGTTCCAACCGTGGTCGCCCCAAAGTACTACTATGGTATTTTTGTCAGCCCCTGATGCTTTTAGCTGTTGCAGTACTTTTCCTACTTGGGCATCGGCATAACTCACACTGGCAGCATAATGACGGCGCACATCTTCAGCAAAAGCTTTATCCGTATTTGGATTTTTACCCCAACGGTTATATTTCATGAACTCGCCAGATTTATGCCAAGTAGACAAGCCTTCAGGTTTATTAGGATATGGGTTGTCTGGAAACTCAACCCCGTCATACAAATCTAAATATTTTTTCGGTGCCCCAAAGGGTAAATGAGGTTTGATGATCCCTACAGCTAAAAAGAATGGAGTTTGTTTATCTTGGCTGAGCAAGCCTAATTGTTTGAGCGCTTCCTCGGTAATTAAGCCATCAGGGTAAATGTTATCGTCTCCTTCAATGGCTTGAAATAGGTCCATGTCTTTGGCATTTTTTCGAACTTCACCATGAGCTAGGCCGTGCATCATGCCTGATGGCGTATTCCACTCTCCCACAGGCATTAAGTGCCTAGTCCAAGCATTAGGCATCTCCAATTGAGTATCATCTGCCCAGCCTTTACCACCACGTCCACCGGGTAGATGAGACACTTTACCTACCGAGACGGTTGAATACCCGTGCCGTTTAAACCACTCTGGCATACTAGGTGGGATACCAGTTTTACCTTGAGTTATAGCCCTTCCTCTTAGTTGTAAGGCGCTATTGTTACTAGGACCGTATCGGCCTGTTAACAAAGAATAACGGGACGGCCCACAGCTGGGAGAATTCACATATTGGTTTAAAAAAATTCGGCTATTTTTAGCCAATTCATCAATATTGGGGGAATGAATATGCTGTGCACCAAATGACTTTAGCTCTGGTCGTAAATCATCAACTAACAAAAATAGAACATTCTTAACTGGGTTAGGCTCTGAGGCCGTTTGCTTTTCAAAACTTTGCTGAGCACATGCCGTGCACAAACTAACGATTAAACATTTAACCAGCATTTTTAGCATTTTTAGCATTTTAAATATCCCATAACCTATCAGACCAAAATGAACGTATCTCAACTCAGAATAACATAATATTGACAAATCCCTATTTGAAATGACATATTCATACTTAAAAACACTGGTATTGCTATTTAAAATTAGCCACTAGGCTGAATTTACACTATGAAAAGCTAACTGGCTATTTTATACTAAATTGGTCAGTCCAAAACACAACTAGTTAACAATTGAGCTACCTATTTATGAAATTATATCGTCACAATCTCTCGTTAGTTGCCAAAACAGCCTCAATTGGTCTGATCATGCTAGGTACATATTCTTGTTCAATGAACGAACAATCCGAGCAAAAAAAATCTGCTCATCATCAGCCCCCAGCAAATAAACAAAACCATTGGCGAAGTTTGATCAATGAAAACAGCTTAAGTGATTGGTATAAAATAGGCGGTAAAGCAGACTATCAACTAGAAGCTCAAACGATAGTTGGCACCAGTATTAAAACGCCCCATAGCACCTATTTCACCACGGGCGAAGTATTCACTGATTTTATATTCGAAGTGGATGTACAAGCTCAAGCCCCTTTAAATTCCGGTGTGCAATTTAGAAGCAAAAAGATACTAGGCAAAAAAGGCGAAACCGTTGCTGGATATCAAATGGAAATAGACACTGCTAAGCGTGCATGGAGTGGCGGCATTTATGATCAAGGTCGCCGTGGCTGGTTATACACCATGAATCGAAATCCCGATTGCCAAAAAACCTTTAAGGTCGATAATTGGAATAAATATCGTATTGAAGCAGTGGGTAGTCAAGTACGTACATTTATTAATGGTGTGCCTTGTAGTTCAATAGTCGACGACTGGAGTAAAGAGGGGTTTATCGCCTTACAAATTCATAGTGCCGGCGCAGATAAAGCCAACAAAACTATTAAGTGGCGCGCTCCAAAAATATTGACTACCAATATCAAAGCCCATTTAAGCGCACCTTCTAAGATTGCACAATTTAACTACTTAAATAATAACCTAACTGATTATCAAGCTTCACAGGGTTGGCAATTGTTGTGGGACGGCCAAACAAACATTCCGCTTGCTCAAACAGGTCAGTGGCAAGTTAAAGATGGCGCACTTACCGCCAATGCAGCAAAACAAGATAACACCTTGTCTTTGCCGATAAAGGACCATTATTTTGAATTAGAACTGGATGTTAAATCTTCCAAACAAGCCGACAACGGTATTCATTATTTATTACAAAAAGACAATAAAGGTTATGAATTTCAGCTATCAGAGGAAACCAGCCTAGAGCAAACCGCTAACAATACCAAAGCCATGGGCGCGATTTATGGCATTACGCCTCCTACCAACCTAACGGAGCCTAAAGGTTGGCGTTCATTGCGTATTAATAAAGGCTGGAACCGAGTACGTTTAGTGGTTAAAGGTAGCCAAGTTGAACATTGGATAAACAATATAAAAGTCGCAGAACAACAGTTTTTGTCACCTATCCCAGAGCAACTGACTCCTATCAAAATTGAAAACAGCAAAGGCACATTATCTGTTAAAAACCTAAAACTGCGTCAATTAACTAAACCTAAAGCAGACAAGCCATTCAAGGCATCAAACCCAGGTGACAGAAAAGGCCACGTGATGAAAAAAGTGGTGCCTGAAGAGATTATTCCTGAAGCGCCCATTTTGAACATAGAACAAGCCTTACAATCTTTTGAAGTACACCCTGATTTTGCCTTAGAGGTTATCGCTGATAGCCCATTAGTTTATGATCCTGTCTATGCAATTTATGATGCTGCGGGTAGGGTGTGGGCGTTAGAAATGACCACTTACATGATGGACACTTTAGCAACAGGCGAAATGAAACACGACAGTCAAATTGTTATGTTATCCGACACAAACAATGATGGCACTATGGACACTCGCCAAGTGGTGATCCCGAACATAGTGTTACCTCGAGCCTTGGCTTTTGTACCTAAAGGAATTATTTGGGCAGACAACAGCAGTATGTATTTTTCTGAATTAACAGAAGATAAAGGGCAAGTCACAGTAGTCAAAACTGAAATGGTAGACAAAGATTACGCCAAAGGCGGCAATGTGGAACATAAACCCAATGGTTTGTTATTTAGCTTAGACAACTGGTATTACAGCGCTAAAGCTAACAAACGTTATCGCCCATACCCACTTAACGCTGAACTGCCAAAAGGTAGTAAAGAAATCTACAAAAACCAATATTGGAAAATGATTGTTGCCCACACTGAATTTCGTGGGCAATGGGGGATCACTCAAGATGATTATGGACGCCATTACTTTTTAGGCAATTCGTCTCCTTTACAAACCACCTCTTTCTTACCCAATGTGGCCTTTAGAAATCCACAACAAGAATTTCCTAAAGAGTTATTGAATCAAAATGTGGGAAGTAACGAAGTTTTCCCTATCCGTGTCACACCGGGTATTAACCGTGGTTATATGGAAGGCATGTACGACAAAGAATATAAACTAAAACGCAATACTGCTGCTGGTGGCCCGGTGATTTATCGTGGAAATCAATTTCCTGCACCATACCAAAACATTGGATTAGTCACAGAGTCAGCGGGCAATTTAGTTAAAGCCACAAAAATTAGCGAATCCGAAGGCAAAGTAACTGGAGCCAATCTATTTAATAAAAAGGACATCATTGCTTCCACGGATGAGAGATTTCGCCCTGTGAGCCTAAACAATACACCCGATGGAACCGTGATGGTTGTAGACTTTTATCATGGCGTTTTACAACACCGTACATTTTTAACCAGTTATTTATCGGATCAAATTAAATCTCGAGATTTAGAGCGCAGTAAACACATTGGTCGTCTTTACAGACTAAAACATAAAACGAATCCAATGCCAAAGGTAGAATATTTACATAATTTGACTGCCCAACAACTGGTGCCATTTTTAAGCCATGACAATGGTTGGCACAGAGATATGGCTCAGCAATTGTTGGTCATGGCTCAAGATAAATCTGTAGTGACTGAATTAATTTCAATAGCGACTGAAAGCCCTAACCCGCTAGCACAAATTAAAGCCCTCTGGGCATTGGAAGGCTTAGAAGAACTTAGCCTGAATACCTTAATTATGGCGTCCAACTCAACCAATTCAAAAGTGCTGCGCAGCGTGTATCGATTGGCCGAGTTATTTAGCACCACGCCAGAGCTAAACAATTGGCTACACGAACAAAGCGTTAAGGTGAGCGCAGAAGCGGCTAACGCTCTAGCTCTTGCTGCCGGTACTCATAACGTTTGGACAGCAACGGCTAACATTATTCAACAACACGGTAACAATCCAATTATTGTGGCCAGTTTAGGCAACAAAGGAAAAGCATTTTTAGCCTCGCAAAAAAATGAGTTATCAACCGACGTAGTTAAAACGCTTACCGCTCTTAACAACACAGTCAAGCAAACGAAACAAAAACTAAATAGCACGGTAAGCAAAAGTGTTGCACGTGGTAAAAAACTCTACAATGGCGAAGCTGGATGTTTTGGTTGCCATGGCGCAAACGGTGAAGGCAACCCAATGATCCCACCACTGAATAAAAGTGAATGGGTAACAGGTGATCCAAATAAACTTATTGGTATTTTATTGCACGGATACAGTGGCCCAATTAAAGTCAGGGGAAAAACCTATAACAACGGAATGGTGATGCCTGGTTTAGGGCAAAACTCGCATTTTTCAGATGCACATATAGCAGATATCGCATCCTATATTCGTAATGCATGGGACAACTCAACTTCTGCAATCAAGTCATCTAAAGTGAGCAGTGTTCGTCACCATACCCAACAACAATCATTACCCTATACCAATAAAACGGTACAGAAGATCAAGGCACATTAAGCATTATGGCTACTCAAAACATTAAACTTGGCGTTATTGGCTTAGGCAATATTGCCCAGCAACATATTCAAAATGTAATTTCAGGCGCTGTAAAAAACTGCAAAATTACTGCACTTTGTGCCCGAAATGATTCCGGACAGGCTAAGGAGCTCGGTGCAATACACTTTACTCGATATCAAGACCTCATTGATTCAGGTGAAGTCGACACAGTATTAATCGCTACGCCAACTTTATCTCATTTCGAGATTACCAAATATGCCTTAGAAAAAAACTTACACGTGATGCTCGAAAAACCAATTGGCTTATCTAGCTGGGAAGGTGAAGAGTTAGTCAAGCTAGCGCCAGAAAAGTCACAATTTGCCTTAATGCTTAACCAACGCACTGACCCTACTTTTGCCAAAATGAAACAGGTTATCGAAAGTGGGATCTTAGGTGAAATAAAGCGTACACACTGGACCATGACAAATTGGTTTAGACCGGACATTTATTTTCAAGTCAGTGATTGGCGCGCCACTTGGAAAGGTGAAGGCGGCGGTTTGTTAGTTAACCAGTGTATTCATAATTTAGATATTTTTCAGTGGGTGTGTGGAATTCCTAGCGAAATCACCGCCTTTTGCGAATTTGGTAAATACCACAACATTGAAGTAGAAGATGAAGTAACTGCTTACTTAAGGTATGAAAACAAAGCCACTGGTGTATTTGTAGGTTCAACTGGAGAAGCTCCGGGAGTGAACCGCTTTGATATTATTGGAGACAATGGTTCTATTCATTTTGAAAATGGCAAATTGACCCAAAAATTGAATGATCAAAGTACAGCTGAATTCTGTGCTAATACGGATGAAATGTTTGGCATGCCTAAAGTCACTGTTAGTGACCTAAGCACTGACGAAAGCGTGAACCAACACGCTATAATTATGAATAACTTTGTTAATGCCATTCATAATAATGAAGCGTTAATCGCGCCAGCAAAAGACGGTTTGGCCTCATTAGATATTGCCAACGGTATTTTGCAATCTTCTTGGAACAAACAAACGGTATCTTTACCGTTAGACCGAGCAGGATATCAAGCTTTGTTAAATGAAAAAGCCCAAAGTTCTAGTTTAAGAAAAAAATCTAATGCAGAAGCTAAAGTGGATATGAACGCGTCTTATCGCTAATCATCCATCGCCCCTTACTATAAAAATAAAGAGCAATAATTATGAATAACAACAATGAAATAGCTCAGCTACAAGCCTTGGCCAGTAAACCTTGGTATGGCCGTGTGCCAAGTTACGTAAAATTAAGTGGCCCAGGTTGGTTGCAAGGCGCTATGACGTTAGGTGGCGGTAGCGCCGTAACATCGTTAACCATAGGAGCATTATTTGGCTACGAATTATTGTGGGTACAGCCGGTTGCTATGATCATTGGTTGTATAATGTTGTTTGCCTTGTCACATCAAACCCTCAATACCCAAGACAAACCTTTTGAAGCCATGAAAAAACACGTTAATGCGCCTATTGCTTGGGGTTGGGCGATAGCGGCTTTTGCATCAAGTATTATTTGGGGCTTTGCTCATTACCCCTTAAGTGCAGCTATGTTAGAAGAAATAATAGTCGTCAGCACAGGCTTTTCTGTTGATAAAGATTCTGGAACCGCCCGTGATATGTACTTACTTGTACTTGCCATTATTATCTGGGCTGGCGTTGCATTTACCGCTTGGAAATATGGTGATCACGACACCGACGGGGGAAAGAATAATGCGGTTAAATATTTCGAAAACGGCATTAAAATACTCAGTGGTTTAATCATCATTGCATTTGCTTGGGTAGTTATTAGCGCCTCAATGAATGGCAAAGTAGACTGGGGCGCTGTAGCAGCCGGTTACATTCCAACTTCTCTACCTACTGACGCACAAGGCGTCACAGTTGTCATGGCAGCATTAGGTAGCGCAGTAGGCATCAATATGACCTTTATTTATGGCTACACCTTATTACACAAAAAATGGACAAAAGACCACGCTGAATTGTCTCGTTATGACATAGGTTTAGGTTTAGTTGTGCCTTACATTTTGGTGACTAGCTTAATTTCCATTGCAGCGGCCGGCGCGTTCTTTGGTTCAGACATGGATATTCAAGGCAAACTTAGCCCAACACAGGCTGGCACTATGTTTATGTCTGCAGGCCTTGACGAAGTAACCAGTCGATTAATCTTTGCCTTTGGTATTTTAGGTATGGCTGTAGGTTCTTTGGTTATGCATATGTTGTGTTGTGGTTCTGCCGCCGCCGCTATGTTTGGTTGGTCTGAAAACAGCTTTAAATACAAACTTGCGTTACTTGCCCCTACTCCGGCTATTTTAGGTGTATTTGTGTGGCAAACCATGGGCGCCTATGTGGTACTCCCTACCTCTGCAATTTGTGGATTTTTATTACCTATTGCCTACATAGGCTGGGCTGTACTTAATAACAAAAAAGACTACATGGGTGACGCCATGCCTACGGGCAATAAACGTTTATTGGTTAATCTAGCCATGGCAATTTGTATCATTACCGTACTAGCCAGTGTGGTGTATTCAACAGCAGTAAAAATGGGTTATATCTAGTGGCTAATTCAGACCTTAATAAAAAAGCAAATATGAAAGATGGCGCTAATTATGCGCCAGTGGGTAAAAGTGAAGCGGTTGTGCAACCAGGAGAATTTCACTTTTCGGTAGCCTATTTAGATCATGGCCATATTAATGGCCAAACCAATGGCTTGTTGCAAGCAGGAGCCACGCTCAAATATGTATTCGATACCGACCCTGCTCGCTTGACGGCTTTTTGTGAGAAATACCCAGGCGCACGAGTGGCAGAATCTTTAGAGCAAATATTAGATGACCAAGATACCAAGTTAGTTGCCTCTGCGGCCATTCCACACTTAAGAGCAGATATTGGCATTAGAGTCATGGAAGCGGGTAAAGACTACTTTACCGACAAGTCTCCCTTCACAACTTTAGAGCAACTTGAAGCAGTTAAAGAGGTCGTTCAAGACACAGGGCAAAAATACGCAGTTTATTATGCAGAACGCTTACACAACGAAGCGGCATGGCAAGCAGGCGAACTGATTAAACAAGGCGCCATTGGCCGAGTTTTACAAGTCGTTAATCTAGCACCACATCGTTTAGCTAAAGCAACACGCCCAGACTGGTTTTTTGATAAAAGCAGCTATGGTGGCATCTTAACCGACATAGGCTCTCACCAAGTTGAACAATTTCTAACTTACGCCGATGTCAGTGACGCCGAAATAAACTACGCCCGCGTTGAAAACTTTAACAACAATGACAAACCAGGTCTTGAAGATTTTGGTGAAATATCTATGCGGGGCAATAACGGAGCATCTTTCTACACTCGGGTAGATTGGTTTACTCCAGAAGGCCAAGCCACCTGGGGTGACGGACGAACCATTATTATTGGCACCCAAGGCAATATTGAATGTCGCAAATACAACGACGTGGCTCGACAGGCACCTGCATCCAAATTGTTTTTAACTAACAACCAAGAAGAACAAGAGATTGACTGCTTAGGGCAATCTAGTTTCCCATTTTTTGGTCAACTCATTTTAGATGTGATCAATCGTACAGAAACCGCAATGACCCAAGCCCATACCTTTAAAGCCGCTGAACTCAGTATGTTGGCGCAGAAGATAGCGGAAGAAAACAACCAATAAGACATCATAGCCAATTAGGTATGTCTAATTGGCGTCTTAGAGGTGTAACCACACTTTCTAAACGAAAATACTTATAGCCTACTCTACTACAATATTTTTATAATTCTTGCTGCCCATTAAACAAGGGCTTGGCTGCTACAAAAGCACATGAGGTTAAATCGAGATCTCGCCTTGCATATAATCAACGGCCTGCCCGGCTAATTTCACCCGATTTTTTTGAAGTTCACACTTTATCTGCCCAGTACGTGGAGATAATTGTTTTGCAGTTAACTGATTTTTGTTTAATTGTTTTGCCCAGTAGGGAGTTAACTCGCAATGAGCAGAACCGGTTACGGGATCTTCATTCACATCGAGCTTTGGGAAAAAACAGCGACTAACAAAATCTGTATCGTCACCTTTAGCGGTGATTACCACGCCTCTTAAATCGAGTGATTTAAGTAAATTAAAATCAGGCTTAACTTGGTGTACTGCTTTCTCATCTTTTAACACAACAATAAAATCGTAAGCAGCAAGTATTTCCGAGGCAGATTCGAGTCCTAAACCGGATAAAAGACTAGTAGGAGGTTCAATTGGTTCAGGCACATCTGCTGGAAAGTCCATAACATACTCAAAGGAGTATTTGCTAACAACCAAGTCTCCACTACGAGTCGTAAAGACAATTTCTGATTTGGAATAACCTAAGTGCTGAAACAGAACATGAGCAGCCGCTAACGTTGCATGACCACATAAATCGACTTCAGCGTTAGGGGTAAACCAACGTAATTGATATCCGTTTTCTTGTTGGACAAAAAAAGCCGTTTCTGACAAATTATTTTCTTGGGCTATTTTTTGTAATAGTTCGTCTGACAACCATTCGTTTAATGGACACACTGCCGCTGGGTTACCTTCAAATACTTTTGTAGCAAAGGCATCAACTTGATAAATAGGTAACTGCATAGACGGATTATAATTCCACTCTTAACGCATCAATCACCGGCTCTACGTCTGGCCTAACACCTCGCCATAAATAGAAACTTTCGGCGGCTTGCCCCACTAACATGCCTAAACCGTCTGAATAGTGTTGTACACCTAGCTTAGATGCATGCTGCAATAATATAGTGGGCTTGTCGCTGTAGCTCATATCGTAGACAAAACCAGTCTGAGCTAACAGAGTGTCAGGTATTGCGGGTAATTCACCGGATAGACTGGAAGAAGTTGAGTTAATCACTAAATCAAAAGGTAATGCAATCTCAATTAAATCATCAAAGCCGCAAGCCTTTACATTGTCTTGGGGGATTAACGAGGCTAAATGTTCTGCTTTTGCTTGCGTACGATTAGCCACCAGCAATAACTCAGGCTCTAAGCTCAACAGAGATTTCAACGCTCCACGTGCTGCTCCACCAGCACCCAATAATAAAATACGCGCGCCTTTTTTTACCGCCTTTAAACGCAATAAGTCTTGCACTATACCTGGCCCATCAGTGGTATCACCCAAGAACTTACCATTGTCTTGACGAATAATGGTATTCACGGCTTCAGCTAGTTGAGCACCAGAAGTTAGCTCATCAACCCATTGTGCGGCTTGCTCTTTAAATGGCGCTGTGACATTACACCCTTTGGCACTAGGATCAGCAAAAAAGTCATCAAGGGAGCTTTTAAAATCTTCAATAGTGGCTAGCTGCTTATCATAAATAAGATCTTGTTTGGTTTGCCGCGCAAACATTTGATGTATTTGTGGCGATTTACTTTGAGCAATAGGATTACCGTAAACCAAAAACTTGTCAGTCTGACTTGTTGTTTTTGTTGAATCTGTCACTACAACCACTCCCTTGGTTTTAAATAATTGTCGTAAAGATCTGCTTCTTTGCTACCAGCTTCAGGCTTAAAATCATATTCCCATCGAGCCAAAGGCGGCATAGACATTAAAATAGATTCAGTACGTCCGCCTGTTTGTAAACCGAACAAGGTGCCTCGATCCCAAACCAAATTAAACTCCACATAACGCCCACGTCTATAAAGTTGAAAATCTCGCTCTTTTTCACTAAATGCCGTGTCTTTACGTTTTTCAATAATAGGTACGTAAGCGTCCAAGAAAGCATTACCAATGGCTTTCATGGTTCTAAAACTTTGTTTGAAACCAGGCTTATTTAAATCATCGAAAAACAAACCACCTACACCACGGGTTTCACCTCTGTGTTTTAAGAAAAAGTATTCGTCACACCACTTTTTGTACTCTGGGTAGACCTGATCACCAAAGGGCTCACAGGCGTTTTTAGCAACAGTGTGCCAGTGCACTACATCTTCTTCAAATGGATAAAAAGGCGTTAGATCAAAACCGCCACCAAACCACCAAACTGGCTCTTCGCCCGGTTTTTCAGCTATGAAAAAGCGCACATTTGCGTGGGTTGTTGGCACAAAAGGATTATGTGGATGAATAACCAAAGACACTCCAACTGCCTGAAAACTTCTGCCTGCTAACTCTGGGCGAGCCGCAGTAGCTGAAGCAGGCAATTCACCACCATACACATGTGAAAAGTTCACTCCACCTTGCTCAATAACATTGCCATTGGTTAAGACACGAGTACGACCTCCCCCGCCTTGTTCTCGCTGCCAATTGTCTTCAACAAAACTACCTTTACCATCAGCCAGCTCTAGTGTTTGGCAAATGTTGTCTTGTAATTTAAGCAGGTACTTTTTAACCTTTTCTAAATCGGGGAGTATTTCATCTGTCATTTGACTAATTGTCTCTTATAATTTGACCAGTTAAGCTGTGGCGTATAGTGCTTGGCTTAGTTCTTTTTCCTAATTCACCCGCAATTATAATAACTTGTTGAGCAAACTCTTGTTCAATCTCTAGGGCAGACTTGGCCGCCGGATTACCTGTTACGTTAGCGCTTGTGGATACTAATGGTTTATTAAATAACGTGCACAAACCTTGTACTGTTGGATGGGCACTGATTCTAATCGCGATTAAATCAGAACCACCCGTAATCCACTTGGGGGCATTTTTACTTGCTGGCAACAACCAAGTATTCGGTCCAGGCCAGCTAGAAAAAATTTCAGTGCGTTTATGCATAGGAATAGCGGCATCATTTACATAAGGTAAAACTTGAGAATAGGTTTTAGCAACTAAAATTAGACCTTTTTCAATAGGTCGCTTTTTAAGTGCGAGTAAACTCAAAACTGCCTGTTTTTGGTCAGGATCGCAACCTAATCCAAATACGGCCTCAGTGGGATAGGCAAATATTTCACCAGCTTCAAAGCTTGCCAATAATGATTCTGAATCTTGGGTTATTTCCATAATTTATAATGCGGTATTTGTTATGAAGTATTTATTATGAGGTAATTGTTATGAAGTAATGATACTTCATTCTACTGTATTTTTATAATCGCTGCTTTTATAACCACAACGCTTTTGAGGGCACTGCACTGTATTTTTACCAGCCGACGTTTTTTTGATCATAACAGGCCACTGACATTCTGGGCAGGTTTGGGCAATAGGTGGAGAATTTAAAACATACTTACATTTAGGGTATAAACTGCAGGAATAGAAGGATTTACCAAATTTATTGGCCCGTTTAGCTAAATGCCCTTTTTTACATTGAGGGCAATCTACATGAGTGTCTTCTGCTTTTTTAGTGGACTCAATGTAATGACAAGTTGGAAAGTCACTGCAACCAATAAACAATCCGAATCGGCCTTTTTTAATGACCAGTAGTGACGAACATAAAGGACATGAGGAGCCTTCTATTTCCTTTATATCGGCATTTTCATGCTCGTGTAAGGGCTTAGAGTAGTCACATTTAGGATATTCACTGCAACCGATAAAAGGTCCAGACTTACCACGCCGAATGGTTAATTTTCCACTACATTCAGGGCACGGCCCAAACGCCTGCTCTGAGGCATGTTCGTGTGCAGAAAACAAAGAATGATCTATTTTAGACACTTATTTTAAGCACACTTTGTTTGGCTCATTTTAGACAATGATTTAATGAAGCGGCCCTTCTGGCTCTTCAAATAACAAGTCTTCCATCTGAGCATAGGCATTTTCTTTTCCAGGTACATTAAATAGCACCATAAGAACAACCCATTTCATGTCTTCTAAGCAGAACTCTTTAGAATCAATCTCCATGACACGGTCAATCACCATTTCACGAGTAGCAGAATCTAAGACGTTTATTTGCTCAAGAAACATTAAGAAACCTCGGCATTCTACGTCAAGACGCATTTCTTCATCTTGTGTATACACACGAGTAACAAAAGAAGTAGGTCCTTTGGCAAAATAAGGTTTGATGTCTGTTTCTTGCAAGGCTGCAAGTTTTTCTAGCCAAGAAAGCGCTTTGTATATTTCATCATGATGAAAACCAGCCCTAATTAGCTCATCCGTTAATTCATCTTGATCGACACGGATTTCCGTTTCGTTGTGAATGAAGTTTTCAAACAAATACATGAGGATATCGAACATACTATTTTTCCCCCAATTTAATGTAACCGCCAGGTACAGCACTGACTAAACCGCACAACTCATACTCTAATAATTTCGACATTACATTTTCGATTGAAATGCCGCTCCGTTGCGCCACTATATCTATTGGCGTAACTTCAAAATCTACACTATCTAACAATTTGTCTGATGCCAAGCTTTGTGACTCTTTTTTTTGTGAATTTATTTGCGTATTTACTAAGTTTTGAAAAACTAAATGTGCAAACTCGTCATTAATGTCTTGTATGTTGGTGACCAACTTTGCCCCTTGCTGAATTAAATAATGGCATCCGGCCGACATTGGATTATGTATATTCCCTGGTATAGCAAACACTTCTCTGTTTTGCTCTAATGCGTATCTAGCAGTAATTAAGGAACCGCTCTTGATTGCAGCTTCAACAATAATGGTACCTAGTGACAAACCACTAATAATTCGATTTCGCCGCGGAAAGTTCTCAGGCCTACTTGGAGTGCCCGGAGCAAACTCAGAAATAATCACACCATCATGCTGTAAAATTTGTTCCGCTAACTTTATATGGCGTCGCGGATACATTTTATCAATGGCCGTACCCAAAACAGCAATAGTAATATGTTCTCCGACCAACGACCCTTGATGTGACAAGCCATCGATTCCAATTGCCAATCCACTGGTAACGGTCCAACCGTATTCACTTAGTTGATTGGCAAATGATTTTGCGTTTTCTTTGCCCTGTGGGCTCGGATTACGACTGCCCACCATGCCAATTTGATAACGACTTAAATTTTCAGGATTTCCATAGCCGTACAATAATGCTGGAGGGCTAGATATTTGTTTTAGTGGTTCTGGGTATAAAGGATGAGAAAAGTACAATATAAAACGATTGTCAGCCTCGTTTAACCAACCGAGACTGCGATTAATTCGCGTCTCGTTGGGCTGGTTAATAACAGCAACTTGGTTAGCGTTAAATCCCCAGCTTTTTAATTGAGAGCTAGGGGTAGAAAAAAGTTGCTCTAGCAAAATGTTTTGACACTTTTGCAACTTTAATAATTTGGCCACAGAAAAATTAGGTATCTGTGCCAACTTTAACCAATTTATTAAAGAATTTTTATCGATGTCCTTATCATTATATTCAACATCCTGTTGCATATGTCACCTGTTAGATCACGGTTTAGCTACAATCATTCCTCTTTTAATAACTTTAGCTGATTCAGTGATAAGTGCATAACTGGCCTTTTCAAATGATTTAAACACAACCACTTCACCCACTTTCAAAGCTGGCTGAGCTATTTCGTCGCCTCGTTCAAATGCACTACGAATAACGTCACTTTCGCCTTCGTATTTAGGCTGATAACCATCAATTATATTAGGGCCTTGCGCATATATTCCCATTACGGTGCCAGCTGACACATCTGCCTCTCCAAGATCTAATACCACAACATTAAATTTACCTAAAAGGTTGTGCTGTTCAAGGTCGTCAATAATAAACCCTGTTTGTTCATCAGCTGCACTTAAAGAAATTTCATCTTGGCCTAATTCTTTAAAAGGAATGATACGGTCACCACGTTTAGCTTCTAATGATGATTCTTTAATTTTTATCAAACTTTGTTTTTTTAACTTACTTTTGACGACTTTTGCTCGTGCTAAATGCCTGACTTGTACGCCAATAACATTTCCTTGCATATCGATTATTTCATTTTGTTTGCGCACGATCCGTAATTCATCACTGCGACGCCTTAATGCTTTACCCACTACCAAATTATCTGTTGCATACCGCACAGCCCCTTCACCATTGCCTAATACATAAGGGTGGCGCTCGTATGACTCATTAGTCATTATCATTTCATTTTGTATATAAGGGCTAATAACTGACCAAGGTAACGCGGGAATAGCCTCAAGCTGTTTAAGTGACTTTTTACCATCTGGAGAAAGCTTAATACTCTGCTTGTCAGAACTTTCTCGTACTAATTCTAGCGACACTTCTCCTTTACCATTTTTTACTAAGCGTAACTCGTCACCAGGGTAAATTAAATGAGGGTTAATGATATGCACGTTATTACGCCATAACTCAGGCCATAACCAAGGTTTGCTCAAATATAAATTTGAAATATCCCACAAAGTATCGCCCTTTTTTACCACATATAACTGAGGAGCAGATTCTTTTATCTGCAGCACGTCAGCTATACAAGATAGTGGTAACAAAAAAGCTATTATTAATAGTCTAGCTAAATTTTTAATCATCATTGTTTAATACCTTGATGCAGTCACTGTTATGTTTTGGATCCATTTAAGCTAGAATAGCCCATGATGAAACGGTTTAAATAGCCCAATCTATTTAATCGTATAGTAAATAATACACCGGCCAATCATTACTCGGTTAAATCTAAGGTAAATATTGGTTAAATCTGTTCCTGAGTCACACTAATACCCGTGACCATTATAGTAGAATAAAACAATGGCAATATTAGATGTTTTGCGTTTTCCAGATGAAAGACTACGCACTGTCGCAAAGAAAGTAGACAAAATTGACACCTCTATCACAAATTTAGTTGATGACATGTTTGAAACCATGCGCGATGAAAACGGTATTGGCTTAGCTGCCACCCAAATCGACGTACATAAACAAGTCGTTGTAATGGATGTATCGGAAGAACAGGATAATCCTTTGGTATTTATTAATCCTGAGATCACTCATATGGATGGCAAAACAATTAGCGAAGAAGGCTGTTTGTCTGTTCCTAACAATTATGCTCAGGTAGAAAGAGCCGAAACCATAACGGTAAAAGCGTTAAATAAAAAAGGCGAAAGCTTTACTCTTGAAGCTGATGGCCTTTTAGCGATATGTGTTCAACACGAACTTGATCACTTAAAAGGTAAATTATTTGTAGATTATTTATCTCCGTTAAAAAGACAGCGCATTAAGAAAAAATTAGAAAAAGAAGCTAAATTAATGGCTAGGGGATAAAGACGACCTTGAGTGAACCATTAAAAGTTATCTTTGCAGGTACTCCAGAGTTTGCAGCTTTACATTTGCAAGCTTTAATTGATTCTGAACATGACGTTATTGCAGTTTATAGTCAACCTGACCGCCCTGCCGGTCGAGGGAAAAAACTACAAGCGAGTGACGTAAAAAAACTAGCGCTGGAACATAATTTACCGGTATTCCAACCAGAATCTCTTAAAACAGTAGAGCCACAAAATGAACTGGCTGCATTAGATGCGGACATTATGATTGTGGTTGCTTACGGTTTAATTTTGCCTAAGGTGGTTTTGCAAACACCTAAGTTAGGGTGTCTTAATGTGCACGGTTCGTTATTGCCAAAATGGCGAGGTGCTGCTCCAATTCAACGTTCAATTTGGGCAGGAGATAAAGAAACAGGTGTCACTATCATGCAAATGGATGAAGGCTTAGATACCGGAGAAATGTTACTAAAGCGCAGCTTGCCCATTTTAGCTGATGATACCAGTGCCAGCCTATATCAAAAACTAGCAGAAATAGGACCCAAGGCATTAATTGAAACTCTGGCTCTTCTGCCAGAATTAAATGCCGAAGTACAAGACGAGTCCTTAGCCACCTATGCACATAAATTATCAAAACAAGAAGCTAAGATAGATTGGCAATTAGATGCAGCCCAAATTGAACGAAATATTCGTTCGTTTAATCCATGGCCGGTCGCGTTTTTTGAAGTACAAGGTAACAATGTAAAAGTTCAATTGGCAGAAGTTGTAGCTTTAGAAAACACTAATCAAGCGCCAGGACAAATAATTGAAGCAAATAAGTCTGGGATTTTGATTGCTACGGGTAAAAACGCTCTATTATTGAAAACACTCCAGCTGCCAGGCAAAAAACCAAATTCAGCAGCCGATATTTTAAACGGCAGAGCCGATTGGTTTTCAATTGGCGATATTTTAGTATCTCCAATGGCGGAATAAGTTGCTGAAATGACAATGAAAAGTGTAAAGAAATCATCCAATCTTAGAGCTGAAGCAGCAAAAATACTGCACCAAATACTAGAAGAAGGTCAATCTGCTCGAGAGTGTTTACCGCAAGTTCAAAGCCAGCTAAAAGATCAAGATAAAGCCTGGTTACAAGAAATGGTATACGGCGTGTTGCGTCAATTACCTATTTTGCAGTTTTGGTTAAGACAGCTATTAGATAAACCTTTAAAAAATAGATATAAAATTGTCGAGCACTTAATTATGTTGGGGTTTTATCAACTTGCATTTAGCAGAGTTAGTCAACATGCTGCAGTTTCAGAAACGGTTGCCGCTACTCAATCATTAAATACCATTGCGATGAAAGGTTTGGTTAACGGAATTTTACGCAACTTCATCCGCGAGGAGCTAAAAGACAAACCAGCCCCCAATGAACAAATTGCCTCTGGATTACCTAAATGGTTGTTTAAAAAATTAAATCTAGCCTATGGCGAAAAAATGCCAACCTTGTTAGCAAATATGCAACAAAAAGCACCGATCTGGCTAAGAGTGAATTCACAAAAAGTTGACCGTCAGGCTTTTACACAAACATTAACTCAGTCAGAGATCCAATTCGAGATTCCAGAAACTCATGAACAGGGTGTGATTTTAACCAAAGGTTATGATGTCACTTCTTTGCCAGGTTTCGATCAAGGCTGGTTTGCAGTGCAAGATGGCGCTGCACAATTGGCTGCAGAATACTTAATGCCTCAAGCTGGAGAATCAGTACTTGACTGTTGTGCTGCACCAGGAGGAAAAACTTGTCATCTCATAGAATTACAACCGAATTTAAAAAGTATTACTGCCCTAGAAATTGACAAAATGCGAGCAAAACGCATAGAAGAAAATTTTGAACGTTTAGGTCATTCTGGAAAAATTGTCACGGGTGATGCGAGTCAACCAGATACTTGGTGGGATGGGAATTTATACGACCGCATTCTGCTTGACGCACCTTGTTCAGCAACGGGCATTATTCGCCGGCATCCCGATATTAAATGGCTAAGAAAAGCCAAAGACATTGAGGTACTTGTTGAGCTCCAAAAACACATATTAAATGTTATTTGGACTTTACTGAAACCTGGAGGCACATTGGTATATGCCACATGCTCAATTTTGCCAGAAGAGAACCAACAACAAATTGATAATTTTTTACGTAATACAAGTGATGCAAGCTTAGACGAGACTTTTTGTAACGACGCGAAAGACAAAGCTGGCAGACAAATTTTACCAGGAGACCTACAAATGGATGGTTTCTACTATGCCAGACTGCTAAAGTCTATCTAATAACAAGGTTTTAAGACCACAAAAACACATGAAAATAATCATTCTAGGTGCTGGCCAAGTTGGCGCTACATTAGCAGAAAACTTGGTAGGTGAAAAAAATGAAATCACCGTCATCGACTCTGATCACGAAAAACTAAGACAATTACAAGATCGTTTAGATTTGCAAGTTGTAGCTGGTATGGGTTCACACCCAGACGTATTAAAAAAAGCCGGTGCCGAAGATGCGGATATGTTAATTGCCGTAACCAACAGCGACGAAAGCAACATGATGGCTTGCCAAGTCGCCTATAGCTTATTCAAAACACCCACTAAAATAGCCCGTGTTAGATCCGAACAATACATCATTTACCAAGAACAATTATTCAAACATCAAGATGTACCTGTTGACCATCTTATCGCCCCAGAACAACTTGTTACTCAAGCAATTAAACGCCTCATTGACTACCCTGGCGCTTTGCAGGTTGTAGAATTTGCAGATGGCAAAGCAAGCTTAGTCGCTGTAAAAGCGTATTATGGTGGCTTGTTGGTGGGGCACGCTTTATCGACAATCAAAGAGCATATTCCTAATGTTGATACTCGTGTTGCTGCAATTTACCGAAGAGGTAAGCCTATTCGTCCTCTTGGCACCACCATTATTGAAGCCGATGACGAAGTGTTTTTTATTGCTGCTACAAAACATATCCGTGCGGTAATGAGTGAACTGCAAAAGTTAGAATCAAGTTATAAAAGAATAATGATTGCTGGTGGCGGCCTGATTGGTGCGGGTTTAGCTAAATTACTTGAGCATGACCATAACGTAAAACTAATTGAATACAGTCCCGTAAGAGCTAAATATTTATCTGCTCACTTAGATAAAACCATAGTATTTTCAGGTGACGCATCAGATCATGAATTGTTAACTGAGGAAAATGTTGAACAAGTAGATGCATTTATTGCTGTGACTAACGACGATGAAGCTAACATAATGTCAGCAATGTTAGCTAAACGCTTAGGCGCACAAAAAGCCATGGTGTTAATCCAACGTGGTGCTTATGTAGATCTAGTGCAAGGTGGAGAAATAGACATTGCGTTCTCTCCTCAACAAGCAACAATATCCGCACTTTTAACACATGTAAGACGCGGGGATATAGTAAACGTTTACTCACTTCGAAGGGGAGCTGCTGAAGCAATTGAAGCGATAGCTCATGGCGACCAAAACACCTCTAAAGTAGTCGGTAAACAAATTCGAGAAATAAAACTTCCTCCAGGCACAACAATTGGCGCAATTGTCAGAGATGAAGAAGTGATTATCGCTCATAGCAACACCAAAATAGAACCCAATGATCATGTCATACTATTTTTAGTTGATAAAAAATTCATTGGCCACGTAGAAAAACTATTCCAACCAAGTGCATTTTTCTTTGGTTAAAAACTAATCCTAGATTCATATACATAACCACTTAATGTTGATAAAGTTTATTTATGCCGAGTATTTGATATTCTGAAAACGGACTTTTTGCATTACCATGGATGTTGTTTGGGTTGAAATAAAGTTAAAGCTTATCAGGCTATTTTAATGATTTGACGATAACTATTTTAATACCCAAGGAATAACACAATGTATCAAACCAGCTCAGGAGCAAAGTTAGGTAAAACTAACAATCTTCGAACCTGCTTTACCAAATTAATTGCTGCAACATTACTTACCACTATGATTTCAAGCTGTATGTCTACGGCACCCAAAATGGGCGACACTGAAGGCAATACAGTTACAGGAGGTGCCGGAGGTGCAAATGCTGATGGAAGCAACCCTTCACTTGAAAAGTGTGATGAAACTCTAGGTACATTATCTATTTTTGAAGACACCAGCCTGACTTGGTGGCGCGACTATCGCTCTCGTTATCCAAAACTTGGCAGTACACTTCCCGTAGTCAGATTAATGATCCAACAATCAAATTGTTTTGTTGTAGTTGAGCGTGGCGCTGTCATGGCCGCTATGAACAGAGAAAGACAATTAATGCAATCAGGACAATTGAGAGCTGGCAGTAATATTGGTGGCGGCCAAATGGTTGCAGCAGATTACACATTAAGCCCTTCTATTCAATTTTCTGCAGAGGGAACAAAAGGTTTACAAGCTATTGGAGGGGCACTTTTAGGTGGCTTAGGCTCATTAGTGGGTGGTGGATTGAAGAAAAATGAAGCATCAACAACTTTGTTGCTGATTGAAAACCGTTCTGGTGTACAAGTTTCTGCTGCATTAGGCAGTGCCGGAAATTGGGATTTTAATATTTTTGGTGGTTTATTTGCAGGTCCAGTTGCTGGTGGAGCTAGAGGTTTTTCTAAAACCCCCGAAGGTAAAATTATAACAGCGGCCTTTGCAGATTCTTTCAACCAAATGGTTAAAGCTTTGCGTAACTATAAGGCTCAACAAGTTAAGGGAGGGTTAGGCAAAGGTGGTCGCTTAACCGTTGGCGGCGCCGATGATGCCATGCCACAAGCTACTAATGGAGCCAGAGTCGTACCAGCTCCTGCGCCAAAACCAACCTACGTAGCACCGCCAGTGCAAGTTAATCACACTGTATCTCGTAAGAAAAACCTTAATTTTGAAGTAGAAGAATATGATGAAGACGCACTTAAAGACTACTACAACTCACTTAAAAGTGCAGGCACTTGGATTTCTGCATTAGCAACTGCAGAAGCTTCTATGGCAGAGGGCGACAAACATAAAGGTATGTTTCGAACAGCCTTAAATATGTTCTCTAGTCAACTAGAGTCACACAAAATTGAGCTAGAAGCTTGGCCAATGGAAGCGAAACAAGAAGCCTGGCGAGTTATGGGAAAACGTATTCAATCTCATAGTAAGTCTTTTGAAAAATACAAAAAATTAGCCCTAGAAAATGAACACCTCGCAGCGGGTGTGCGGAGTATGCTTCAAAGTGTCACTCTAATCACCAAAGAGTCACTACTCGGTCTTTAAATATCCCATTACTGAAAATTTATTCAGAATCTAGAAGCCGGCTTAAATAGCTGGCTTTTTTAACTTCGCCAAAAGGTGGGGGAAAACAAAACTAATAAAGAAAATATTTCTAGACGACCAAACAACATGCCTAAAATAAGTAACCACTTTCCACTGTCTGTGACATCTGCATAGGTACTGGCGACCTCACCTAAACCGGGTCCCAAATTATTTAATGTTGCAGCCGTTGCGGTAAATGCAGTGACATCATCCATACCCGTACCAATCAAACACACCATTATAATGACAAAAATCATCGCATAAGCTGAGAAGAAGCCCCATACAGCCTCGACCACTCTGTCTGGCAGAGCCCTCTCTCCCAGCTTAACGGAATAAATTGCCTTAGGATGAATCAATCGATTCACTTCCCTATTGCCTTGTACAAATAAAAGTAAGACACGAATAACTTTAAGGCCACCACCTGTTGAACCAGCACAACCACCTATAAAACTAGAAAAGATGAGCATAATTGGAAGAAAAACAGGCCAGCCTGAAAAGTCCGTAGTGGCAAAGCCGGCTGTTGTACTTATAGATACTGCTTGAATAAGCGCTTGGTCAAAGGCAACACCAGGTGAGTCAAACCATTCATATTTCATCAACACAGCAAAACAAATAAGTACTAAGGTGATCTGAATAAAAAAGAATGTTTTGAGTTCAGGATCATATATATACCCTTTTAGAGAGCGTCCTGTAGCGGCTGCATAATGTAACGCAAAATTTAAAGCCGCGATCCATAAAAACACGACACAAACAATATTTACACCCACGCTATCAAAATGCCCCAAGCTCGCATCGTAAGTACTAAACCCGCCAATTGCGATGGTAGAGAACGCATGGCATATAGCGTCAAACCAATTCATCCCCACAGCCCAGTAAGATATTGTGCAGGCTGTAGTGAGTGACAAATAGATATACCAAAGATGTTTAGCAGTGTCGGCAATTCTAGGCGTCATTTTTGAATCTTTCACAGGGCCAGGTGTTTCTGCTCTATACAACTGCATCCCTCCCACACCCAATATTGGCAAGATTGCTACGGCTAACACGATAATTCCCATACCGCCAAGCCACTGCAATTGTTGACGGTAAAATTGGATAGCTTTAGGTAGGTAGTCGATACCTTCAATGACAGTAGCACCCGTTGTTGTCAGTCCAGAGAAAGACTCGAAAAAGGCATCTGTTGTAGACATATTAGGCTGTTCTAGCAATAAAAATGGTAAAGCGCCGAAACTAGCCAATACAGTCCAAAATAACACGACAATTAGAAAACCTTCTTTTGCCCTTAAATCAAACTTAAATCTTCTATTTGGATACCAAATAATCAACCCGGTTGCCAAACATAAAACGAATGCAAGTAAAAACGGCAAACCACTACCGTCTTCATAGATAACAGAAACAATTGCTGGGGGGATCATTGTGACGCTAAGTAAAGCAATTAATAATCCTAAAATTCGAATAATAGTTCGATACTGCATGCTTTAACTCAGACTCATTTTGATTAATTGACTCAATTTTGAGATGACATTTTTCATTAATGTTAATTATTGTCCGCCTAGCGCTAAATAAAAAGAGAAAATTGAATTATTTCGCGACACCTAAAGTAGTTAGTACTTACATACACCCTATGTATTTTAACCATAAATAGTAGTCTTAAACTACTCTATAGACCTTTGAATTAAGGCCTTATAATATTTTGATTTTATCTATTGTTAATTACGACATAAATATTTTAAAAAAGAGCTATTAACTGAATGAATAAGTGTGTATCTTTTACGTCGCTTTATAAGTCTGAACAAATTTAGCAATAATGTTATCCACATTTTACATTTACCAATTATGACTTATACACTAGCTAATATTTATATAGTAATACATTGATTTACATAACAATATCGCGTCATTAACTATAACAGTTATCCTACATTTAATATCTCTAATTAAATTTTATCTACTTAGTTATCCACAGAATTACTCCATTAATAAAATAGATGCAAAACATCTCTTGTGGCATGCTGCACTATACCCATAAACCTTTTAATTTTTACTGAGCTTTTATTATGACAAACCAAACAAACTTGACCCCATCCAGTCCATTAATTTTAGTGGATGGTTCATCTTATTTGTTTAGAGCCTATCACGTGCCTTATTTACAAGCGTTATCCACTTCATATGGACAGCCTACGGGGGCAATCACAGGTGTGCTCAATATGATCAAAAGCTTACAAAAAGATTATCCAAATGGAAATGTAGTGGTGGTGTTTGATGCAAAAGGCAAAACCTTTCGAAATGATCTATATCCAGAATATAAAGCCAACCGCCCACCAATGCCGGATGATTTAAGAACTCAAATAGCCCCATTACACCAAATAATAGAAGCAATGGGATTACCCCTTTTAGTAATTGAAGGGGTTGAAGCCGACGACGTAATAGGCACTTATGCTCATCAAGCTTCTGAATTAGGTATAGAAACCGTTATTTCAACTGGAGATAAAGACATGGCTCAATTAGTCACACCCCATGTGCGACTAATTAATACCATGACAAATGTTGAGTTAGATGAAGCAGGTGTATTCGAAAAGTTTGGCGTTAAACCCAATCAAATAATAGATTATTTGGCACTAATGGGTGACAAAGTCGATAATATTCCTGGTGTAAATAAATGTGGTCCAAAAACAGCGGTTAAATGGTTGGCTGAACATAAAACGCTGGACCAAGTAATTGAAAACGCGGATAACGTAAAAGGAAAAATTGGTGAGTATTTACGTGAAGCACTAGAACAACTGCCACTTTCTTATGAATTAGCCACCATTAAATTAGATGTAGATCTCCCCACCCAAGTTCAAGATTTAGCCGCGACAGCTCAAAATACTGAACAATTAATTGAACTTGGCAAAAAGTTTGAATTAAAACGCTTAGTTGCAGATGCTGAAAAAAATGCAAATACTGATTCGACGAAGGAGCAGATACCCACACCAACAGCAGCTACAACTAAAACAAATTACCATTGTATACTTACTCAAGCAGAGTTTGAATTGTGGCTAGAAAAACTACAATCAGCAAAATTATTTGCTTTTGATACTGAAACGACCAGCTTAAATTATATGGAAGCAGAGTTAGTTGGTGTGTCATTCTCAATTGCAGAAAATGAAGCAGCCTATGTACCATTTGGTCACGACTACCTTGATGCGCCTGAACAGTTAAATAAAGAGTATGTATTAGAAAAATTAAAACCAATTCTTGAAAATACCCAGATCAAAAAAGTGGGCCAACACCTTAAGTATGACAAAAATGTATTAGCAAATTACGACATAGAACTAAAAGGCATCGCCTTTGATACTATGCTTGAATCTTACGTATTAAATAGTGTGGTCACGAAACACAATATGGATGCGCTAGCTGATACTTATCTTGGGTTATCTACCATACATTTTGAAGATATTGCTGGTAAAGGAGCAAAACAACTTACTTTTAATCAAATTGACTTAGAAAAAGCTGCCCCATATGCAGCCGAAGATGCTGACATAACGCTTCGTCTACACAATGTCATTTGGGAAAAATTAAAAGCAGAGCCCGATTTAGCCAAAGTATTTGAAGAAATTGAATTACCACTCTCTTCAGTTTTGGCAAAAATGGAACAATTTGGAGTATTGATTGATAGTCAAAAACTTGCTCAACAAAGCCAAGACTTAGCTTCAAGAATAATTAAACTAGAAAAAGAAGCGCATGAATTAGCAGAAAAAGAGTTTAACTTAAGCTCACCTAAACAATTACAAGAAATACTATACGAGAAAATGGATTTACCAGTTTTGAAAAAAACGCCAAAAGGTGCTCCATCTACAGCTGAAGAAGTCCTTCAAGAATTAGCCATCAATTACCCACTTCCTAAAATTTTGATGGAATACAGGGGATTAAGTAAATTAAAAAACACGTATACAGATAAGTTACCGAAGATGATAAACATGCGTACAGGGCGTGTACACACGTCTTATCATCAAGCTATCGCGGCAACAGGCCGCTTATCGTCAACCGAACCCAACTTACAAAACATCCCAATTCGCACAGAGGAAGGCCGTAGAGTGAGGCAAGCGTTCGTAGCCAGAGAAGGTTATGAAATAGTGGCAGCTGACTACTCTCAAATTGAATTACGAATTATGGCTCACCTATCTGGAGACAAAGGATTACTCAAAGCCTTTGCTGAAGGAAAAGATATTCACACCGCTACGGCATCTGAAGTCTTTGATACCCCTCTAAATGAAGTGACTATAGAACAAAGAAGAAACGCAAAAGCTATCAATTTTGGATTAATTTATGGAATGTCTGCTTTTGGTTTATCCCGACAACTTAACATTCCACGTCATGATGCTCAAAAATACATGGATCTATACTTTGAACGTTACCCAGCAGTTTTAACCTACATGGAAGACACACGAATATTAGCTAAAGAAAAAGGCTACGTTTCTACTGTTTTTGGTCGCAGGTTATATTTACCTGAAATAAACGCTAGTAATGGGATGCGCAGAAAAGCAGCAGAAAGAGCCGCCATTAACGCACCAATGCAAGGTACAGCAGCGGATATTATAAAAAAGGCGATGTTAGCAGTAGATGAATGGATAGTAAGTTTAGGCAATAACGAGGTGACTATGATTATGCAAGTACACGATGAACTTGTATTTGAAATTAAACAACAAAATTTAGAGGACCACCAGAAAACCATAATTGAACTAATGGAAAACGCTGTATCCCTTGATGTACCTCTAATTGTCGAAGCCGGAAAGGGTGAAAATTGGGATCAAGCGCACTAGAAAAGTCCACTAATCGTTTATTAAATTACAAAAAACACGCTATTTTTTGTAATTTAATTACAAAACGGCTTGGCTTATTTAGTGATTATCCATTAAACTTAGAAATGTAGGGTACAGAGGTAAGATTTATCTAACCTTTGCTTAAACCTCGGCATTTGCCGAGGTTTTTTTTGTCTTAAAAAAAGTTAAATTAAATTTGAACTTAATGATTTACTGGCACTCTTACTATTAGTTTTTGTGTGTCTCTATGTGTTTTGCCCTACTAAATTAGTAGGGCTTTTTTTTATTTAAAAAAAATACCATAGATGAGGGAACAAATTTGAAATTGTAAGGTCAGTATTATTGGTTTTTATGTGTTTCTCAAAGTGCTTGCCCTAAATTTCTGTTTAGGGCTTTTTTTTGAAAAAAATCAATCTCTAGAAATACCGAACCAAAAATCTAATTTTTGTTGTAGATGTTCTAAGCCAATACCATTTGAAGAAGAAAATGCCTCAACCGTTACATCCCCACAAAAAGCCATTGCAGCTTCTCTCGCCATTAAAACTTGCGCTTTACGTTTACCTGATTTCAGTTTATCGGCTTTAGTTAACAAGGCTAAGACAGGTAAATTTGCAGCAACAGCCCAGTGAATCAGTTCCTGATCTAAATCTTTAAAGGGATGCCGAATATCCATTAGTACAATCAGCCCCTTTATACTTTCACGTTTTTGTAAATACTCACCTAAAGACTTTTGCCACTTTTTCTTAACTTCCATTGGCACTTGCGCAAAGCCATAACCAGGTAAATCGACTAGTCGCCTGCCTTCATCTAATTCAAAAACGTTAATTAGTTGTGTTCGGCCCGGGGTCTTACTGGTTCTGGCTAAACTTTTTTGTCTAGTTAACTTATTAAGAGCACTTGACTTACCCGCATTGGAACGTCCTGCAAAAGCAATTTCAATTCCTTCATCAGGCCCTAAATGAGTGATGTCCGGTGCACTAATACTAAACTTAACTTGACTGTAATGACTCACAAAAACTCCTAACAAGCGATAAATTGCATCGCCTTAAATTATATTCCCACTATTATATACTCGTCTTACGTCAAAATCCGCGCTACTGCAAAATTGAAGGTTGTTTTTATTAAGTGCTAATTAATCAATTAATGCACTTTTAACAAAAATTATTCATTATAAATGTATCAAAAACACAACTTATCTCACGAATATATTTTACTCGTCGTGTAAATGTGTAAAATACTCCGTTATAAACTAAAGATTAATCCACTAATCAAATGCTTAATGAGATAAAAATGAAAAATATAGGCCTACTAGTTTGTTTACTTATGGGATTTAGTGCCCCATCAATTGCTCAAGGCGATGCCGAGAAAGGTAAAGCTAAATCTGTAGCTTGTGGTGCTTGTCATGGCGCTGATGGTAATAGTTTAATAGCTATGAATCCAAAGCTTGCTGGACAACATGCTAATTATTTAGTTAAACAATTAACTGAATTTAAACTAGCCAGTCAAACCGGTGGCAAAGAAGGTCGTAATAATGCAGTAATGAATGGAATGGCCGCCCCGCTCTCTGAACAAGACATATTAGATATTTCAGCCTATTTTTCTAGCCAAACGGCTACTGCTGGAGAAACACCTGAAGATGCAGTTGCTTTAGGATCTAAGTTATATACAGGTGGAGACCTAGAACGAGGCATTACTGCTTGTATCGCTTGTCACGGTCCAAGAGGAAATGGAACAAGCCTTTCAGGCTTCCCTGATATTAGCGGTCAACATTCTGAATATATTAATGCACAACTAAAAGCTTTCAGAAGTGGTGACAGAGCAAACTCTGTTAACGGAATGATGGAAGATATTGCCAAAAAGATGACAGATAACGATATAGATGTTCTGTCACACTATGTTGCAGGTTTACATTAAATAACGTAAATAAAGGGTAATTAACCTCGAAACAGCAAGCGTAAGAGAACTAAAATTACCCTATAGAATTATTTACCAGTAAAATTTGTAAATAAGTTGTAAATATTTGTTAATCATGTATTCTTTCGACCGAATAAAACAACAAGGAAATGCAAGCACTAGCTTGTCAAGGAAGAGCTAAGGCAATACTAATTGACCTTAGATACTGATGTCTTTGAGAAAAAGACACGGACGAATAATAATGCATCAGGATGATCACAATTAGTCTTCGTAAATAAAAATATAAAGTGAAGATTAAAAGGAATAATTGTTCAGGAAGAGCAAATCTTGGGAGAAGTGTCTGCTGACACTCTTATTTTTGAAAAAGCGATAGTTTCGGCTATCGCTTTTTTTCTGCTAAAAATTCAATGTTCCCATTAAAACTAATGTAGAATCACGACCTATTATAGCTATGCATGGTAAGTGAGTTACATAATGCCAAGAAAGAAAAAGTCACGTAAGGTTGGTCAAATAGGCACACCTAAAATAACTTCAAATGTACGTAAACCTAAAGAACAACGAGTTAGAAAACACAAAGGTAAACCAGCTGGTAATAGAAATAGTGAAGCGGTCATATCTTCTAACTCGACTAATACTAAAGTGCAAAAAGATCCACGCCATGGCAGTAAAAAGCCTATCGATTTGTTTGCCGATTCGACTAAACCTAAAAAATCATCAACAACGAATAAAGTTAAACACTTTTCTCCTGCAAAAGAATTAGAAGCAATAGATAAAGACACTGTACTTACT
>NZ_JBPOFP010000020.1:0-52235 GCF_051252315.1 Paraglaciecola sp. | reverse complement strand
TCATTAATCCTCTTAATACCAAGTTTGGCATGTTTTGAATGGCAGCAGCTAAAGCATCGAGTTGATCTGGCAATACACCTGATTTATTAACATCGTTATCAATGTTGACCTGAATACAAACATTTAATTTTTTGTGAGCGCTGCGCTGGTCATTAAGGCGTTGAGCTATTTTTAATCGGTCAACTGTGTGCATCCAATCAAAGTTTTCGGCCACTAAACGTGTTTTATTTGATTGCAAAGGGCCAATGAAATGCCAATCGATATCGGGTAAATATTTCAGTGCTTGTACCTTCTCTACGCCTTCTTGTACATAGTTTTCACCAAACAAACGTTGTCCAGCTTCATACGCTTGAACAATATCAGATACTGGTTTGGTTTTACTTACGGCTAGCAATCTCACCGAATTTAAAGGACGATTAGCTTCTAATGTAGATTGCTTAATCGTTGCAAGTGCGCTTTTGAGTCGTTCTGCTATTGTTTCCATATTGCATCAAGAATATACGGAGAATTTTGCGTGGATATTACCGAACTTTTGGCCTTTAGTGTACAAAATAAAGCCTCAGATTTACATCTTTCTGCTGGTTTACCCCCTATCATTCGTGTTGATGGTGAAATGCGAAAGCTAAATATACCCGCCTTAGAACACAAAGAAGTGCACAGTTTGATTTTTGAAATAATGAATGACAAACAGCGCAAAGAGTATGAAGAGAACTTAGAAACGGATTTTTCATTCGAAGTAAAAGATCTGTCTCGTTTTAGGGTAAACGCTTTTGTACAAAACCGAGGCGCGGCTGCGGTACTAAGAACCATCCCCAGTGACATTTTGAGTCTAGATGATTTAGGTGCACCGCAAATTTTCAAAGATATTATTAATCAACCTACAGGTATTGTATTGGTTACAGGGGCGACAGGCTCAGGTAAAAGTACTACCTTAGCGGCCATGATAGATCACATTAACAGCACAAAACGTGAACATATATTAACCATTGAAGATCCTATTGAATTTGTGCATCAAAATAAGCTCTGTGTGTTAAACCAAAGGGAAGTACATAGAGACACCCACAGTTTTAACAATGCTTTACGCTCTGCATTACGTGAAGATCCCGATATTATTCTGGTGGGTGAATTACGTGATTTAGAGACTATCCGTTTAGCGATATCAGCTGCAGAAACAGGCCATTTAGTGTTTGGTACTTTGCATACTAACTCTGCGCCTAAAACCATCGATAGATTAATTGATGTGTTCCCTGCTGCAGAAAAATCAATGATACGCTCCATGTTATCTGAATCTTTACGTGCCGTTATTTCCCAAACCTTATTGAAGAAAAATGGTGGGGGCCGAGTAGCTGCACACGAAATTATGTTGGGTATTCCCGCAATTCGAAATTTGATTCGTGAAGATAAAGTGCCGCAAATGTACTCTGTTATTCAAACAGGGCAGCAACATGGTATGCAGACTATGGATCAGTGTTTACAAAAGTTGGTGGCTGAAGGATTAATTTCCCCTCAAGATGCAGCAGCTAAGTCAATCGATAAAAAGCCATCTACAGGATTTTAAGGAGTAATTAATGGAACTTGGACCTTATTTAGAAGCCATGGAAGATGCTGGTGCATCTGATTTATTTGTAACTGTAGGTTTTCCCGTCAGTGCAAAAGTAAATGGCCAAATGACACCCATTGGTGACAGCTGTTTAACAGAAGAAGACGCTTTAGAATTAGTGCATGACGCTATGAACGACAAGCAAAAGAAAGAGTTTGAACAAACCAAAGAATGTAATTTTGCAATAGCTCGAGAGGATGTTGGCAGGTTCCGTTGTAGTGCGTTTTGGCAACGTGATATGGCTGGCATGGTAGTGAGGCGTATTGTCACGCAAATTCCACAAGTGGCAGAGCTAGGTTTACCTGAAATTCTCAAAGACGTGATCATGTCAAAACGAGGGCTTTTGTTATTTGTAGGTGCCACTGGTACTGGTAAATCTACGTCATTGGCAGCTTTAATGGGCCATAGAAATCAAAACTCTAAGGGGCATATTCTGACTATCGAAGACCCTATCGAATTTGTCCACGAACATGGAAATTGTGTGGTGACGCAAAGAGAAGTCGGAATTGATACTCAATCTTTTGATGACGCCTTAAAAAGCTCATTACGCCAGGCTCCCGATGTTATCTTGATTGGTGAGATCAGATCCATGGAAACCATGGAATATGCCATGTCGTTTGCTGACACTGGTCATTTATGTGTGGCAACCTTACACGCCAATAACGCTAACCAGGCTATCGAACGTATTATGCATTTGGCGCCGCCAGATCAACATGAAAAGTTACGTTTTGATTTGAGTTTAAATATGCGTGCTATCGTGGCACAACAATTAGTCCCCACACCTGATGGTAAAGGACGCGTGGCGGCAATTGAAATCTTACTCAATTCGCCCTTAGTGACTGATTTAATCCAGCGCAATGAAATTGGTGGTTTGAAAGAAGCCATGAGAAAAGGCAAGGAAATGGGCATGCAAAGCTTTGATATGGCTCTATATGACTTGTATCGTGCGGGGAGAATCACCCTAGATCATGCAATTCATCATGCTGATTCGCCGAATGACCTAAGGTTAATGATTAAGCTAGATTCGGATGAAGGTAACGCTTTGGGATCTCTATCTAATGTTTCTATTGATATGGATTAACGTGTCAGATGGAAAAAGTGTTTGATGATTTAGATCGGTTTAAGGTATTTCAAATAAAGCAGTTGCTTGAAGAAAAGGGCATTGATTGTTTTATCAAAAATGAATTTGCCATTGGTGCTATGGGGGAGCTGTCTCCATTAGACGCTGCTCCTGAAGTCTGGATATATGACGCAGATTGGTTACCTAAAGCAAATGTGTTCATTAAAGAGTTTTTAGCTCAACCAGTTGATTGCTCAGATTGGCAATGTTTGCAATGTAATGAGTCAAATGCAGCTAATTTTGAAGTTTGCTGGAAATGTGAGTCTGATAAGGCCTAAATAACAAAATTGCCTCATGAGTAATGAAACTTGATACCTATGCGAGATAAAATATAGTTTGTTAATAGTAGGCACTCTTACTTTGATTCGTTAAACTAGCGCTTAAATATGAAATTAAATGACTCGATTAGGGTCTTATCTTTAGTTAGATGAATTTAGGAAGTTTATGAACAAAGTAAAAATAGTATCGATTGCATTAATCGGTATGTTTCTGTTAACCGCATTTGTTGTATCAATCGACCGAAACATTGGTAGAGCAGTAGCTGCCGAATCCGTCAATACACAATCTGCGACCCCAAAATCGTTAACTAAATCAGTTGACTCTTCGTCAAAGGTTTCTGGCGCAGAGGATTACACCGCAGTAAAAAATAAAATTAGTCGTACTCTGCAACTTGAAGTGATGTCTGTCACCCCCGCGCCAATCGACGGTTTATTGCAGGTGATGACTGAAAGAGGTTTGTTTTATACTAGTTTAGACGGTGGTTATTTTGTTCAAGGTCGTATCTATAATTTAGATGAAGGTATGCGCAATGAAACGGAAGAGGCACTGACTGGAGCGCGATTAGCAGGTTTAGAAAGCTTTAAAGAGAGTGTAATTGAATATAAAGCTGATAACGAAAAATATGTTGTGAATGTATTTACAGACATAACGTGTGGTTATTGCCGTAAGTTTCACAATGAAATGCAAGATTACAATGATTTAGGCATAACGGTTCGTTATTTAGCCTTTCCTCGTGCAGGTCTAGGTGCAAAATCATTTTACGATATGGTTTCTGTTTGGTGTGCTGACAATCCAAATAAAGCAATGGATGATGCCAAAGGGGGGACAGAAGTCGCTTCAAAAACATGTAACTCTAAAATACCTGAGCAATATTCTTTTGCTCAACAAATGGGTGTAAACAGTACGCCT
Source organism: Paraglaciecola sp. (assembly GCF_051252315.1). Taxonomy (GTDB): domain Bacteria; phylum Pseudomonadota; class Gammaproteobacteria; order Enterobacterales; family Alteromonadaceae; genus Paraglaciecola. The sequence continues at coordinate 48,327 of NZ_JBPOFP010000020.1, read as the reverse complement.
AATATTGTGCTTCCTAATGGCGCTTTGATTAAGGGCTACCAGCCTGCGGCTCAATTAGAGCAAGCGTTAAAAGAAATTATGTAATCAACTCCGTCCGCTAGTGATAAATCTAGCGGACTTTCCCCTTCCAACGGAACCTATTTATGCCAGCTGTGCAAATTAGTCGCAGAACTCACAAAAGTACTGAGCACCTTCCTGACTCATTGCATCCAAAGCTCAAACAAATTTATGCCGACCGTGGTATCGAAAATGCCGACCAATTAGCGCGAAGTGCTAATGCTTTATTACATTACGATAAGTTACAAGGTGTCGACCGGGCTGTTGAGTTGTTAGCTCAAGCCATAATGCAGAATCAAAAAATTGTCATTATTGGAGACTTTGATGCAGATGGTGCTACGAGTACAGCGCTAAGTATTTTGTCTTTACGCGCGATGGGCGTGAAAGACTGCGATTATTTGGTGCCGAATCGATTTGATTTTGGTTACGGATTAAGCCCTGAAATTGTAGAGGTCGCCGGTGAACAAAATGCACAGGTGTTGGTAACCGTCGATAATGGAATAAGTTGCATAGCCGGGGTAGAAAAAGCTAAATCCTTAGGTATGACTGTCATTATTACCGATCATCACCTAGCAGCAGAAACCTTGCCTAAAGCAGATGCTATCGTTAATCCTAATCAGCCCGGTTGCGACTTTTTGTCAAAAAATCTAGCTGGGGTTGGTGTGGCGTTTTATGTCTTGTTGGCATTGCGAGCAAAACTAAAGAATATAGGTTGGTTTGAGAAACAACAGATAAACGTTCCTAACTTAGCTGACTTCTTAGACTTAGTAGCCCTCGGCACAGTGGCTGATGTGGTGCCACTGGATGAAAATAATCGAATTTTAGTGCACCAGGGATTACAACGGATCCGCAGTGATAAATGCCGACCTGGTATCCAAGCCATGTTAGAAGTTGCGGGGCGCGATAAAAGTCGCTTAGTGGCTTCAGACTTGGGTTTTGTTGTTGGACCAAGATTAAATGCAGCGGGCCGTTTAGATGATATGGCGATGGGCATAGAGTGTTTGTTAACTGACCAAGCTAGTCGAGCCCGACAAATAGCGGTGCAACTTGATGGATTGAATCAAGAGCGGCGAGAAATTGAAAGCTCTATGCAACAAGAGGCAGTGAAGGCTCTTGAATCATTAAACATCGAGTCGAGTAAACTACCTTTTGGTTTGGTTTTATATCAAGCGGATTATCATCAAGGGGTAATAGGCATTTTAGCAGGGCGTATAAAAGATAAATATTACAGGCCTACTATTGCCTTTGCTCATCAAGACGACGATACCCTCAAAGGTTCTGCACGTTCTATCCCTGGTTTACATATTCGCGATTTACTTGAAGAGTTGAATAATCGATACCCAGATATTATTGGTAAATTTGGGGGGCATGCTATGGCGGCTGGTTTAAGTTTACCCGCTAAAAACTTGGCGGCGTTTGAACAAACATTTAATCAAATAGCACAGGAATACCTTAAAGATAAACCTTTAGCCGGTGAATTAATTACCGATGGTGAATTACAAACCGCTGACTTTTCTTTAGCATTTGCCCAAACGCTAAAAAATGCTGGGCCATGGGGACAAGGTTTTCCTGAGCCTCAATTTGATGGTGAGTTTGAGTTGGTCGATCAGAAGTTAGTGGGTAGCAAACATCTCAAAATGGTACTTAAACACGCTAGCGGTTTACTCATTGATGGCATTGCATTTAATGTGGATTTACAAGTTTGGCCAAACTTAGACTGTAAGTGGGTTAATCTGGCTTATAAACTGGACATAAATGAGTTTAGAGGGAGAACTAGTTTACAACTCATGGTGGAAGGAATTGTTGCGCATTAGCACAGCTCTGTGCAGAATTTCCTCTCTTGAAAGGAAAAAGATAGTTATATTTATTAAGTGCTTAGGTATTAATATTTATGTAATCAGTGATAAGTGCTAAACTAGTCTTTTTTAGGTAACTGGTAACTTAGCGATTATGGCAAAAAAGTCCGACGTCGAGAAACTTTTAGACAAACACGACAACCTTACTCATTCAGAAGATATGAAGGTGGCCTCTCACGTCCAGCGTAAAGACGACGATTGGTTCGCAAATACTTTGATGATAGAAGGTGTAGAAGTTCCATTTAAATTTCGCCGTCGCAAAGAGTACAAAAACCTTACCGGTTCATTAGTAAATTTAACTTATTATCCTATCACTGAAGAAGTTGCAGGCATGGAATTCGAAGCCATGAAAGTTGTACGGATAAAGGTTAGTTGATTTTAGTATTTTAATATCGGGTTGAACTAGTTGGCTTCAGAGCAAGTAAATGGTTTTTTGTTGCATAGACGTGAATACCGTGAGACTAGCTACTTAGCAGATTTTTTTACTTTAGAATTAGGTAAAGTGAGTGCCGTAATAAAAGGTGTTCGCGGTAGTAAAAGTGATAAAAAAAGCTTACTGCAATCTTTTCAACCTCTGTTACTACATATTTCTGGCAAACATGAGTTGCGAAACTTAAATCAGCTAGAAGCATCGGCAAGTATGTTGCGATTAACTGGTCATCAATTATTCTCAGCTATGTACCTCAACGAATTGTTGAATCGTTTATTGCCCAAAGAAGTACCCCATCCAGAAATATATGCCTTGTACCAAGAAAGCCTCATATCTTTACAAAGTACACAACTTATTGAACCGTGTTTACGCCAGTTTGAAACCAGTTTACTAAATGATTTAGGTTATGGTTTTGATATGCAAATGACTTACGATACGGGTGAGTATGTAGAACAAGATTTAGAATATTGTTTGGTGTTAGAGCAAGGAATTAAACAAGTACATAATCCAACTGAAACGGCCTATCGCTTTAGTGGCAAAGCTTTGTTACAAATGAATGAACACAATTGGACCCCAGCCAGTTTGCAATGTGCCAAAAGAATAAACAGAATGGCACTTAGCCATTTATTAGGACGAAAGCCGTTAAAAAGCCGGGAGCTTTTTCAACAAACTTGGTCCAAAAATGTCAACCGATCTAAGGATTGAAATGAAAGATGTATTACTCGGTGTGAATATTGATCACATTGCTACTCTAAGAAATGCTCGTGGTACTCAATACCCAGATCCAGTGCATGCCGCTGAAATTGCTGAAAGAGCCGGAGCAGACGGCATCACGATTCATTTACGTGAAGATAGACGACACATAAATGATCGTGATGTAGAAGTCCTTAAACAGACCATTCAAACTCGCATGAATCTGGAAATGGCTGTGACCGATGAAATGTTAGCTATTGCTGAAAAAACACAACCTGAATATTGTTGCTTAGTACCAGAAAAACGCGAAGAACTGACTACCGAAGGTGGGCTAGATGTTGCTAGCAACTTACCACGTATGACGGCTGCCTGTAGTCGACTAGCTAAAGCTGGCATTTTGGTTTCTTTGTTTATTGATGCTGACAAAAAACAAATTGATGCGGCGGTTGAAGCCGGGGCACCTTACATTGAGATACATACGGGGCAGTATGCAGAAGCTACCAATGCTATTAGCCAACAAAATGAATTGGCCATCTTAGTTGAAGGTATTCGTTACGCTCATAGTAAAGGCTTAAAGGTTAACGCAGGGCACGGTTTGCATTACCATAATGTGAAACCAATTGCGGCCATACCCGAATTGTATGAGTTAAATATTGGTCATGCCATCATTGCCAGAGCCGCATTTGACGGATTAGCTAAAGCGGTGAGTGATATGCGTGCTTTAATGTTAGAAGCTCGGGCTTAAAAATGATTGCCGGATTGGGAACGGATATAGTTGAAATTTCACGAATTGAAAAGCTTCTAGCTAACTCTCACCGTCTTGCTGAACGAATACTAACAACAGCAGAGTTAACCGTGTTTAAACAACATAAGTTTAAAGCTCGGTATTTGGCGAAACGTTTTGCGGCAAAAGAAGCTGCCGCTAAAGCCCTCGGCACGGGGATTGCTAATGGTGTTAGCTTTCAAGATATTGAAGTTGAAAACTTGTCCAGTGGGCAGCCTATCTTAAAGTTATCCGGCAAGTTTGCTCAAATATGTGAGCAAACCAGCATAAATCGGAGTTTTATATCTATTTCAGATGAACAACATTATGCAACAGCAACGGTGATTTTAGAGGTAGTTTGAGGTTATTTTGTTCGAAATGGTGCACTGTTATAGTGCTTAGTATGCGTAAATTAGTCGCAAGTATATCGTCACCAGCGTGATCCCTTTTATTATTGGCATATCAATTTTTATGTTTTGAAGGGTTATTTTTCAAACATTAGTAAGTATTAGGATAGTGTTAGATGGTTTCTATTCGTAAAGTGCATGACAAACAACGACCACCGTTTGATGAATGGTTGGCACAGTTGAATTTGCCCGACGCGACTAAACAAAAATTACGTGATGTGTCTGATACGCCAGAAATCTTGCTGATAGGGCAGGAAATGGTAGAAATACTACACGAATTGCACATGGATGATGAAACCTTACAAGCTGCTTTAGTCTACCCGTACTGCGAAGTTCATCAACTCAATGAAAAGCAAATTCAAGAGCAATTTGGCGAGGGTATTCAAAAGTTGATTATTGGTATACGTCGTATGGATGCCATTAAATCTTTGCATACACGAGCTAATAACGGCAAAAAGAACAGTGAAGCACAAATAGATAATGTGCGTAGAATGTTATTGGCAATGGTAGAAGACGTGCGAGCGGTAGTATTAAAACTAGCTGAACGAATTTGTAGCTTACAAAAAGTCAAAAATGAAGATGAAGAAACACGAGTTTTAGTGGCTCGTGAATGCGCCACTATATATGCCCCTTTGGCTAATCGTTTAGGCATTGGTCAGTTAAAATGGGAACTAGAAGACCATTCTTTTCGTTATTTGCATCCTATAACTTACAAAAAAATTGCCAAGTTATTAGATGAAAAACGCACCGCTCGAGAGTCGTACATTGAAGACTTTGTAACGGAGCTTCAAGGTGCTTTAGATAAACAAAATATCAAAGCCAAGGTATACGGGCGACCAAAACACATCTATAGCATCTGGAAAAAGATGCAGAATAAACATTTGGATTTTGATCAGCTCTACGATATTCGAGCCGTGCGAATTATTGCAGAACGTTTGCAAGACTGTTATGCCGCATTAGGCGTAGTGCACTCGCACTGGAAACACATTCCCAAAGAGTTTGATGATTATATTGCCACACCTAAGCCTAATGGATATCAATCTATTCATACCATTTGTTTGGGCAAACAAGGCAAAACCATTGAGATTCAAATTCGGACCAAACAAATGCACGATGATGCAGAACTAGGTGTAGCCGCTCATTGGCGATATAAAGAAGGTACTACACAAAGTCGTTCTGGTTATGAAGAGCGTATTAATTGGTTACGTAAAATCTTATTGTGGCAAGAAGAAGTTTCAGACAGCGGCGATATAGTAGAAGAGTTACGCAGCCAAGTATTTGATGATCGAGTTTACGTATTTACTCCTACTGGTGATGTAGTCGATTTACCTCTTGGCTCTACACCGTTAGATTTTGCTTATTATATCCACAGTAATGTCGGTCATAGATGTAATGGTGCAAAAGTAGGAGGGCGAATTGTACCTTTTACTTATCAACTACAAACCGGCGATCAAGTTGAAATCTTAACAGGGAAAAAATCAAACCCTAGTCGAGATTGGATGCACCAAGGGTTAGGATATGTTTACTCTTCTCGTGCGCGAGCCAAAATTCAAACTTACTTTAAGAAACAAGACAAAGATAAAAACTTATTGGCTGGTAAAGAAATACTCGATCGTGAGTTGTTTAAATTACACATAGATATAAAAGAAGCTAGCGAAGCTGTTGAACGTTTTAACATGCAAAGCTTAGATGATTTATATGCTGCCATTGGTGGTGGCGACATACGTATCATGCAAGTGGTACATTTTTTACAACAAAAACATGCACCAGAGCCAGAATCAGAACTCGATCCAAGAATTAAACCTCGCAAACCACAATCAGCTAAGTTAAAAAAAGACAGTATAGTGGTGGAAGGTGTCGGCAATTTAATGAACCAAATTGCGGGTTGTTGTCAGCCAATTCCAGGTGAAGAAATTATTGGTTATATTACCCAAGGTCGTGGGGTTAGTGTCCATAGAGAAGATTGTGAGCAACTCAATCACTTGTTAGATAGTCACCCAGAGCGGCAAATAGACGTTAATTGGGCTAGTGGTTTAGAAGCCGCTTTTCAAACCAAGTTACAGGTGTTAAGTACTGACAGAGCGGGCGTGCTGCGAGATGTAACCACGGTTTTGGCTAATGAAAAAGCCAGCTTACTCGGGGTAAACAGTAGCAGTGACATTCGCCAAAACACGGCCAAAATAGAACTCACACTTGAAGTGAAAAACCTAGCAAGTCTGTCTAAAACCATTTCTCGTATTCAGCAAGTAAAAGGTGTGTTAGACGTGTTTAAGGTAGATAAATAAGTGGCTGATTCTGATAATAAGCATCCAAAACTGCAAAATTTGCTCAATATTATGGAACAATTACGTGATCCTGTTGCAGGCTGTCCTTGGGATAACAAACAAACGTTTGAGTCTATTATTCCCCATACTATCGAAGAAACCTACGAAGTAGCGGATGCTATTTTGAATGGTGATGTGCTAGACATTAAGGATGAGTTAGGTGACTTACTATTCCAAATCGTATTTTATGCTCAACTGGCAAAAGAGCAAGGGGATTTTGAATTTGAAGATGTGGCAGAGGTTATTAGTGAAAAACTTGTTCGTCGCCATCCTCATGTTTTTTCTCATCAAAAAAGCACATCCAATGAATTATTGTCTGAACAATGGGAAGCTATAAAAACACAGGAGCGAGAAGCTCAAGGTAAAGCTAATGATTTAAGTGTTTTAGCCAATATACCAGCTGGATTAACACCGCTAATCCGAGCTAATAAATTACAAAAAAAATGTGCAAAAGTGGGGTTTGATTGGCCTGAATTACCTCCTGTAGTTGACAAAGTATATGAAGAAATCGATGAAGTGTTGGCAGAGCTAAATGTTCAAGAGGTGGACCAACAAGCCGTAGAAGAAGAAATTGGTGACTTGTTATTTGCCGTCGTCAATTTGTCTCGACACGCTAACGTTAATCCTGAAGTGGCTTTAATGAAAGCCAATAATAAATTTGAAAAACGTTTTAGGCAGGTAGAAAAATTGATGGCAGAACAGGGCTCGGATGTGAGCAAAGCAAGTTTGCAACAAATGGAAACTGCTTGGGTTAATGTTAAAGACAACGAATAAATTGAAACACTTTAAGTAAAAAACACTATATCAATAGGCAATGTACATGTATATTGCCTATTGATTAACGTATGTTGATACCTGAAACGGTGAACTCGGGTATTTTATGAGAAAAAATTTCACCAATAATTAAGAGTAACAAAAATGAGTAAAGGTACAGTTAAGTGGTTCAATGCTGATAAAGGTTTCGGATTCATCACTCCAGAAGACGGCGGCAAAGATTTGTTTGTTCACCATTCTGAAATTCAAGCAGGTGGCGGATACGCTTCTTTGAACGACGGTCAAGCTGTTGAGTTTGAAGTAGGCCAAGGCCAAAAAGGTCCTTGTGCAAATAAAGTCGTTCCACTTTAGACTTTAATTCAAAATTTAAAAAAGCAGCGAATGAGTTAATCATTCGCTGCTTTTTTATTTGTAATGAAAATAAATTTGAAAAACAGAATTTATTTTCATTACAAATAAACTTTTTCTAAATATGACTCGACTTATTAGTTATTAAGGTAAATCGATGAACTCATAGATGAAAAAAATAATACCTCTGTTAGGCTTTTTGTTAATCACTCTTACTGTCACTGGCATGGCAAGTCAAATGGAAAGTGTGGCTAAAGGTTATCAATTTAAACTCATTAAGAATGGCAATGTATTAGGCTCTATGCCAATGACGACTGAGCAAAAAGAGCTATATCTTGCTTGGCAGAGTCAGCAGTTAACCGGTGAAAATGAGCCTACACGTAAATTAAAGCGTCTTTTCATGGCAACGATCCAAGATAATTTGAATGATCTAGACGTTGAGCAAGTTCAAATTTTGACACCTTGTTCCCGTGTTAAAACCATTCAAGTTGCTAATCTTTTTTCTAGACAGTTTCCCGTGTATTGAAATATAAATATTAATAAAAAAACACCAGCAAATGCTGGTGTTTTTTATTGTCGTTTTATTTTCTAATTACTACTAATTGGTATTAGATTTTCTTCGATAACAATAAACACCACTCATTAGAAGAAGTAACCAAAACAAATTTCCGCCACCAGACGAGTTATTCACTGGCGGCGTAGTAGATGGCTGAGTCGGTGTTGGTTCCGGTGTAGGCGTAGGTGTCGTCACTACATCTGCTACAAAAGTAACGTTGCGCACAAAGCCTTTATCTTCACCTTCTACAGCTGCAGGATCTTTAGAATATCGCCAGCTAACTGTGTGAAATCCATCACCTAGCAAGAGGTTGTTGTTTGTATCTACATAAGCATCTACTTCAACTTCTCCACTAATAAAATCAATGAGTTCTCCATCCACATATAACTCTAATACATCAAAAGGATCTTCTGGATCATCTGTGTTTTCCTCTGATGACACGCCCCAATCGAATGACAGGGTACCAGCACCATCAACTAACGCTAATAGAATACTTTCTTGCCTGTGGTTGATTTGTCCACTTTCTACGCCACTAACTAGATTGTTAGTCCAAGGTAAATCACCTCCAGAGAACCAAGATACTTTGTCATTACTTGGGCCTGCAACGCCGGCTAAAGCATCTGCAGACGCGACAGCCATTCCTAACAGTCTACTGTAACTAGTTGATACATTAACGTCGGAGGAGGAGATTATTACCTTGGCCGTGTGTTCACCAGCATTTTGTGCCTGGTAATTAACCGTTAGTAGGCATGTGTCATTCGCTGCTAGGGTACTACAGTTGCTCGCATCTAGCGTAAACTCACTGTCACCTTCAATACTAAAGGTCACGGTAGTTGATTGATTAGAATTATTTGCCACACGTAACTCTGTGGTGTTAGTAATATCAGTAGGAACCACACCAAAGTTTTGTAATTGCTCAATGGCGATGCCAGTCGATATGGTATCTAACCACTCAGTAAATTCAGCTACGCGAGTATAAACACCTGGATAGTTTGGGTCTGCGCAACCAATTCCAAAACTGACTATGCCGACTTGTTGAATTCCTGTATTTGTATCAATGACGAGCGGGCCACCACTGTCACCCTGACAAGACCCTTTTTCTAAAGTGCTAGTGGCACAAAGCATCGCGTCGGTAATCGATCCTATACTTTGTTTACACTCATCATTGGAAAGCAAAGTTAAATCAACCTTGTGTAAAACATCTGGGAAATTTGAAGTCTCTCCTTCACCGCCAATATAACCTGTACGGCCTCCCCATCCAGCAACGGTAGAGGTGCTGTTTGATGCGGCAAATTGTTCAGTTATTTCTTTAGTCGCTAATTGAACGGCTTGGCCATTTACTGTTTCATTCAGTTCAATTATCGCAATATCATTATTAATGGCATCTGCATCGTATTCGGGGTGGATAAATATATTAGCAATGCCTACTGCATTTTCAGCACCATCTGATAGATCGTATTCACCAATATTCATTTTAAACAATAAAGCAGTGGGTGAGTCGACACAATGAGCCGCAGTTAACACCCATTTATCACCTAAAAACGTTGCACCACAACTGGCGTCTTGTTGTAAAACGCTGGTGGCTGAAACCGATAAACTTACAGTTTCACCTACTTGAGAAAGCAAGCTTTCTCCATCATCTTGAGTGACCGCAACAAGAGGAATTGTACCCGAGAAGTCAGTACCTAAAGTGCCTGAAATAGTACCTTCTACGTTGTTATAGATAATGGCAGCAATGCCGCCAGCTGATTCACAATTTGCAGATTTTTCAGCGAAAGTATTGGTACCTCGTTCGATGAGGCAGACCTTATCTTCTACATTTTCACAGGTTTGTTGGCCGTCGCCACAGGAAACTAATTCAGCCGTGACTTCACCACTTTTACCCTCTGAGAAATGACGAGTTGAGTAGCTCGTTCCGTTTAGCTCTAAGCTAGTAGCAAAATCTTGGAATGTAAAAACAAAAGCCGTCATCCAAGGCCAGTTCTGTTCTGTGGCTACTTCACCACCCACAATTTTAGTACTAATTAAACTCGGGTCAGATTGAGTTGATACGTGTGGATTCACTTTTTCGGCATTAGCCTGACAAGAAAAAATACTAACAGTGGTAACAATTAAACTACTTAGTAGCGGTTTGGCTTTAATAAATTTAGTCATAAACTCCTCTTGCCGTACATAGGGATATCAATTAAAAAACATGTAGGCTTTGAATTAGCAAATCATACTATATAGAACATAGCAGACATTAAATTCTTTCAATCGTTCACGATGTTGAATTAACTGTCAATGTAATGTACGAATATATCAGCATTAATGATCAAAATTTTTTAAAACATTATTCAAGTCTTGGTTTTTAAAATCGATAACCTAAGTAATAGTGTAATGTGGAAATAGTTTTGCTCGAACCTAAAGTTGACTTTGATGTACTCAATGATGATGGACTTGATCCCGTCATTATTAACGATCGTGAACTGAACGGTGAAATTAACAAAGCATCAACTCAAGGGGCCAAATTTTCATTATTGCTGGCAATGCTGGAACAAAATCATTTACATCGTCCAGTATTACAAGAAGTCCCAGAGCCTGAGTTAAATATTGCTGATGCGGCTTTTTTACACCATTACCGTTCCTCTACTTTAAAAGCTGATGTTGAAAGCTGGGCATACATTAATTCCACGAGCCAAATGATAAATTCAGGTCACATTCAAGACGCACATCTTTGGTTAGCTATGCATCCCGAGCCATTATCTCAGCATAATGATCCGCTACATTTAAGCGAAGAAATATTGGCTAACTGTAGTTATCCAACACAGAATCGATTACAGCAAAATAAAGAAAAGATTCTAAAGGTGGATGAGACTGGGTTATATAACATTCTCCAAGAGATGGAAGTCACAGCAGCCTAGTGTCAATAAGGATTGAATTAATGCCCATTCTGGAAGCCATTAATTGTGGTCTTGCTTCCTAAAAATATATAAGTCAGCTAGGGAATCACGCTTAAACCAATTGATTCTAATTATGGGGGGGTAATGCTTATAAGTGATAATGGTTTTAATTAAGAAAACCTCAAATACTTATAACACCTAGGTAATTCAGATTGCGCGTAAGAACAACACTCTCGGCTTATTCAGGTCTCTGGAAAGCCAACCAAACCACTCTTTTAATTATTGATTTTTATACCATTAACGTAAAATTTCTATTCTTTATGGTTTTTTATATTGATATGTTGAAATTTAATTTATTCAGTATGGGTCTGTTGCCACTGAATCTAAAAGTTAAATGTTTTTGGTGTTAACTGTAATAAAAGGGAGCAGAATGAATAACCGTAAAAATCGTGGATTGAGTTTTGGTTTTTTATTTGGATTGTTAAGCTTATCAGGAACAAGTTGGGCGATGGAAAATCCAAAGGCGGTGCCTGACACTATTACAGCTGTTGTGGGACAACCGGTTCATATTTCAGTTCGAAATATACTCAGTAATGATACCGATATAGACAGCGATAGGTTATTTGTAGCGACTGTGGCCAATTGGCAAAATGGTGTGGCTGTTTGGCGTAAAGAACAAGGTGTTATTACTTTTACACCAACAGATAATAACGTATCCAGTGCACAATTCACCTACGGCGTGAGCGACCTTTCTAGTAACAGCCGTGAATGGAATCGTATGGATTGGGCAGACGTCACTATTTTATTTTCGCAACCAGATACTGTCACCCACGATGATCCCATTAGCAGCAATGACGTATTAGTCGTGGATTTTGGGGCGCCAATTATTATATCCGCTTCGGATTTACTTGCGAATGATTACGATCCTAATGGAGATGTTTTAACGGTTAATTATATTGATGATCCAGTAGGCGGGACTTTTAGCTCAATTGATACTGATAGAGGAGCATTTGAGTTTTTGCCAACACCAGGCTTGAATCAAGCTAGCTTTACTTATGGTGTTTCAGATCGTGCTGATACACATGATCCTGAACATATGGGGTATGGCACTGTAACCCTAAATAATAATGCAATTGTTGTAACCGAAGAGGGAGCCAAACCGGTGGCGGTCGCCGATCAAATTATTGCTACAAGTGGCTTATCAATTGATATTGAAGCAAGCCGCTTGTTAGCCAATGACACTGACGAAGATAGTAGTCAATTATACGTAGCAACAGTGTCTAATTGGGATAATGGTGAAGCAAAATGGAATAGAGACTCCGGAATAATAACCTTTACGCCGGCCGACGAATCTGTGACCACCGCTCAATTTACTTATGGAGTGAGTGACACTTCAAGTACTAGTAAAGACTGGAAACGAATGGACTGGGCACGAGTGACCATTTCTTTTAACGAACAAATATCAGAACCCATTGAAAACGGTGAAAATCCAAAAGCAAATGCAGATGTCATCTCGGCTACTGTTGGCCAACCTATAGAAATATTAGAAAGTGCTTTACTCATTAATGACGTAGATGTAGACAGCGAACAACTATTCATCGCAACGGTAAGCGATGAAGAGGGAGGCACGTTTGAATGGGTTAAAAGTTCTGGAGTGATCACATTCACGCCTACAGATAATAGTGTAACCTTCGCTGAATTCACCTATGGTGTCAGTGATGTCTCCAATGACAGTAAAGACTGGAATCGTATGGATTGGGCAAAAGTCACAATTAATTTTACCCAGTCCACAGGTGGGTCAAATAACATAATTCCAGTTGCTAGTGATGATGTTATAAATGGTTTAGCAGGCGAAACCTTAGTGATAAGCCCCGCACAATTAACTGCAAATGATGTCGATTCCGATAGCAATCAGCTTTATATTCCTAGTGTTAGCCAAGCGGTTGGTGGAAGCGTAAACATTAACGATGATGGTACGATTTCATTTACCCCTAGTTCCAGTGATATTACCTTTGGAGAGTTTCAATATCTGGTTTCCGATTTAGCCAATGATACTGGCTTAAACCGCACCAATAATGTTTCGGCTACTGTATCTTTACACTTATCACCGACGACTATATCTGTTGAACGGGCATCTAATTTAACCTGTTTGGCACCAGAGCCCATTATTGAGCCTGACTCAATTCGATGGGCCCCGGCATTTCCTTCTTTACCTACTTTGCCAGCACTTACTCTTAACCAAGGAACAGCCCAAGAGCAGCAAATACCGCGAACTATGATTGCTATGCTGCAACCCAAAAATGATAGTGATTTCTGGTTGTTAGCCACAGTGAGTGGACAAGTATATAAGTTTGATAATCACCCTCAAGCGAGTCAAACGGAATTGGTATTTGATTTATCAGATAAACTTAGGTTATTAGGCGAAATGGGGTTGTTGGGACTGGCTATTCATCCTAATTATCCAGCAGATAACAGAGTGTTTTTGTTTTTCAATGACAATCCAACCAATGACGAATGGGGTGGGAGATCGGTTATTGCGTCTTATGAAATGGATATCAATACTCAACAAATTGATAGGAACTCTGAGGTTGAAATTCTAACGGTACAACAATTTGGCAGAAACCATAAAGGCGGAGATCTAGCCTTTGATAGTGAAGGTTTACTTTATGCAACTTTGGGTGACGATGATAGAGGCATGCCAGCACAGCATGCCAACACGTTAAAAGGCAAGGTGATACGAATTAATATCGATAGTGTCCCTTACCAAATTCCTGAATCAAATCCATATTATGTTGAAGGTGGTGCTTTATGTTCAGCAGGCACAGGTACTAACCAAGGTGTTACTCATTGCCCAGAAATATTTGCCTCGGGTTTGCGTAATCCATGGCGTTTTAGTATTGATCAGCAAAATGACGATGTTTGGGTTGGTGATGTAGGACAGGTGACGCGAGAAGAGGTTAACAGAGTAATAGCAGGCGGCAATTATGGCTGGCCTTATGTTGAAGGTTCAGTCACCACAGACGAGTGTGCAGGCGCAAATTGTCAAGTGTCTGACTACGATTTACCAGTGGCTGAGTTTGGTCGCCAACAAGGTTCAGTGGTTATTGGTGGATATGTATATCGTGGCACTCAGTCACCTTCGTTATTCGGTCAGTATGTGTATGCAAATGCTAGTGGCGGTAACTTATGGGCCATTTCTGCACAAGACACATCGGTCGCTAATCAACCTTCGCCAGCAATTGCTAATAGCATTCGTTTGTACGCGATGGCGCAAGGTAATGATGGTGAAGTTTATGGACTGAAACTAAACCCAGAAGGTGCTGCTGGGGATGTTATCTACAAGTTAAGTGGCAGTGGTGGTACAACGACTAATATGCCAGCTAATCTGAGTGAAACAGGCTGCTTTTACCCTGTGACTAAACAATCACCTGCTGGAGTATTCGAATACGAAGTGAATGCCCCTCTTTGGACTGATGGTGAAAACAAGCGTAGGGCGTTTGCTATTCCAGATAATACCCAAATTGATGTATTAAATGACGGCGATTATCAGTTCCCCCAAGGCAGTGTGTTAGTTAAACACTTCTTATTCGGTGAGCGTTATTTAGAAACACGATTACTGATCAATAATAGCTTGGGATGGGAAGGTTATAGTTATGAATGGAATGAGCAGCAAACAGAAGCGGTTTTATTAGAAACGGGCAAAGAAGTCGATGTTGAAGGGGTTATGCATACTTTCCCAAGTCGCAGCCAATGTGGTGATTGCCATTCTTCTGCTGCAAACATCAGTTTAGGGGTAGAGCATGCTCAATTAAATTACCATGACCCGATATTAGATAGTAATGTAATTGACTACTTGTCTAACTATGATTATTTCTCTGAGCCGCAAAGTTCCACTGAGCAACAAGCATTAGTGAATTTGAATGATGAAAATGCAACTGTGGAAGACAAGGCTCGTAGTTACCTTCATAGCAATTGTTCAGGCTGCCATCGACCAGGTGCTGCCTTTGGTGATATTGACTTGAGATATTCTACGGCTTTTGCAGATACGAATTTATGTAATGTTTTACCGAGTCGAGGAACACTTGGCGTTGAAGGAGCACGAAGGATCGCTGCCGGTGAACCAGAGTTGTCTGTGTTGTTATTGCGCATGCAAACTTTAGATAAGCAACAAAGGATGCCTCCACTGGCTACCTCTGTGGTGGACACTAACGCTGTCGAAGTGATGAGTGAATGGATCTCTTCAATGTCAGGGTGTAATTAAACCCCTACCTATATGGTAACTATTAATTAAAAAGCGATGAAAACATTTCATCGCTTTTTAATATATTAATAACCACAAAATATTTAAGTGTATCTCTGGTGTCTTTTCATACACTTTGCTATATTCCCGCTCCAATTTGTTGCTCTGGGATTACGCCCCAATTTTCGCAAGGTAGAATTATGTCTAAATATGTAGTGTGCGCGTTGTATAAGTTCGTTTCTTTGGAAGACTTCAAAGATATTCGTCAACCTCTTCTCCAGTTCATGGAATCTGAAAATATCAAAGGAACCTTACTGCTGGCAAAAGAAGGCATAAATGGAACCGTATCTGGTACCCGAAAATCCATAGATGCTTTATTAGCTCGCTTAAATGCCGACCAACGTCTAAATCCTATTTCTTTCAAAGAGTCTTTAGATGAAAATCAGCCATTTCATCGCACTAAAGTGAAATTGAAAAAAGAAATCGTGACATTAGGTGTGGAAGGCATAGACCCGTTAAAAACAGTAGGGACGTATGTAAAACCTAAAGATTGGAATGCACTTATTTCTGATCCAGAAGTATTTGTTGTGGATACTCGTAATGATTACGAAATTGAAATCGGTACTTTTAAACATGCGGTTAATCCAAAAACAGATTCATTCAGAGAATTTCCTGAGTATGTTAAAGAAAATATGGATCCTGCCAAACATAAAAAGGTCGCTATGTTCTGTACCGGCGGAATTCGTTGTGAAAAATCTACCGCTTATATGAAAGAACAAGGTTTTGATGAGGTGTTCCACCTTGAAGGCGGTATTTTACAATACTTAGAAGATGTGCCAAAAGACGACACCCTTTGGGAAGGTGATTGTTTTGTTTTTGATAACCGTGTTGCCGTTAATCATGATTTAGAAAAAAGCATTTACGACCAATGTTACGCCTGTCGATTACCTATTACTGAAGAAGACAAACAAAGTGAACAGTTTGAATCCGGTGTCAGTTGCCCTAAATGTTATGGCTCTCATAGTGATGAACAAATTGCACGTTTCAAAGAAAGAGAAAAGCAGGTTAACTTGGCTCGCGAGCGTAACGAAGAACATTTAGGTTTAGAAGCTCGCAAAGCGATTAAATTAAGGCGCCAACAAAAAGGCGCACAGCGCAGAGCCCAAAGAACAGCGCTGGGTAAATCTAACGGTTAGCAACTTATCCATTTGATTTTATAATATCAATGGACACTGACTCCCAAGAAGGAGTAGACTTAACTCATTGAAACAAAAGTTGAAAAAACTATGACAGATAAACAATTAACAACAGAACAGGTTGCCGAAGCTCGTAAAGAGTTTGATTTCTTTGATGCAGATGGTAATGGCGAAATTGGGCTAACCGAATTTATCGAGTTGTTAACTGTATTGTCGCCAAAAACCAAAGCCAGCCACGTTGAAGAAGGTTTTGGCTTGATTGATAAAAACCATGACGGCTCAATTGACTTTGAAGAGTTTTTAGTTTGGTGGCAACAATCTTGGTGGGAATATTAAAACCAATTAAGCTCCATTTTTCTTATATACGAAAAAGCCCAAATAGAAATATTTGGGCTTTTTGTTTTTTAATCTAAAAAAACAAACAATGAAACTTTTTTGCGTTTTTCACGTACTTGTTTAAACAATATTTTTTATTAGGAAAATAATAAATGACAGACACAAGTTATACACCACCTAAAATATGGACTTGGGACGCAGCTAGCGGCGGACAATTTGCTAATATTAATCGCCCTATCTCAGGGGCTACCCAAGAAAAACCATTACCCAGAGGGGATCACCCGTTTCAACTTTACTCCCTAGCGACACCAAATGGCGTAAAAGTCACTGTGATGTTAGAAGAACTTTTAGAACTAGGTATTCAAGAAGCGGAATACGATGCCTATTTGGTTAATATTGGAGAAGGTGATCAATTCACCTCTGGCTTTGTAGACGTTAATCCCAATTCGAAAATCCCCGCACTGGTAGACAAGTCCGGTGAGATTGATGTCAATATTTTTGAGTCAGCCTCAATATTACTTCACCTGGCTGAGAAGTTTGGTTACTTTTTGCCAAAAGAAGGGGCATCTAGAACTAAAACATTTAATTGGTTATTTTGGGCCCAAGGTTCAGCACCTTTTTTAGGTGGAGGTTTCGGCCATTTTTACAATTATGCGCCAGAAAAATTTGAATATCCCATTAACCGATATGCTATGGAAGTGAAACGTCAGTTAGATGTGCTAGATAAACAATTAGCAGTCAATACATATATTTCAGGTGACGAGTATACCATTGCAGATATGGCTATTTGGGCTTGGTATGGTGCTTTGGTATTGGGCAAGCTATATGAAGCCGCTGAGTTTTTACAAGTAGGTAGTTATACCAATCTAGTGCGCTGGGCTGAAAAAATAGCAGAGCGTCCAGCCGTCATTCGTGGTCTTAAGGTCAATCGTTCATGGGGTGAGCCGTCTGAGCAATTACGTGAACGTCATAATGCAGAAGATTTCGAAACTAAAACCCAGGATAAAATTTAGTTTTTATCCTAAGTAATACCCATTCTATTAAATTACTGCACTTTAAGAGTGCAGTTGAACATGTTTGATGCTCTTTTCTGAGCTTAACCCAATACTTAGAACTTAGTATCCCTTAAAAATTAAGGGATACTGTTTTGGCGTAAACCTTGCTTTAGTAAATATGAATCAAGGTCAATGAAGACTTAAAAGAAAAGATTCAACGGATAATGGCGTCCATACACTCACTTGAGCTTCAGGTGCGTGCATGGACGCTTTTTTTGTTTTTAAAACGTCAATAACACATAAACACGCAAAAAGAGGTGCTGTAATGTCCTATTTAGAACCGAGTGAGTTTGCCAAAAAAATGGTAGACGCAGGTGAACAGAAAATATTTATGTCCACCAAAGATACATTAATAAGAGCTTTTATGGCTGGTGCCATACTTGCGTTAGCAGCATTTTTTGCCATCACAGTAATCACTAAAACAGGTAGCCCGATATTAGGAGCGATTCTATTCCCTGTTGGATTCATCATGTTGTACTTGATGAAGTACGATCTATTAACAGGTGTGTTTACCTTAGTACCGCTAGCGGTTATCGATAAACGTCCAGGCTGTACCGTGAAAGGCATGTTACGTAACTGGGGCTTAGTGTTTGTTGGTAACTTTGCTGGGGCCTTAACCACAGCATTTTTTGCTTCGTTTATTTTGACTTATGGTTATCAAATAGATGGTGGGGCAGTAGCTGAAAAAGTAGCGACAATTGGTGAGTCTCGTACTTTAGGTTATAAAGAACAAGGTTTTGGTGGTTGGATGACTATCTTTATCCGCGGAATGTTATGTAACTGGATGGTATCTATGGGTGTTGTCGGTGCAATGATTTCAACCTCTGCAGGCGCTAAAATAGCGGCCATGTGGATGCCAATCATGCTGTTCTTCTTCATGGTTTTCGAACACTCAATCGTTAACATGTTCTTATTCCCGTTCTCAATGATTATGGGTGGTGATTTCCACGTATCGGATTATTTCCTTTGGAACGAAATCCCAACTGCACTAGGTAACTTGGCTGGTGGTTTCTTGTTAGTCGCTTTACCAATTTATTACACACACGTACGTGAAAGTAAAAAGCGTAGTGCTTAATCTTCGCTAACTCTGTTTGCTGGCAGCCTAGCTAAATAGTTATAGGAGATGCCAGCAAACTTTTTTGTTTATTTAAGTTTAATCGACCTAATTCAATTACTTTGGGGACAAACAATGAATCGTAATGAAGTAACCGAACTAATCATTCTGCAAAAACAACTTAAAAGCCTAACTTGGCCACAACTAGCTGAGGCAGTAGGTCAAAGTAAAGAATGGACAACCGCTGCTTTATTAGGCCAAATGACTTTAACAGAAAAGCAAGCCTCTACTGTCGGTGAGTTATTAGATTTACCTGAAGCTGCTGTCGCCCAGTTACAAGTTGTTCCTTATAAAGGTTCACTGCCAACAGCGGTACCAACTGATCCATTGATTTATCGTTTCTATGAATTGATTAATGTTTATGGCAGTACTTTTAAAGCGTTAATTCATGAAGAATTTGGTGATGGCATCATGAGTGCAATAGACTTTGACATGGACTTAAGCCGAAAAGAAGATCCAAAAGGTGATAGAGTTAAAATTACTATGACAGGTAAGTTTTTACCCTATAAAAGTTACTAGGTTTTAGTGACAGCCCCGTTTTTTTATAAGGAACTTACATTATGCCTAATCAATTAGCTGTTTCGGTTGGGCAATATTCTGATAAAGGCCGAAAGGCTGAGAATCAGGATTTTCAAGGTGTGACGGTTCCTAAAGAGCCACAATTATCTACCAAAGGGATTGTGGCTGCTATTGCTGATGGCATTAGTAGTAGTCAAGTCAGTCATATTGCTAGTGAAGCCTCCGTGCGAAGTATACTAGACGATTATTACTGTACTTCGGAAACATGGTCAGTTAAAAAATCAGCTATGCAGGTGCTCGCTGCAAATAATTCTTGGTTACATTCTCAAACCCAAAAAACTGAAGCCAGATACAACAAAGATAAAGGGTATGTGTGTACTTTAAGTGCACTTATTATCAAATCAAACACCGCTTATACCTTTCATTTAGGCGATAGCCGCATCTATCACTTTCGGGCTAAGCTAGGAGAAGTATTAACGAATGATCACCGTACATGGGTGTCTAGTGAAAAAAGTTACCTAAGCAGAGCAATGGGTATCTTTCCGCAGCTAGAACTTGATCATGATTCTATGACGGTGGAAAAAGGTGATATTTTCATTTTGGCTACTGATGGCGTCTATGAACACCTAGAAAAAGAAATGATGTATGCCTTTGTACAGGAAGATATGGATGACCTGGATGCAGCGGCAGAGAAAATGGCAAAACATGCCTACGGCCGTGGAAGTTCAGATAACCTAAGTGCGCAAATTATTAGAATCGATGACTTACCGAGTGTCGATGCTGACGAGCGGATGAAACAACTCACTCAACTTGCTTTTCCTCCGGTGCTGGATGTTCGCAAAGAGTGTGATGGCTTTAAAATCTTAAGGGTGTTGTACTCAAGTAGTCGCAGCCATGTTTACCTAGCTGAAAATTTAAACAGTGAATCTGATGTACCTGTGGTGATCAAAGCTCCATCCATTGATTTAAAAGAAGATCCGGCTCACCTTGAGCGGTTTTTAATGGAAGAGTGGATTGCTAAACGAATAAATAGTGCCCATGTGTTAAAGCCTGTTGAAGTGGGTCGTGAACGCCAGTTTTTGTTTACCGCTTTTGAGTATGTTGAAGGGCAAACTCTGACTCAGTGGATGATTGATAACCCTAAACCAAGTTTACAAAGTGTGCGGGAAATTGTTGAACAAATTGCCAAAGGTTTGATGGCCTTCCATCGTTTGGAAATGTTACATCAGGATTTACGTCCCGAAAACATCATGATTGAAAAATCTGGTGTGGTAAAAATTATTGATTTTGGCTCAACTAAAGTGGCGGGTGTCATGGAAATGACCCAGTCAATTGAACATCAAAATATGTTAGGCACAGTTCAGTACGCTGCTCCTGAATACTTTTTGGGTGAGGCTGGCACACCTAGATCAGATTTGTTCTCTTTGGCGGTAATTACTTACCAAATGCTTACTGGAAAACTCCCCTATGGGATTAAAGTGGCAGCCGCCAGAACTCAGTCTGCACAAGGTAAACTCAGGTATCAAACTGCTTTACATGATGAGCGCGAAATTCCAGCATGGGTGGACGATACCTTGAAACACGCCCTTCATCCTAATCCATTTAAACGCTGCCAAGAGTTATCTGAATTCATTTACGACCTTCGCCAACCTAGTAAAAGCTTTCTTAGTAAAACTAAGCCGCCACTTCTTGAACGAGACCCCGTGGTATTCTGGCAGGCAATTAGTGCAATACTGTTGGTGGTCGTGGCGCTGTTGTTAAGTCGTTAATCAATAAGTTAATTGATAGTTTTTACGCCTTGTTCGGTGCCTATCAATACTAGATCCGCTCCACGGTGAGCAAAAAGCCCGTTAGTGACTACGCCAACAATGGCATTTAATTGTCGTTCTAACTCCACTGGATTCATAATCTTAAGGTTGTGTACGTCTAAAATAACATTGCCATTATCTGTCACTACACCTTGACGATATTCTGGGTCTCCACCAAGTTTCACTATTTCACGCGCCACATAAGAACGTGCCATTGGAATAACTTCTACTGGCAGCGGAAATTCGCCTAATACCGGCACTTGTTTGGTGTCATCAATAATACATACAAACTTACTGGCTACTGCGGCAATGATCTTTTCTCGGGTCAATGCTGCTCCACCACCTTTGATCATGTGTTTATGCTCAGTGATTTCATCAGCACCGTCAATGTACACGTCTAATTTTCCAACAGAATTTAAATCAAATACTTCGATACCAAGTGCTTTTAGGCGTTGAGTTGAATCTTCAGAACTGGAAATGGCACCTGCTATATCGTATTTAATATCCTCTAGTGCATTTATGAAATGTACTACAGTTGAACCCGTGCCAACACCCACAATACTGCCGTGTTCTACATATTTAATAGCGGCTTGTGCGGCGGATTTTTTCTTATCGTCTTGAGTCATTGGAATAAAACTGATGCATTAAAAATGAATGGGGCTAGTGTAATGCCTAGTTTGTTATAACCCAAATGTTAATTGCTTGTTTTAGTTAATTTGGAAATATTGTTCAGGTGTGACGATCCCATTTAGTGGGATATCCCATCCATCAACTGGCAGCTCTTTAGCTTCTTGGCAAGCATGCGCTAGGCCAATGAGTTGGATGTTTAATTTTTGCGCTGTGATTGGCGCTAAACTTCGGTCATAGTAACCACCACCCATACCTAGTCTATTGCCATTTTTATCAAACGCCACAAGCGGTGTGAATATGAGGTCTATATCTTGAAGTTCGATTGTATTTTTGTGATTGATAATGGGTTCTTCAATACCATAAATGTTTTGAGTCATAGGGCTTAAGGCATGGTATTTTACAAACACTAAGTGACCAGGTTTATTTGGGTTTAATACTGGTAAAACAACTTGAATATTCTGTTGCCAACAATGTTCAATAATCACTTTAGGATCGAGTTCGCCATCATTCGCTAAATAACACGCAACAGTGTTCACTTCGGCTAACTTTGTTGCGCGTAAACAAACTTGCAAAGACGTCAGTGCTGATTGGTTTTGTTGTTGCTCTGGCACTTGATTTCTTTGCTTACGAAAATACTGTCGTAATACTTGTCGTTCGCTTCGCTGCTCAGACGTTGTTGGATCTATCTTCACAGCGGCTCCTAAATTACAACTTATAAGTATCGATATAGAACTGAGTCAACCGCTCATTATCGACTTTGGTAGCAACATTAATGGTTTGAGCATTTAACCAGTCAGGACTTGCCGTGGTATTTGGCAATGCAACAGATGTTTGACCAATATTCAGTGGGTCTGTCGAAACCCTAGCATGCCCTGTTTGTAATTCGAATAGACTGGGATCTAATAAATGAGCGATAGGCATAGCATCATGGAAAAAACAGACTTGTTCTTCCCTGTGTTGGGAATAAAACTCCATGTAAAATTGTGAAGAGTCGTGTACAAAACCACCTAACTTAGGGTTAACTTGTTTCAGCGTTGTCAAAAATTCTGGTGTAAATGGGCAAGAATTAGTCACATCTAATCCAAACATATTTAACTCCCAGTCAGCATCAAATACGATTTCTGCTGCGAAGGCATCATTCCAAATATTGGCTTCAGCAACAGGTGTGACGTTACCACGTACGAATGCAGCTCCGCCCATTATAGATACTGCTTTAATTAGCTTTGGCAATTCAGGCTCTAATCTTAAGGCTAAGGCTAAGTTGCCTAATGGACCAATAGCGACAATAGTGATTTCACCTGGATATTTTCTTGCCATATCCACTATAAATTGAGCTGAACTGCGTGGATCTAATTCTCCTTTTGCTGGTGGGAAGTTAATGTTGCCAAATCCATCATCACCGTGAACAAAATGCGCATATTTTGATTCGGGTCCAACCCAAGGTCTGGCGACACCTTTGCATACAGGAATATCTTTACCTGCTAAGTCACACAAAGTGATGGCGTTTTTGGCAGACATCTCTACTGGCACATTGCCATAAACTGTCGTCAGGCCAAGCACTTCTATATCTGGTCTTTGGAATGCAAAAAAAATGGCCATAGCATCATCGATACCAGGATCCGTGTCCAAAATAATTTTGTGTTTCATAATCTAAATCCTTGAGTGATTCTTGAAAATATGGAGCATAAAAAGCTCAATTAACTCTGTTTGGCTAAAAAGCGATCGACTTCTTGGTCGGTTGGGATCGATTGTGCGGCACCTTCTTTAGTGACCGCTAATGCTGACGCTGCGCAAGCTTTTATCAATGCTGTTTTAGCATCGCTATGTCCGCTGTAAGCTGACAAAAAGTAACCAATAAACGTGTCCCCGGCTGCAGTGGTGTCTACGGCATCAACTTCAAAAGCAGGCACGTCTATGGTTTTATCTTGTTTTAACATTCGCACACCAGCCTTGCCCATAGTGATTAACACTTCGCAATTTGGCCAATGTTGCCTAAAGTAAGATTCTGTTTCGTCTAATGTTTTCTGACCAGAAATTTCTTCAGCTTCAACTTCGTTGACGATCAACAAGTTAATACATTCATGAGGCAGAGCTTTTACTGCTTCTGTCATAGGTGCCGGATTGAACGCTACATTAAGACCTTTAGCTTTTGCTTGGGTTAAGACTTCTTCCACGTTACTGGTTTCATTTTGAGTCAGTATCCAGTCTGATGGTTTAGCGCCATCTAAAGCATGCATGATGTCTTTGGCAGTAATTTCTTGGTTGGCGCCTCCGAACAATACAATCGCGTTCTCAGCTGAGGGAGTGACCTGAATAATGGCATGTCCAGAAGGCGATTCTGTGCATTGTAAATATTTGCAGTCAATTCCGTCTCGTATTAAGCGTTGTTTAAAACTCACGTCATGTTCATTAATTTTACCAACATGAAACACGTCTGCCCCAGCTTTCGCAAGAGCTATAGATTGATTCGCACCTTTGCCGCCTAATAATCGTTGGTAGTCATTTGACGCGAGAGTTTCACCTGGTTGTACAAAATGTTCGACTTGATAAACGTGGTCGATATTGACTGAACCAATATTAATGATGGCCATTTTTCTCGCCTTAATTTTATTAAAATATTTTATGTCTCTTAGTTTAGCTGAATACTTGGAGGTATAAAACAGACCATTTGGTCAATTTTATAAGTTGTGTGTATTTTTTAAGTTTTACACTGGGATCAAAGCGCATTCAAGGTATCTAAATTTGAATGTGAGTAAAAACATAATTTAAAGGGTAGGGTTACCACCTAGGTTAATTATTAAAGCATAAGTAAAAAGTAATAATTATTTATAAAACCAAAGTTATTGTTGGTTGTTAACAACCTGTAGTGTTATGTTAACAGTATATTTCTGTTAGGTGAAATTAAAGCCATGTATAAAAGCTTTTAAATTAGATGCTTTTAGGTGATTGAAAATGCCACTTAAGGTGGCGATGATAAACTTGGGGTTAAAATGAAAAAGCAATTATTACTATCTACGTTGATTTCTCTAGGTTGTTTTTCAGCATTTGCTGGTGAAAATGAAGTATTTCCATATGATTTGCCCAAACAAAAACCCAGTCAGCCATTAAGTACAGCGGTAGCCCGTAATTATGATAATTACCTATCACCTAAACAAGAGTTAAATGAGCTGTATTCCTTATTCAAATATACTGAATTAAAAGGCTTCGACTATAACGGAGGAGACGGCACTATTTCTCGTCGTGATCCATCCAAAGTTATTAAAGAAAATGGCAAATATTATATTTGGTATACCAAGCGACATACCCAAGAAAAACCAGTTGGTTTAAGTAACGCCCATAAAGCCACCGATAAGATCCCATCAGCAGATTGGGATTTGGCAGATGTTTGGTATGCGACCTCAAAAGACGGTTTTACTTGGCAAGAACAGGGTGTAGCGGTTCCTCGTCCTCCTAAGCCAACAATTGGTTGGCGTTCAGTTGCCACGCCAGACATACTAAAATTTAAGGGTAAGTATTATCTTTATTATCAGGGGTTTAGTGAACCCAGTGGGTTAACCGATAATGACTGTCCAGTGATTATGTCTGTAGCCGATTCTCCTGATGGACCTTGGATAGCCACCAATAAAATTGTAGTACCCAATGGTAAAAAAGGTGAGTGGGACCAAAATGCCGTACATGATCCTCACCCTATCGTGCATGATGGGAAAATTTATCTTTATTACAAGTCAGATTTCGATCGCATTCGTGGCAGCAAAGACAGGCCTCATGCTTCACGTATGCAAGGTCTAGCTATAGCTGAAAACCCGCTAGGGCCATTCAAAAAACATCCTCTTAATCCCGTCTTAAACTCTGGTCATGAAACCTCTTTGTTTCCGTTTAAAGAAGGGGTTGCTGCCTTGGTTATTCGTGATGGTAACGAACGTAGCACTATTCAATATGCTAAAGATTGGGTGAATTTTGAGATAGCATCTGTGGTTGAACTTATGCCCAATGCGGCAGGTTTTTATGCCCCAGATGTGTTTACTGATACTAAATATGGTCGCGGTGTGACCTGGGGGATCTCTCATTTTACCCAGCCTAGTGGTTGGGAAAACAACCACTCTATTTTAACCCGCTTTGATACAGATTTGAGTTTGGATCTGCATGATCCAGAGATGAAGAAACACAACAACAAGTATTCGCCAGAGCTGCATTATTCGTTTGGATTATCCGCTAAACAGAAACAACGTATCGCCGAGCAAAACAAGTGATCTATTTGAATCAAGCTAGTGATTAGACATCAAGTGAGTATTTGTAATCAAGGTGGCTGTTTGTATTCAAGCTGAGGGTAGTGTTTGAAAAATTCACATAACGTGTCATGTAGTAAAAAGTCTAATAAAAAGTGTAAAAAATAAATGTAAAAAGGTGTTTTGATGGTGGATAAGGGCTTAAAGCCTGTACTTTCTGTGAGTAAGCTTAGTAAAGCGTTCGCAGGAAAAACGGTGGTAAAAGAGGTGACATTTGACTTGTACCCAGGAGAGATTTTAGCCTTGGTGGGAGAAAATGGCGCGGGTAAATCAACCACTAAAAATATGCTTTGTGGTTTATTACAACCTACCTTGGGACAAATCTTTGTTGAAGGTGAAGAAGTCGAACAGATCCAAGGACAAGCTCAGGGGATTTCTGCGGTGCATCAGGAACTGAGTTTATTTCCAAGTTTAACTGTGGCAGAAAACCTGTGTATCAACGATTTACCCGGTCATGCATTAAATGTGGACTGGCGAGAAACAGCAAATTTGGCCAAAAAACAACTGGCTTTTCTAGGGGTAGAAATTGACATCTTAACCAATGTTGAGTCTCTAGGGGCTGGCAAACAACAGATAGTTGAAATAGCCAAAGCGTCAATGCACGCCAACAAAGTGTTAATTTTGGATGAACCTACAACTTCGTTGACAGCCCCCGAGCGAGAAAAATTGTTTTCTATTATGCGCACTTTAAAAGAACAAGGTGTGGCGATGATTTTTATTTCCCACTTTATGGACGAAGTGTATGCCATGGCAGATAAGTTTGTGGCTTTACGTGACGGCACTCAAGTGGGTACTGGTTATTTAGAAGATGTGCCGCGTCATGAATTAGAAGCCTTGATGGTAGGACGTGAAATCGGCCAGTCAGCCTTTGAATTAGAAGCCCCCTCCAGCAAATCGGTATTGCGGATTGATAAGTTAAGTTCCCATCGATTCGATCAGGTTTCTTTGTCGGTAGCCAATGGAGAAATTCTAGGCATCGCCGGTTTGATGGGCTCAGGCAGAACTGAATTGGTTGAGTCTATTTTTGGCATCCGAGATGCCGAGGGAGATATCTTCATAAACGATGAATGTGTATCGCCTGTGTCCGTTTCTAAAATGAAAAAAGCCGGCATGGTTTACGTGACGGAAGACAGACGTACCAATGGTATGTTCTCTGGGCGTTCGGTAAAAGAAAATGCTTCAGCTTCAGGCTTGTCATACTTTGTAAAACAGTGGCTTAAAGGTTTTGGTTTTGGTGGTGAACGTAATGCTGCAGCTAATTTTGTTGAAGACATGAATGTCTCTACTCCCAGTATTGATGCCCCAGTCAGGCAATTAAGTGGAGGTAATCAACAAAAAGTATTGCTTGGCCGCTGGTTAGCCACAAAACCCAAAATATGTATTTTAGACGAACCCACTAAAGGCGTGGATATTGGCGCTAAGTTCGAAATTCATAAGAAGATTGTGGCCCTAGCGCAAGCCGGCGTGGCTGTGATTGTGGTGTCGTCTGATCTACAAGAGTTATTAGATGTATCCCACAGGATCATGGTGATGCGCACTGGGCATATGGTGGGTGAATTTGATAGAACAAACTTTGATCCTGTGAAAATTATTGCTTTGGCTGCCAGTTCCGCTCATGAACAAAGTCAAAAAGAGGCAAGCCAAAATGCCTAAGGTTAAAATGAAAAAAGTTAAAGTTTTTGAACAAAATTGGTCGGCAATTGCCTTAGCCACGGTTGCTTTATGTATCTTTATGTCCGTTGCTTCCCCTGCGTTTATGTCATTTACCAATATGCAGTCAGTGTTAGTGCAAGCCAGTGTAACCGCAATCATGGCCGTAGGTATGACCTACATTATTATCGGCGGTGGTATTGATATTTCTGTCGGCGCTATTTTGTTTTTCATCTCATCGGTTTTTGCTGAGCTGGTGGTCTCTACAGGCAGTTATCCGCTGGCTTTCTTTGTATCCATGAGTGCTGGGATTTTATTAGGGGCACTGAATGGATTTTTGTCGATTAAATTTAAAGTTACGCCACTAATAACAACGTTAGCCACCTATACCATTTATCGAGGCATGGCTATCCATTTAACCGAGGCTAAAAACATCCCCGTGCCGCGGGAATTAGGGTATCTCGGAAACGGCAGTTTATTTGGGATCCCAGTGCCCATACTGCTGATGGTTTTAGTCACAATAGTGGGTGTGTATTTAATTAAAAAGACACGTTTTGGTTTATATCTAAGAGCCGTAGGCAGTTCTGAAGAATCGGCTCATGAATCAGGTTTGCCGATTATGCGTGTGACCATTCTGGCTTATTTAATTGGCGGTATTACCGCTGCTTTGGCCGGTTTGATCTTGATTGCTCGAGTGGGTGGTTTGCAGTCAGATTTGGGTATTGGTCTTGAGTTCACAGTGATTGCGGCGGTGATTTTAGGTGGCACTAAACTGTCTGGTGGTTCCGGTACAGTAGTGGGGAGCGTGATAGGCGCGATATTTTTAGTGTTGATAGACAATGGTTTGAACATGCTCAATGCATCTCCTTATGTCTACGATACGGTGCGGGGCATAGTGTTATTGATTGCGGTAATTGTTGACCGATTATCTGAAGTGAGAAAGTCACGTGAGTTAATCAAAAGTAGTGCGCTCAGTATACGTAACCTGAACTCAGGGTAAGCCGAGTTTCTTGATAACGCTCTTTTTGTGCCTAGCGGCGTTGGATTGTTTAGAGCCTCGAATAAATTATATTTTGAAAACCTTTTAAGGGAAAAGTGATGAAGTTAATAAAAAGAATAAGTGGGTTAGGATCTGTTATTGCAGTGTGTTTGTGTGCTTGTCTGTCGGGCTCCGCCTGGGCTGAAAAAATTCGTATAGGCTTAGCCGTCGATCAACTGTTTGAAAGTCGTGTTGCAGAAAATGATGCGATTAAAGCCGCAGCGGCAAAACTTGGCTTTGAAATCATAGAAGTGGTTGCTGATGGTGATGCGCAAACTCAGAATGCACAAATTCAGTCTTTGGTGGTACAACGTGTAGATGCCATTTTAGTTTGTGCAGTTGATCAAAATACAATAGAACGAGCATTAATGCGTGCTAAGCGAGCCAGAATACCTGTCATTGCATACGATAGAGCCTTGCCAGAAAGCCGTGTAGTGTCTGCTTTTGTCGGGCCAGACTCAAGTTCAGATGGCCTTGATGCCGGGAAATACATGGTAGAAAAGTTGCGAGGGACGAGTGGTAAAGTGCAAGTATTGGAGTTGTTAGGTGCGTTAAATGATCAAAATGGCATTGATCGTAGTAAAGGATTCAAGCAGGCATTTAAAGCCTTACCTAATGTTGAAATTATTTCTGTGCCTACCGATTGGGATTCTGCTAAAGCGTTAGCCGCCACAGAAAATGCTTTTCAGGCTAATCCAAATATCAAAGGTATTTTTGCTGCCACAGATACACAAATTCCTGCCATTGAAACGGTACTTTCTAATATAGGTAAGCACAAAAAAGTAGCCGAAGACGGACATATTATTGTGACTGGAGTGAACGGTAGTAATGATGGCTACGAGGCGACTGTAAGTGGCTTTGCTGACGGGATTGTGGTGATGGATTTAAATGGTATTGGTAAAAAAGCTATCGACTTAGCTGCCGCTTTGATACGTGGTGAATCGGTTGAAAAACATAATGTGGTGCCTGGTACGTTTTATTCTAATCAAAACATAGTGCAGCACAAAGCCAACATCTGGGGTGCGAAATAGCCTGTTATGAAGCAAAGAGTGAAATAGACATGTCGTCTTATTTGAAGTTTGTCAAAAACTATCCATCATTGCCGATTATCGCCGTATTGTTGGTGTTGTTTTCGTCGCTGTCACCCTACTTTTTTACTGCCGGTAATGCAGAGTCAATAATGTTGGCCAATACGGTTATTTTAATTGCAGCGGTTGGCATGACCTTAGTTTTTTTAACCGGCGGAATAGATCTTTCAATTGCTACAGTGATCAGTGTTACCGCCGTTGTAGGTGGTGTGGTTATGGCATCTACCGGTAGTGTGTTCTTGGGCACCTGTGCGGCACTGACTGTTGGTTTATTATTCGGTTTGTTAAACGGTATTTGTATTGGTTACTTTGGGTTAAATCCCTTTATTACCACTATGGGGACAGCGTTAATTGCCAGAGGAATTGCTTTTACCCTGTCAGAAGGCATTGCAGTAAAAGGCACACCAGACGCACTACTAGATTTTGGCTTTGAATTAATTTGGGGTATTCCGAGTATTACTATCGTGGCTATTTTGGTGGTAGTGATAAGTGCTTTGGCAATGTCACAGACTACCTGGGGCAGACAAGTCATGCTGTTTGGCAGTAATCGAGAAGCAGCACGTTATTGTGGTATCAATACTCGGTTAATTGAGATGAGTGTGTATGTTATATCCGGATTACTGGCGGGTATCGCTGGCATGATGAGTATCGCTAATTTGGGTAATGCTTTACCTGGCGTGGGAGATACTTTGTTATTACTGATTATAGGTGGTGTTGTGTTAGGTGGCACTCATATGAATGGTGGCGAAGGTTCTATTTTCAGAACTGTACTTGGTGTGGCGATTTTGGCCATCCTCACCAGCGGCCTCAATTTAATGGGCATACCTTTTTATGATCAGTTGATAGTACAAGGGGTATTAATCTTTATCGGCTATTGCCTAGCCATGAAGTTAAGTAACTCGAATTCTCGTTAAGTAACCTGAGTACTGGATAAGCCGACTCTCTCGATAACGCTCTCTTTGCGCCTATCTGCGTTGAATTGTCTAGCAATAACACGTTATTACGTACGACAATCCGCCTTGCTATGCACGAAAAATTTCGTCACCGAGTAAGAATTTAGCTGAAGGAATTTGGTATAGTATCGGTAAGTTATTGAATTGTAGTGTTAAATTAAATTTGGTCGATACTTCTTATTCAGTACTCAGGTTAAGTAGAACTTAACTTAGACTAAACGGGCTAATTCTATTCATTAGCCCAATTAAACAGAAAGGTTTTAGTGACCTGGCTGTTTACCGAATAGGCTATTAAGCAAAGATGTTGCTGAGTTTATTCAGAAATCCACGCTTTTCAACATAAGGGGCTGTGTTGGTCAAAAATACTCTGGCAGAAATAGTTGCACCGTGACCCCATGGCCACCAAGCTACCATTACAGTTGGATGTTTTTCAATCGCACCTGATAAAAGTTGTTGTTGTTTAATTAATTTCCCAAAAGATCCTGCGTAATGTTTTATTTCAGGTGGGGCTTTCTTAATACTTTTAGCATCCCAGCTATTAGGCAATAAGCCTTTTAAAGAGAACATGACTTGGTCTTTTTTATCTACAGAAAATTCAGCCAGCATTACTTTGTGAAAATCGTCGTACTTCCATTTAACCAATGGAGACAAGGCTTCTAAAATTTCTTTTCCATGTAATTGTAAATGCTCTTCTTGACTCATTTTTCTGACATTAATCCTTTGATAAGTGTTGGGTGCCTCCCAAAATGCCGCTGTCTAGTGTTCGCCCGTGAACCGAAAGTTCAGGGCGGAAGTATCATCACTACCTTAGGCTTCTCGATACTAGCCGAGCTTGCACAATAGTAGTGGAATCAACTTCCTAGGTAAAAAGCATCGGCCAGGGACATTACTAAACTGGCTAACATTCCAGGAGACTTTGCTAAATATTTAATATTTGAGCCAGTTAATCGACTTGAATACTAAATTTCGGGCATTATAAACGTTTACTAGCAAGATATACTAGCGTTAATAAGTAGTAGCATATATACCATTGGTTTAAATCTTATGTTTCTGAGGCTAACAATAGTGAGTCATATTTGCTTGAGCATTGGTATCAAAGGGTGACAATGTTAGCATTAGATTTATAGAACCAATGGGTCCAATTAGACTAATAGAATGAGAGAGTATAAGTGAGTACATCAAGTAACCTTTTTGACACCCTTACAGCGGTATTAGAGCGTAACGATATTTTGACCAGCGCCGCTGAAATACAGGGCATGTTTTGTGGGATGTTAGGCGGCGGCATGCCATTGGAGTGTCGCGATTGGTTAGAACCATTATCAGACTTTATTAACCAAGGAGAAGTGTTTAATCAAGAAGTGCAAAAAGCATTTAATGATTTATACGATAATACTTGTCAGCAATTAGTCGAAAGTGACTTTTCGTTAATACTATGTATGCCGGAGGACTCTGCTCCAATTAATGAACGAGGCCAAGCCTTATTAAATTGGGTACAAGGTTTCTTGTTAGGTTTTGGTTTACACCAAGCTGACTTAACTGGTTGTTCTGCAGATGTAAAAGAAGCCCTTGAGGACTTCTCTGAAATTGCTCGTATGGATGATGAAATGAGCGAAGACGAAGAATCAGAACAAGCCTTATTCGAAGTCATGGAATATGTGCGTATGACTGCTATGTTATGTTTCAACGAATTAGGTAAGTCACCAGAACAAGAACAAAGTGAGCCGAAAACGGTTCACTAAGTGATTTCTATTTTTTCTCTCACATTATTGCCATTGAGTAGTCCAAACCTATATGTCTAATACAGAATTTAGCTCTCGCAGAAATCAATTGTTGCAGTCAATGCAGGCCAATAGTATCTGTTTAATACCCGCTGCCGATTTGGTCACTAGAAGTCGTGACACCGAATATTCATTTCGACAAGACAGTTATTTCCAATACCTGTGTGGATTTCCCGAACCTCAGGCTTGGCTAGTTTTGTCTAATCGTGCTGATTTTCCTAATGGCTTATCGGTGTTATTTTGTTTGAATAAAGACCCTGTAGCTGAAATTTGGCATGGCCGCAGATATGGCCCCAAACAAGCTAAACAAGACTTTCAGATGGACATGACCTATGTGTTAGATGATCTTGAAGAAAAGTTAATTGAGCTGATAGACGGACATGACAATTTATATTTTGCTCAAGGCCATAACAGCGCAGCTGACGAGATTGTCTTCTCAATTATGCAATCACTGCGTCAAGCGCCAAAACAAAGTAAGTTAGCACCGAATAACACGCTAGATGTGCGTAGTATGTTAGACGAAATGCGTCTTATTAAATCTGATGCAGAAATCAATATTATGCGTCAAGCCGCAAATATTTCAGTTGATGCACATAAACGTGCCATGCAATTTTCTAAAGCTGGGATAAATGAATATCATTTGGAAGCTGAAATTCATCATGAGTTTGCTATGCAAGGTGCTAAAAATCCAGCTTATGGCACAATCGTGGGCGGGGGAAATAACGCTTGTATTTTGCACTATACAGAAAATAATCAAGTTCTTAATGCTGGCGAATTGGTGTTAATTGACGCAGGTTGCGAGTTACAAGGTTACGCAGCTGATATTACCCGTACATTCCCAGTATCAGGCCAGTTTAGTGAAGCTCAAGCTGCTCTTTATCAATTAGTGTTAGATGCTCAACTGGCTGCATTTGAATGGATAAAACCTGAAAACACAATTAAACAAGCTACAGATGTTGCTGTAAAAACCATCACCCAAGGCTTGCTCGATTTAGGCATATTGCAAGGTAAATTAGAAGAAAATATAGAACAACAAACCTATCGCCAATATTTTATGCATGGATTGGGACATTGGTTAGGATTAGATGTGCATGATGTAGGGATATATAAAATTGAAGGGCAAGACCGGCCACTCAAAGCCGGTATGGTATTAACCATTGAGCCTGGAATTTATATTTCGCCAGAGGCCAATGTCGAGGAAAAGTGGAAAGGCATTGGTATTCGAATCGAAGACAATTTGGTGGTGACCAAAAGCGGTTATGAAAATCTAACCCATGGCGCGCCTAAAACTATTTCTCACATTGAAACGTTAATGCAAACCACTCTCAAGGATAGTTAATGCAAGCTTATGATCTAGTGGTAGTTGGTGCCGGAATCGTTGGGCTAACTCAGGCGTTAGCATTAAAAAATAGTGGTCTATCTGTGGCGATAATTGACGCTAATAGCAGTAATGGTATTCCTAGTGGTGAGCCTGATTTAAGAGTCAGTGCCTTAACCCTAGCCACACAAACCGTGTTAGAAAAAGTCGGTGCTTGGCAACATTTAAACCCTGAGCGTATGAGCCGTTATTCCGATATGTTGGTATGGGATCAAGATAGTTTTGCAAAAATAGAGTTTAATGCCCAGCAAGTAGATGCCCAGCAATTAGGTTATGTCATTGAAAATCAGCACATACGCCATGCTTTGTGGTTAGAGGCTGAAAAATCTTCCTTTATTCAAATACTGGCACCGAAAAAAATTCAAAAGTTAATGTTTGGACAACAAGAATGTTTTATTCATTTAGATGACGACACTCATCTAACTGCTCGGTTGGTGATTGGCGCTGATGGGGCTAATTCAATTGTCAAACAACAGGCTAATCTTGCTCAAACGTTTTGGGATTATGATCAAAATGCCATAGTGGCCACCATTAAAACCCAAGAGCCTCATCAACATATTGCTAGGCAAGTTTTTACTACCCATGGGCCGTTAGCTTTTCTACCTTTATGGGATGACCATTTGTGCTCAATTGTTTGGTCACAAGATGAACCTAAAGCAGCCAGTTTAATGGCGTTGGACAAAGCTGAATTTGAAAAACAGTTAACCGCTAACTTTGATGCGAAATTAGGTTTATGTGAATTGGTCAGTGAACCACAATCTTACCCGTTAAAAATGCGATACACACGTCAATGGGTGGATGATAGAGTCGCTCTGATAGGTGATGCTGCCCATACTATTCACCCATTAGCAGGGCAGGGAGCAAACTTAGGCATTTTGGACGCAGCAGCATTAGCGGAGCAAATATTAACATTGATTGCTCAAGATAAAGACTTTGGGGCCGCTAAAAACTTACGGCCTTACGAACGCTGGCGTAAAACCGAAGCCGCCAAAATGGTCGCAACCATGGAAGCTTTCAAACGACTCTTTTCTGGGCAACAACCGTTTAAAAAACTGATTAGAGATGTTGGATTAAATACAATCAATAAGTTACCTAATACAAAACACGCTATAATCAAACAAGCCATGGGCTTGGAAGGCGAGTTACCAAATTTGGCTAAGGCTTAATTATCAACTTTATACAAGGCAACAAAGTATGAAAAAAATGCTCATAGCGATGTTCGTATTGGGGCTGTTTTCAGGATGCAGTGTTAACTATGCTTTGTCAGACCAAGAACCGAATAATCATGCAGCCGATTATAAAGCAAATAACACCACAGATGTGGACCCTAAACTTAGCCCAGAACAAAAGGCGATAATTGCAAAAGAACGTCAAGAGTTTGATAAAATTCAAAGAATAAAATGCCAAGATGCGAAATTAGACCTAGTAGAAGCTGAGGCAGATAAAAACAGAGGTCAAATCAATCAAGTGTTAAAAAGAATGCAGAAATATTGTAACCCCTAATATGACACCCGCTATAAATTTGCTTAAAAAGCAAAAAATCCCTTTTAAAGTCCACGATTATGAGCATGATGAAAATCATCAATCCTATGGTCTCGAAGCAGCCGAGAAACTATCTGTACCTGTAGAGCAGGTGTTTAAAACCCTAGTGGTTAAATTAGATACAGGAAAGTTAGCCGTGGCTGTTTTGCCCGTTGATAAAATGTTGAGCATGAAGTTAATAGCTAAAGCCTTGGGTGCTAAAAAGGCCGAGATGGCAGATAAGTTAGCAGTACAACGTTCAACGGGTTATGTGCTGGGTGGGGTGAGTCCTATCGGTCAAAAGAAACCTTTAAAAACCGTAATTGATGATTCGGCAAAACTTCATCAAACACTATTTATCAGTGCAGGTAAACGTGGGTTAGAAATTGAATTGAGTAGTCAGGACTTAGCTAGCGTAACTAAAGGTATTTTTGCAGGGATAAGCACCTAGTCTTGCCGGTTCCGGCAGCCAATTCCAGAGTGGCAAGATATTCGAGATGAAGTTTTAAATACTCTTGGCATTTCAGAAGAAGATTACATTGATTTAAGAGACGACTTTTCTGACTTGTTAGTTTAAGCCACAAAGATAGGGGCGTTTTAGCTTAATTCGTTGCTAAATAGAGCCCATATTAAAATCTAAGCGTGCTATTTCAGCACGCTATTTTACAAGAGCACAAGATTACAATTGAGCCTTAGCGTAATAACTAGCTTATTAATTGTGCAGAATATCCACAATGCGATTGATTGTGATTTCCGATAGATTCCATTCGTAACCATTAAAATCTGTGGTATTGATAAATTGTACAACCACCGTATCTATGTCTTTATGGTATTCAGCAAGGCTTTGATAACCGGGTACTAAGCCCCCATGTTCGTATACATAAATAGAAGAGTAGATTTCTTGCTCACCTTCAGCAAATACAGAACCATCGTTTAATGCTCGTAAAAACGTACCAACATCTTCCGCTGTGGCTAACATGCCATGTTCTTGGTCTTTGAAGTCTTTATCTATGCCAACGTAATAACCACTCATCACGTCTTTTAAATTCACTTCAGCCAGTGAAAAAAATGTATTGTTTAACCCAAGAGGGACAAGTATTTGTTCTTTGATGTATTGCTCTCGACTATAACCAACGACTTTTTCGATGACCTGACCGAGTAACAAATAATTGGTATTAGAGTACTCGTAACCCTGGTCTGGGGCAAAACTGGCGGGCAAATCTAGCGCAAAGTCTAAGGATTTAGTTTTGTTTTTTTCTTCGTCTTGCCAAAAGGCTGGATTATTTGTGAAATTAGGAATACCACTACGGTGTTGTACCATTAACTTCAAAGTTATGTTTTCAGCGTTTTCAATTCTGCCCACTAGCTCAGGAAAATAATCACTAAGAGGATCATTCAATGACAGTTGTTCGCTCTTGGCTAATTTGGTGATGGCCACTGCTACGTATAGTTTGTCGATGCTAGCAATTTTGAATAGTGAATGAGGGTCTGCCGGTGTTTTGTCTTTCTTATTGTCGAAGCCAGCGGAATAAAACTCTGGCGGTTTACCCCCTTGGTCCACATAAACAATCATGCCATTAAACCCATGACCAATAGCTTCATCAAGTTGAGCTTGCACTGTATTAGGTAATGGTAATATCCAGGCTTTAACTAAAATCCAAGGTACAAAGAATAAGGAAATAGCAGTACCACCAAGTAACAACAGTCTAAAAATAATTGTTAGATGA
This sequence comes from Paraglaciecola sp., assembly GCF_051252315.1. Classification (GTDB taxonomy): domain Bacteria; phylum Pseudomonadota; class Gammaproteobacteria; order Enterobacterales; family Alteromonadaceae; genus Paraglaciecola. The sequence goes on along the minus strand of NZ_JBPOFP010000020.1, from coordinate 10,919 downwards.
TTCTTTGACATAATGATTAATCCACTGAATGTTAACTAATACCAATCTCATTAAATAACTGCACACTCAGAACGATCCAGCGGTTTTTGAACAAGGCGTCGGTGTGCAGGAATGGTTACTCCCTTTCGATCACCGAGAACGAAGTGCAAGAACCGCTGGGACGTTCCCATGGGCGAGTTTTAAAAGCACATACTCTTCGTTGCTCGAATTTAAAAAGAGCACCACTATTCTTGCATTCAAGCGCCTTGATTATGCGCTTTTAAATTCTCGCTGAGTGCACAGTTATTTAACGAGATTGGTATAATACCAATAATGTGAATAGTTGTATCAAATCAACTGGAATTTTGCCACTAATAGAAAATATCTAATCAGTTAGTCGGTATTAAAAAAGGCGTGAACTATGTCAAATAGGTCACGCCTTGTTTTTACTGTAAACCGGATTTAGAGGGCTTGGTACATAGCGGTTAAATCCATTTCATCTTCTAAATCAGCTTGCAGTTTAAGTAACTCAGCAAACAAAGTACTGACCTTTGATTTATATTCTACATTGGTAGCTAAGTTATTCACTTCGTCTGGGTCGGCTTTTAAGTCAAACAATTTAATGGTGTTAGCTTTTGGGTAAACCAGCAGTTTAAAGCCGTCTTTTTTGACCATACGTTGACTATCGACGTAAGCGCCATAAATAGAATCATAATGGCTCTGTTTCGTTTTACCTTTGGCTAAGTCGATAATTGAATTAAAGAAAACATAGTCAGGTTTTTCTGCTCCGGCTAATTCTAAACTGGTTGCCATGGCGTCTTGTAGGTAGATATTTGCATCAACAGTTTGCCCACCTTCAATACCTGGACCCCAGATAATGAAAGGAGCTCGTATGCTTTCTTCATACATGGTTTGTTTACCGAACAAACCACGTTCTCCTACTGCTAACCCGTGATCGGCTGTGTAAATCACATAGGTATTGTCCATTTTTCCACTGTCTTTTAGTGCCGCTAAAATATCACCAACTTGGGTGTCCAAATGACTAATTAGTGCGTAATACTCTTTTAAGTGCACGCGAGTAGCATACGGCGTACGAGGGAAAGGTGCTAACGCCGCATCACGTAAGCTAGGTCCGTTACCAATAAAGTCTTTTTCTGGGTAATTCTCAGCCCAATTAGACGGTAAAGGTAAAGACTCGAGATCATATAAATCTTGATAAGCCTTAGGTGCTTGTCGAGGATCATGCGGTGCATTAAATGCGACGTACATAAAAAATGGGTTATCACTTGTTTTGGCTTGTTCGATAAAACCGACTGCATCGTCTTTTAACACTTCGCTCCAGTGTTTTCCGCCTTGATAAAAGCCTCCAAAATTAGTGTCGGTAGGTGACCAAGAGTTATCGGTTTCACTTTTAGGGCGGTTATAACCCACTGGCATGAAGTCATCAATAGATTTGTAATCTGTTTTTCCAGCGACAAAATCAGCGTAAGTTTTTTCCATTGTGGCATGATCCCACGCATCGTCTGGCATACCTGGGCGAACATGTTTTGTGGTTTGAAATATGCGATCTGCCTTGGCTGATACATGCCATTTACCGGCCATGTAAGTTTCATAACCTTGTTTTTCAAGCAATTTAGACCAAGTCGTATCTAGCTGTTCTCCTTTAGCAAATACACCATATAATTTATGAGCCTGCCAAACTGAGCGACCAGAGTTAATCATAGCGCGCGATGCCATACATACAGCACCGTTCCAAGCGCCCATATTGTGGGCGTTGCTAAAATTCACGCCTTGGTTGGCCAGTTTATCTAGATTCGGTGTTTTAATTTGAGCATTACCATATGCACCTAAGGTTTTAGGCGATTGGTCATCAGCAAAAATAAACAAGATATTCGGCTTTTTAACAGAAGAAGCGGTTGTCGCCTTGGCCTCTGTTTTAGCTGAAACCTTGTCCTTTTCGCCAGAACACCCCATCAGAGACAAAGTGCTCATTACCATCAAAGGGATGAGTACTGAAATACGCGTTTTTATCAACATTTTATACCTTATTTCCGTGTCTAGATTAACCCATAAATGCCAAGTGTTACTTGGCGTTTATGATGATTGGATTATTACTAAGTTGGTCTGAATATGCGCGTATATTAATTGCGCCAGACTCACCTTTTTTACTTTTTATAATTAACATAGCTTTACCGTTAAACGCTCGGCGGTAGTCAGCCTTAAATGGCGCGACTGTTGCTGAGTTACCATTACCTACCGCCTCAATTTTACCAGCGCCTTCAACGAAGAAACGAATATGATTGTCTGCAGTTGGGCAGATGTTACCGTCTTTATCTTTTACTAATACGGTAACATAAGACAAGTCTTGGCCGTCAGCATCGATAACTGTGCGATCGGCAACCAGCTCAACTTGTGCCGGCAAACCAGCTGTTTTTACGATTTCTTCTGCGACTTTTTTACCTTGGGTGTAAGCTACTACTTTAATTTCGCCAGGTTGGTATTTCACATCCCAACGTAAGCGATAAGCAGATTGGTAGTTTTCTCGTTTTTCTTTATCCCAGCGTAAAAAGTTGACAGGTAAGTCGGCTTTATCGACCCCTTTGGTTTTAAGCCCCATAGATTTACCGTTCACAAACAATTCAACTTGCTCGGCGTTGGTGTAGGCCATCACCGGAATAACTTCACCTATTTTATTTTCCCAATTCCAGTGCGGTAAGACGTGGACCATAGGTTTAGTTGTCCATTGACTTTGATACATAAAATATCTGTCTTTCGGGAATCCGACTAAATCAACAGCGCCAAAAGATGAACTACGAACAGGCCAATCAGCATTCCAGTATCCATCTCCACTGTGATCTTTACCTCCATAGGGAGTTGGTTCACCTAAATAATCAAAACCTGTCCACATGTATTCCCCCATAACAGCAGGCGTTTTAGCTAGGTATTCAAATTCAATTTCTGGTGGATATGCCCAAGGGGGACCAATAATGTCGTAACTTGTGACATGTCGTGAATCATGGGTTTTATATTTATCGATGGGGAAGTGATAAATACCACGAGTACTGGTGATAGAGGAGGTTTCACTGGCGACTAGCGGCCAAGTTGGATGATCTTTATGACGTTGTGCATAGCTTAATGGTTTGTAGTTTAAGCCAGGAATATCAACAGCATCAGCCAAGCCATTTTTTATGGCCCCTGGAGGGTTATTAAAACCGGCACTCACCATGCGGCTAGGATCGGCTTTTTTGGCTATTTTAGTTAACATTGCTGCCACTTCTCCGCCGCTTTTTTCACGCTGCTCCATGATTTCGTTGCCGATACTCCACATAAAAACAGAGGGATTGTTACGGTATTGAATGATCATGTCGGTTAAATCACGTTCATGCCACTCATCAAAGAAAACTTGATAACCATTGTGCACCGATTGTTTTTGAATGCCCCATACATCAAAGGATTCAACTTGCAGTAAAATTCCCATTTCATCTGCTAATTCAACCATTTCAGGAGATGGCGGGTTATGTGAAGTTCGGACCGAGTTCACGCCCATGGATTGCATGATTTCTAGTTTACGTTGAATCGCACGGCGATTAGCAATAGCACCAATTGGTCCATTGTCGTGATGTAAACACACACCGTTAATTTGAACACGGCGCCAATTTAACCAAAAACCATCGTCTGGTTTAAATTCTAAGTGACGCACACCCAGTGGTGTGGTGTGTTGATCAACCACTTTTCCATTGCGTACTATGCTAGAAATAACTTTATATTGATGTGGGTTTTCTGTATCCCAAAGAATTGGATTTTCAATCGAGAAAGACTGATTAACGGTTTTAGTACCTTTAGTTAATCTACCTAATTTTTTAGAAGCCTTTAAAACAACGGTACCGTCAGCCGCAATAATTTGGGTTTGTAATACTGTTTTGGCTTTTGCACCAAAATTATTGATTTTGGTTTCTAAGGCAACAGTGGCTTTTTCGCGAGTGACTTCAGGCGTGGTGACGTATGTGCCCCATTTTGCCACGTGCACTGCATCATTAAATTCTATCCAAGTATGACGATATAAACCTGCACCTGGGTACCAACGAGTGGACAAGTCTTTAGGTGATAACGACACGGCAATGACGTTTTCTTTATCGCCATAATTAAGGTGAGGCGTTAAATCGTAATTGACTGCGGTATAACCAAATGGACGGCGGCCTAAAAATTCACCATTAATATAAACATGAGCATCGTACATAGCGCCATCAAAGGTCACAGAGACAAACTTACCTTTATCTGATTTTGCTATGTTAAAAGATTTTCGATACCAACCATCACCATGAAAAGGTAAACCACCGTTCCGGGCATTGTATTTTTCATTGAATGGCCCTTCAATTGCCCAGTCGTGAGGTAAGGTCACTCTTTTCCAAGCGCTATCATCAAAATTAGTTTTTTCAGCCCCAACTTGCTTACCTTTAGTAAACAACCAGTTGTCATTAAAGGTTTGTTTTAGTCCAAGCTTGTCGCCCTGATATTGCGTACTAGCTGTTGCAGTAGAAATCAGTAATGATGATAGGCAATAGATCATAAACAAAGCAAAAGTACTGCTTCTTGAAATTCGGAAATTATTCATAAAGATAAATTCTCATAGTTACAAATTGCATTTATATATGATTTATAATTGTCGTATATGATAGAAACGTTACAGTTAATAGCAAGCCATATAACAATTTAATGACATTTGGTTCTAATACTTTGTTTGAATCAGCTGCTCTGAATATTACTAATTGCAATTATTACACATAATAATATATATTTAACGTATTATTTTGTTTGGTAATCACCTTAGTTCTCGTTTAGTTTGACTCTCAAGTTATGGTGGTTACTATGGTTTATCTATGACTTCCTTGCTGTCCGCATTTAGTACCTATGCTTGAATTATTTGGTTATTCCCTTTCTTATCAAATGTTATGTTTTGTATTTCTAGTCGCCTTTTTTGTTGGTATGGCTAAAACCGGTGTTCATGGTATTTCAATGTTAGCCGTACCTGTCTTAGCCGTTATATTTGGCGGGAAAGCATCCGCTGGTTTAATGTTACCTATGCTGGTGATTGCTGATTTGTTTGCCGTTAAGTATTACCACAGGCATGCAAACTGGAACTATCTATTTAAGCTCTTGCCGTCAGCAATCATTGGTGTGTTACTCGGTACCTGGTTAGGTAACCTAGTTGATGATCAAATTTTCAGAGTCATCATGAGCGTTATTATTTTTGTTAGTCTAGCTATCATGTTATGGATGGAAAGAGCTGATAAAAAAGCAATTCCCGATTTTTTGTGGTTTGCTGTGTTAATGGGGTTGCTGGGTGGAATAAGCACTATGATAGGTAACTTAGCTGGCCCTATTATGGGATTGTATCTTTTGAGTATGCGCTTACCTAAAAATGAATATATTGGCACCGCAGCCTGGTTTTTCTTAATTATTAACGTGTTTAAAGTGCCTTTCCACATTTATAGTTGGGAAAGTATTGATATGAACTCATTCTCTCTAAACTTAGTGAGTTTACCCTTTATTGCAATTGGCGCATTGTGCGGTATTTTTATAGTTAAACGGATCCCTGATAAACAATACCGCTGGTTTGTTATTGGTATGACAGCAGTAGCTGCAATATTAATGAATATCTAATTCAGTCCGATATAAAGACAGTAGATAAGCTGAGCTTTTTCACACAATAAAGAACACCATGAACAAAGGTAATTGATATGGTAAAACCCAATAAAGTCACAACTAATGAAGAAGTAAAATTTTCTGATAGTGAAGAATTAGTTTCTGTTACTGATGTGAGGGGAGTAATTAAATACGCCAATGAAAATTTTTGCAAAATAGCAGGTTACTCCAACGAGGAACTGGTGGGTAAAAATCACAATATAGTGCGCCACCCTGATATGCCTAAAGCTGCATTTTCTGACCTTTGGGAAAAATTAAAAGTGAAGCAAGCTTGGCGGGGAGCGGTGAAGAATCGTTGTAAGGACGGCAAATATTATTGGGTTGATGCTTTTGTTACTCCTTTATATGAAAACGGCGAATTAACGGGTTACCAATCAGTTCGACGCACGTTAAAACCTGAGTATCGTAGTCGAGCAGAAAAGCTTTATGCAAACGTTAATGCTGGTAAGTCAGTTACTTCGATATTTGAAAATGGACAATTTAGTAATATTATTTTTGCGATAATAGGCTTAGGTTTAGCAAGCGCTTCACTTCTTTTTCCTTGGTTAACATTTTTACTGGTTGTTTTACCGTTTTTAGTGTTTAAAAGTGAACTTTTTACTCTACGTAATTATGTGAGTGCTGAAAAACAAAGTTACGACAGTGTGTCGCGTTATGTTTTCTCAGAGTCTGGGCCGAAAAGCACAGTCGACTTTATGAAAAAAATGTTAGAAGGGCGCGTTAGAACAGTCATTGGCCGTGTCATTGATAGCACTTTTGCATTGAAGACGGGTGGTGAATTATTGAGAAATATCGCCCATGAAGCTAAAGAAGGGGTTGAGAAAGAAACAAACGAATTACATCAAGTATCTGTCGCTGTAGAGCAGATGGTGGCGACGAATGCCGAAGTTGCCAATAACACTGCTGCCACTTCAACTAAAGTTGATGCGGTTCATAAAGATTGTAAACGTGCCACTGACTCAATGAGTCAAACTATGACTAAGGTGTCTAACCTTGCAACAGAAGTCTCTGCCTCAGCTGAAACGGCAAGCACTTTAGCTTCCGAAGCTGAAAAAATTGATGGCATTATGCAAGAAATTCAAGGTATTGCTGATCAAACAAACTTATTAGCACTTAACGCGGCGATTGAAGCTGCTAGAGCGGGAGAACATGGAAGGGGCTTTTCTGTGGTGGCAGATGAGGTACGTGCATTATCTAGTCGCACTCATTCCGCAACTGAACAAATACAGTCTTCTGTGGGAGAGATTCAAAGCACCTTAACAGCTTGGTCACAAACCTTATTACAAGGTAAAGATGCGGCGGAAGAGTGTGTTGCCGATACTGAAAATACTAAGTCTATCGTGAACGAAGTGTATCAAGTGGTAGCGGAAATATCAGATTTGGCGACACAAATCTCAGTGGCTTCTGAGCAACAAATTGCGGTTTCTAAAGAAATTAGTCGAAACATCACTAACGTCAACGAGTTTTCACAAGAGAACTTACGACAAGCCGAGTTAGTGGAACAAGAAGCCATTAATATTGAACAAAGGGCTAAATCGCTAAACGATTTAGGCAAAACCTTCGGCTGAGTAATCTATCTTTTTCGCCACTATTTAGTGGCGATACCTTTATTTTTTAATATTTGGGCTTTGTTTGCCCAAGTCTGCTTACGATCAAACAACTCACCATATTCAGCATATTCATTGTAATCTAGTGTTTCTTTTTGCCAATGATTTACTTGTTGGTCATATAACTGGCGCATTTCTTTTAATGCAGTGGCTGCTGAAGAATATTTAACGATATTATTGAGTTCGTAAGGGTCGTTTTGTAAATCATATAACTCTTCTGTTGGTACTAAGTTTTGTTGTTCATCTTGGTAGTACCAATAGATATATTTATATCGCTCATTTAATACCGTTAAATTTCGAGTGGCTTCTGGCCCCCATACTTGAATATGTGGCAAGCTGTTACGTATTGAGCCGGTATGGTCATCCAGTATGGGTAATAGACTAACACCATCCCATTTTGCTGGTTTGTCTACTTGAGCTAGATCTAAAATAGTCGCACTGATATCGACACCACCAGTTAAGGCTTTAGTTGTGCGCATTTTTCCACTCTTAGCATGACGTGGGTCATAAATAATGAGTGGTACCCTAGCGCCTTCTTCGTAGGGTAATACTTTGCTACCTAATCCATGTGATCCATTAAAATAACCATTATCAGATGCAAATATAATGACAGTGTTATCGGCAATGTTTTGATTGTCTAACTCATCTAATATCATACCGATAGACTGATCTATGCCATAAATTAGCTGATGGTATTTTCTCAAAGCCTTTTGATAACTTTCTTCTTCTGAATAACCCCATTCTTCGAACCTAGGGTATTGTCTACCGAGTTGAGAATGTTTAGAGAAATGTTTACCAGCTTCACGACCATAGTTAGGCAGCTTTCTAAAATTAGTATTTTTATAAATATGGTCGAATTTTCTATCTGGTGTTACCGGTCTATGCGGGGCTTTATAAAAGACACTCATGGCAAAAGGCTGCTGACTTTTTACTGAGTCTTGAATGAAATCAATACTTGCTGCGCCATAGGCCAAACTGCTATGGGGATACTCTTTTGCGTATTTAGCTATTGATGTATTTTGCGCTGTTTTATAGTGAGTTTGTCCTGGGCCGCCCGCCCAAAAATCAAAGTCGTATTGGGCTATTTTACCTTCTACTTCATTTAGTGGTTCAACTTGCATATTCGATACAGGAAATCCAAATTTTCCCGCAAAGCCAATTTTGTAACCCGAATCTTTGAGCAATAACGGATAAGATTGTTGCCAGATAGATTCCGCCATAGGACCATGGGTAAAGTTAGTACCATTTTTATATTCGTACATGCCAGACATCACGCTAGCTCGGCTAGCCATACAGATTGATGTGGTATTGTAATGTCGACTGAACACCACACCATTATTAGCTAATTTGTCTATGTTTGGGGTATTGGCGTCAGGGTTACCAAAGGCTCTAATCGTATCGTAGGCTTGGTCATCTGTGAAAAAGAAAATAATATTAGGCCTTGCCGAAGTCTGCTTATTTTCTAGAGACCTTGTAGCTTGTTGAGACAAATGATGGCAACTAGTTAAAAGAATCCCACTTATTAACACTGTTAAACATGTCGTAATTTTATTCATTGCCATCCTATTTTTAGCTCTGCCATTGGTTATTAGGTTAATGTTGTTTAAATACTAAATCTAATGTTTAAATGTAAATTTAATGTAAGTCAGCTAGAATGCTGCCTAGTTTTACATCAAGCTTGTATATTAATTGTCGTTTACTAGCCAATTGGTTCAAAAATGTTGAAGATAAATATGAATTTTAAAAAACTCACCTTTAGTTGTTTAGCTGTTTTAGGTCTTAATGCCTGTAATCAAACCACCCCGGTTGCAGAGGTTCAACAAAAACCTAATGTGGTCATATTTTACGTAGATGATTTGGGATACGGTGATTTAGGTGTGTACGGCGCTAAAGGTGTGGAAACTCCTAATGTTGATGCATTAGCGAATAACGGCATTCGTTTTACTGATGCTCATACTTCAGCTGCTACCTGCACTCCCTCGAGATATTCGTTACTCGCAGGTGAACATGCTTTTCGTAAAAATGCTCGTATATTGAAAGGCGACGCTCCTTTATTAATTGGTACACAGCAACCGACCTTACCAAAAATGTTAAAAAAAGCCGGATATGAAACTGCCGTGGTAGGTAAGTGGCATTTGGGGTTGGGCAATGGTCAAGTGGATTGGAACCAAGCCATTAAACCTGGCCCACTAGAAATTGGTTTTGATTACAGCTTTTTGTTACCGGCCACTGGAGACAGAGTACCAACGGTATATATGGAAAATCATCATGTATTGAATTTATCTAAAGATGATCCATTAAAAGTGAATTACAAAAAGAAAATAGGCAATCGTCCAACCGGTAACGAAAATCCAGAAATGGTACGCCAAGTGCCTTCAGATGATGGGCATAGTAAAACCATTATCAATGGCATTAGCCGAATGGGTTGGATGCAAGGTGGCAAAAGTGCTGAGTGGGTAGACGAAGATTTTTATCAGGTGTTTACTAACAAGGCTAACGACTTTATTGCCCGTAATAAAACCAATCCTTTCTTTTTGTTTTTCTCTTTTCATGACATTCACGTACCACGTTTGCCAAACAAAATGTTTCAAGGCAAAAGTGAAATGGGATTAAGAGGTGATGCCATTGTGCAAATGGATTGGATCACTGGGCAAGTTGTCGAACAATTAAAAAAACAAGGCGTGTTAGACAATACCATTATTATTTTCACCAGCGACAATGGTGCTGTGTTGTCTGACGGGTATGAAGACAGAGGCAGAGAATTAGTCGGTGAACATAAAGAAAATGGTATATTCCGCGGTGGAAAATACAGTGCTTTTGAAGCCGGCACACGTGTTCCTACTATTTTACATTTTCCGAATAAAGTAAAACCGGGTGTCAGTGATGCGCTGATGAGTCAAATTGATGTGTATGCTTCTTTAGCACACTATTTAGATATTAAATTAGCTCCAGATGAAGCGATAGACAGTGAAGTACATACCTCAGCTTGGTTGAATGCCAATGACAAAGGGCGCACAGAGTTGGCCGAAGAGTCCGCCACCTTAAGTTTGCGTGATGGGCAATGGAAATATATTCGCCCTATGACAAATGGTGAAAAAAGAGCGGAATATACGTGGCAACGTAAACGTATAGAAACGGGAACATCAAGCCAAGCACAACTCTATAATTTAGCCAATGATCCAAGTGAGCAAGTCGATCTGGCAAGTCAACACCCCGCCCGTGTTGCAGAAATGGAAGCCAAACTGGTTGCTTTAGAAGGTAAAACAACACGATAATTTGGAGTTTTAGTTCAGTGTTCTGAACACTTGCCGCTCATGATCTGTGACCTTGATCGTGAGCGCAGAACTGACAAAGACTAAATGTTAATGTAAGCGTGAGTGCCTTCGATATTGTCGAGCCCCCACTTTTCAAGCTGTTTAAGGAGGGGGGTTAAATCTTTGCCTCTATCGGTCAACCTATATTCGTAACGAGGTGGATGTGTTTGATAGAGTGCTTTAGCGACAAGTTCTTTATCCACTAACAGCTTTAATCTGCTTGCTAAAATATTTGTTCGAATTCCCTCTGGTGACGATTCAAGTTCGCCATATCGACGTTTATCAGCCATCAAATCGCGAATAATCAATAAAGTCC
>NZ_JBPOFP010000019.1:0-52902 GCF_051252315.1 Paraglaciecola sp. | reverse complement strand
GATACTGTGGTTTTCAAGAAAAATATCTTAGAGGTGCTTCTGCATTCATCATTGTCGATTCCTTCAATATCCCAAATCATCAATTGCACACTACTAGAGTCAAGTTCGACAATTTTCTTATCGATTTTTACACCAATCGAAGTGAGATATTTTTCAGAAAAAATACCTTCTACATATTGCTTTATTAAACTTGTTTTCCCTACACCGGAAGCACCAAGTATACAAATTTTCTTCTGGATCATAAGGCTCTCAAGAACTGCATTGTGTTCTTATTTATAAAAATTGACTTATTGTTGACTTGCATCGAAATATACCACATTAAATAGCACCTTTCGGGCTCCTTCATTGGATGTTTTTAAATCAATTACACCTAAACCTATTGCATTGAGCCTATTATTACTAATGCCTAACTCTTGTAGTTTTAGCTTAACAGTGTCAGCGCGTTTTTGACTGAGTATTTTGTTAAAGCTAGCGGTTCCTGCCGTATCGGTCGTCCCCATAATGATTAAACCGAGAGAAAGGTTTTGTTGTTCTGCCACTTCAATTAAATTACTAAATTGTTCTTTAATCGTTATTAATGAATCTTGAGCATCCAGTGATAAATCAGTTTTACCTTTTTCAAATGACACTGACAGTTTTTCTATTTTAGCTATGTTTAAGTCTAATATTGCTCTTATTATACTTGGGTCGTCAGCTGCGTTTTGATTATTACTATTTATTACAATAGCATTGAGTAAAGAGGGTGTGAAACTTAATCCTTCGATAGACGATAATTGGCCTTGAAGTAACAATTTATCTAATCCGGTTAAAAATCCAGTAAATGTTGGAGATAGTTCGTTCCATTTAACGTTAACTTGAGGATAAGTGTTAATGACAGCTTGTACTTTATTTTTGATTAATTCAGGGTCTAACGAAAGGTAGGCTCTTTCCTTAATGGAAATTTTGTCCTTTGGAAGTTTGTGTACAGATAACCATTCATCGATTGAAATAGCGGATGGGTCTCTAAGAACATTTAGTTTAACTTGGTTTATACCTTCAATATCAAGTTGTGTAATGAGAATGCCTGGCTGGTTATCAATCAAGCTTACTTGTTCTTTAATTTCTAGCGTTTGCCAGCGTAAAACACCTAAAAAGGTAAAAACACAAAGGAGTAAAACGACCAAAATCCAAGCCATCCAAGGCCTTTTCTTAGTGTCTCTTTCGTCTTGTTTTAGCTCTGTAACTAAACAATCTCGTAATTGGTTTTCGCTATTTTCAAAATTAATAGCATCACCATCAAATTGGTCCAATTCTTTATCATAAATTTTATGAATATCTTCTAAAGTTACCTGTAGTTGATTGGCCACATGCTGTGGCATGTTGCCAGTAACCGCAGCTACTAGTGCCGCTTTGGGTCCTTGTTTTATTAGTAAGGTAAAATCATCTGTACGAACTACATCTAACTGTTGTTCACTTGAGTCAGTATTGGGTTTAAATGAATCGGCAACAAAATCGTTAATCGCCGTTAACATAGAAGACACCATGTCAGCGTCTGCGCCGGTACTCATATCCAAAGAGACCGAATTTAATAAAAGGCCAGTTTCCTTATGAATTAAAAATACCTGCTCAACTCTAAAGGAAAACGTTTGGCTCGCGACATATTGTGAAAAACGAACATTTGAACGCCATGCCTCAAAACGCCATTTTAACCCTTTTATAGTTAAACTGTTTTCTATCAATGCGTTGGTTTTTTCGAGTAACTCTGTGATAAATGCCGTGACTGATTTTCGTACTAAGCTACCTACTAACGGATATAAATAACCGACAAATTGTTCACTATGGTTAGCAACGGATTTTTCGACAGATTTTTCTACTAGAGGTAACAAAACTTTGTTTACAGAACCGTCGTTCTTTTCCCTATCGTGCAAAGCTTCAGAGAAAACATCTGCAACGACCTCTCGGGCATTATCTTTTATGGTTTTTTTAATCAGGGAAGCATCTTCACCCAGAACTAGTTGGCGAATTTTTTCCATCTGTTGTGTATCAGATGTTTTAGTTTGACTCTCTTTCGAGTTAGTCATAATACGACGTTTCTAGTCTTCACCCGTTTCTAAATTACTTGCCACCGATGCTAGTAATTTGGCAAGGGTTTTACGATCTGTTTTAGAGGAGTTTAGTTCACTCGATACTTGATTTAATTTCGCTAAGGCTTGTTCAAGCTGTTCAGTAAAATTTGCACTGAGGGTTTTAATTTCTCTATTTAATCGCTCATGGAGTTCGTCATTTTCTTGTTTACTATTGGCTTCTGCCATTTCTAGCGCACTTGAAATACGGTCGGCATAATTATTTAGCTCGGCAGCTTTTTTATCTTGGCCTTGATCAGCCACTGAGAGTTTATCTTCTAAACTATTAAACCCATCTTCCATTTGAGCCTGCATGGTCTTGATGTTTTTTTCTAACAACTGTTCCATTTGGGAAAAACTATTTTGGGTTTGCTTTTCTAAAGCATGTATTTGCTGTTCAATATTTTCTTGTGCGGCACCAAAGACAATATGCCTTAGTGTTTCTAGTTCAGATTGGGTACTTGAGTCAGTTTTGTTGTTTTTATTTGTCGTGCTTTTTTTGTCAGTCATGGTGCCATCCTATGCTACAAAGTTAACGAAAGATATATTTCGTAAGGTCATATAATGCACAGGTTTTGGTGTAAATTAAATAGTTTTCATCAATATGGGTGATAAATCTACCCAAGTAGCAACTTGTTTATTTAAGTAAAAAGTAGTTTGGATACCCAGCTGGAGCTTTTAGACTTATTTTGAATTTCAGTTTCACCTTTGATTTCTATGGCTAATAGGTCAAAATAGCAGAAATCATATGTGAAATTTTATCTTTCCAACCACTAAGAGACATTCATGAAATACCAAAGTAATTCTGCGTTTAATCATCTTCAAGCAGATAAAGTTGGTGTGTTAATCACTAATTTGGGCACACCAGACGCGCCCAAAAAGAAACAGCTTAAAGTTTATTTACGAGAATTTTTATCAGACCCTCGAGTGGTAGAAGTGCCTAGGTTTATTTGGTGGTTAATTTTAAATTTAGTTATTTTAAATATACGTCCTAAAAGGTCTGCAAAGGCATATAGTACAGTTTGGACTGAAAGGGGATCACCCTTAATGTTTCATACTCAAGATCAATGTGCTTCATTGAGGCAGCGGTTACAGAAAGTTTATGGCGAAAATATCGTTGTTGATTTCGCTATGAGATATGGCTCGCCTTCAGTTGACTCTGTGATAAGTGACATGCTTGAAAAAGGAGTACGTAAATTAATCGTATTACCTTTATACCCTCAATATTGTGCCTCCACCACGGCTTCGACTTTTGATGCCGTTGCTGCAAGTTTGAATCGAAAACGTTGGATGCCTGAATTACAGTTTATCAATCACTACCATGACCACCCAGATTATATTCAAGCCGTGTCTGATAAGATTCGTGCTCATTGGGAACAGAATGGAAGAGCAGATAAGCTGATCTTTAGTTATCACGGCATTCCTAAAAGATATCTACTTAATGGAGACCCTTATCACTGTGAATGTCACAAGACTTCACGTCTCGTAGCGGAGAATCTAGGTATAGATAAAGAACAGTTTTTTACTAGTTTTCAATCTCGATTTGGTAGAGAAGAATGGCTGAAACCATATACTGATCATTCACTTAAACAATTTGCAGTGGAAGGGGTAAAGTCTGTCCAAGTGGTTTGTCCTGGATTCTCAGCAGATTGCTTGGAAACGATAGAAGAGATAGGTATTGAAAATCGCGATTATTTTCTAAACGCTGGAGGGGAAAGTTATCAGTATATAGAAGCGTTAAATGCAGATGATAATCACATTGATGCATTAGCTGTAATTTTAAAACCTTATTTACAGGCAGCGCTAAGTTTTACTTCAAATGTTTCGACACGCTCAGAACTAGCCAAAAACCTAGGTGCAGAAAAGTAACAGTCTTTTTGTTAACATCTTATTTCTAAAGATTTAGGTATCTGGTTTTATTAAAGAACAGGTATTTACACCTTGAATAAGGAGTTCTATGTCTGCACCTTCAGTTCCAGCTCAAGATATTGCTGCACAAGTCGTCACTAATACGCCCATTTTTAGTAACGACGCTACAGTGCTTGGTATTATAAGTATATTACTTGGATTAGTGTTTTACACAGCCAATAGCCAACATTCGTTTTGGCGAAAGTTTTATATGTTTGTGCCATCTGTTTTGCTTTGTTATTTCTTGCCTTCTTTATTAAATACATTTGGTTTAATTGATGGAGATAAATCGCAACTTTACTATGTTGCTTCTCGGTATTTATTGCCCGCATGTTTAGTATTGTTAACCTTAAGCGTAGATTTAAAAGCGATTGCTAAGTTAGGCAACAAAGCCGTTATTCTGTTTTTTACTGGCACGCTTGGGATCGTCGTTGGCGGGCCAATAGCTTTGTTAGTAGTGGCTACATTTGTTCCTGAATTGTTAGGTGTTGAAGGTCCAAATGCGGTCTGGAGAGGCATGACAACTGTGGCCGGCAGTTGGATAGGTGGGAGTGCAAATCAAGCTGCAATGAAAGAAATTTATGATGCTGGAGATCAAATGTTTTCAGCAATGGTAACGGTAGACGTGATTGTTGCAAATCTGTGGATGGCCGTATTATTAATAATGTCTGCAAACGCTAAGGCCATTGATACGAAAGCTGGTGCCGATACACGCGCGATAGATGAGCTTAAAGAAAAGGTAAAGACTTTCGAAGATAAACACGCTCGAATTCCAAGTTTGCATGACCTCATGTTAATTTTGGCGGTAGGCATGGGAGTGACTGGGTTCGCTCATTTATTTTCTGACAATATCACGCCATATTTTGTTGAAAACTTTCCTCAACTGGATAAGTTTAGTTTTCACAGTAAGTTCTTCTGGATGATTATATTCGCAAGTACCGTTGGCTTAATCTTATCATTTACTAAGGTGCGTCAGTTAGAAGGTGCCGGTGCATCTAAAGTCGGCGCGGCATTTTTATATGTGTTAATCGCAACGATTGGCATGAAAATGGATGTAACAATGATCGCAGATGCGCCACTTTATTTCGTTATTGGCGCTATTTGGATGGTGATTCATGCCAGTTTAATGTTATTTGTCGCGAAATTAATAAAAGCCCCCCTGTTTTATATGGCTGTCGGTAGTCAAGCTAATGTGGGAGGAGCTGCTTCAGCCCCAATTGTTGCGGCTGCGTTTCATCCGTCTTTAGCTCCTGTTGGGGTAATGTTGGCTGTACTAGGCTATACAGTAGGCACCTATACCGCTTGGTTGTGCGGTCAAATATTACAAACAATTGGATAATGACACTTGAGTAACCCCACTATGAATAACGTTCGTGCGCCTAAAGAGTTATTACAAGCTCAACGCTTGGCTAATCTAACTGATTCTAGAATACGAATTCCGTATTTAGGCATTGAATTAGGATTAGATTTCTTAATTGGGTTAATTCCTGTTGTTGGGGATTTAATTATGGTTTTTGTTGGATTGAGGATTGTTAATTTAGGTAGAAAACTAGGCCTACCTAGTCATTTACGCGCAGTAATGTATCGTCATATTTTAATAGACTTTTTGTTAGGTTTAATTCCTATATTAGGAGATGTGATCGACTTATTTTATAAATCAAATCAAAAAAATGTCAGGATTATTGAGCACTGGTGGGTGACTGAAAATCACCATGACATTCAGAAAAATAGCCAACAATTATTACAGAAATGGGAAAACAGCCTCTAGCAATAACTTACATCATTCCTAGTCATTATGGTTTTGTTGTTGGCAAGGGGGCAAACCATAACCTTGCGTTATTAATTGGTGTTTTTTCTGGTAATAAAGGGTTATGTAAAAAGTACTTAGTTCTTTTTTGTAATTCGATTTTATTAAATGTTTGCTGATGGGAAGGGTACTGGGTAAACAATGCGTGAAAACTGCCATCATCAATTGCCCTTGATAAACCAGACTCAATTCTGTGGGCTAATTCGGCCTGGTGTTTACCTACAAAAAAGTATATTGCAGTCGGGTAAATGAGTAGATGTTTTTGATCGACACTTAGTAAGCTTGTATCGTAATATTCCAGCTCTGCCGATACTTCGATTATTGAACGAGGAAAATAATCGTAAAACCCTTTGCTAAGGCTTTTGAATATTGTGTTATACCATTCACTATCTACCACAGTAAAGTTATTTGCTTTTAATATATCTAGATCAGGCCAGTCAAAGCCTTGAACAGCAGTAAGTTTTTTGATGTCTTCAATATTATTGATATTAGAGAATTGCTCAACCTGATCAGTTCGTATTACAAAAATTCGGTATCCAAGCAAGCCCTTTAGTAAAGGAATTCTGATTGGAATAGCTTGCTCTTCGCGCGCTTTGGAAGTCATAGCCCAAAGTACGTCTAAAGACCCATCATTCACACTTTTAAACTGCCGTTGCTGGCCCATCGGAGTATCTACGGATTGAAGCTGAAAAGGGCCATGCTCTTGTTCAGATTTTTGTAATGCTAAGTGTAATAATTGGATGAAATATGAGGTTTGATTGTCCTTTTTATCACTGGGAATATGTTTGATAAGGTCGATTGCTAAAAGTTTAGAGCTAGTAAAAATACCAATTATTAATACAAGCTTTAAAGTTAGTTTCATTGTTTAATCTCTTCGTAGATAGAATACAATTGGCTAAGTAGGCAACTCTCAGTACTATATACGTAAAATAAACTAAATGTTAGGGAACTCGGTGTCCAAGTTACGATCCTATTTCGAAATTACTAGTTTTGGTATTTATGAAAATTGGGATGAAAAAAGTAAAAAACTGCCTCAAATAAAAACCTTCACCACAAAAGTACCGGCTCAAGTCGATATTGAATTTGGTTTTATATTGCATGCTAAAAAGGCTAAAGGTAAACGCCTTGATTGGACCATGTATCATCCTGATATTCCAGACGATAAAGGTAGGATAATGGAGCCTTTTGAGGGGCAGGTTTACGTCCGAAATAATGACTGGGAGTTTTATTTAGGAGACACGGTTTGGGAACCGGTACATAATAAAGTGGGTGATTGGCGCATGGTCATTGAGTGTGACGGTAAGGTAATTGCAGATAAAACCTTTAGTGTATTGATTGAACATGGTGATGGCGAGATTCAGTTTTGGAAAAAGCGCGGTTATTAATTCGTTAATTCATATATTGAATGGTTTCGTTCTAGTGACTAACTTTTAGGCTTGTTACCAATATTTTTTTTGAGCAATGAAGTAGTCTATAAATGCTCTGACTTTTGCTTGTTCACCTTTTACTTGATGGTAATACACATAGGTAGACACATTTTTATACCAATACTCAGATAAAACCGGTACTAATTTCTCCTCTTGTATTGCCCGTTGAATTTTAACGTCATCGTTTCCAGCATTAATAATGCCCAAACCACTACAGGCCATTTCAACTAAACCAGTGACACTTTTAATTCTATTTTGAATGGTTTTGTGTGCAAGCTCTCCCGTATCTGTTTGAAAAATGACAATGTCAGCTGGTTTATTATGTAAATAACCAATCACGGTATGCATGTCTAAATCGTCTGGTGAATTTAGTATTGGATGTAGGCGTAAATAGTTAGGTGAAGCAAATAAACCATAATCACAAGTCCATAGCGTTCGGCGCTTTAAGTTTGAAAATTGATCACCTAAGTAATCTGATACCCCCCAAAATATATCGTAATCATCAGTATTCAAATCTATCACAGATTCTTTTACATCTAATTCAACATTTAAACCAGGATAGGTGTTTAAGAACTTATCTAGCCAAGGAATAATCGTTTCGTGGATCATTTCTGGTGCTTGGCATAGCACTCGAACCGTGCCGCTTATATGGCCATTTTGTTCGTCAACCCAACTTTCTAAGGTATCTAGTTGAGCAATAACTTGAAGCGCATGTAACTTAAAGTCTTGGCCAAATTGAGTCAAAGTGAAACTACGTCTAGTTCTTGAAAATAAGGGCTGGCCTAGTTGTTTTTCAAGCATAGATATCTTTTTGCTTACAGCCATAACCGATACTTGATAGCTATTGGCTACAGCAGTCATGGTGCCTAATTCAGTAAGGGCAATAAAGATTTTAAGTTGCTCAACTTTTAGCAAAGGCCACTCTTAATGTAAACTTTTAGTTTAGGTAATCTAAATTTGTATACTATATACATAAGTAACACTCAGAGCTAATCTATTCTCCGAATTGAAAAGGAGAAGGTTATGCAATTAACAGAATTATTATTAATCGTGTCTATTTTTTGTATGGTAATGATTAGTGTGCTTGATAAAAGTAAACAAAAAATAGTATCTAATAAAACCAGTCTATCTAGGGTTTACCTTGAAGGTATTGTAATACTTTGGTTGCCGGTGTTTTTTTTAGTGGTACACCTTGTGTTTTCGCCTTTGTCATTAGCGTCTATTGGTATTACTTGGGCTAGTCATTGGCAATCAATTAGCTCTGTTTGTATTTTAATATTAATCATCGTTTATTTTATTTTATCTTCATTTTCTTTAGTGAAAGATGAAAAATCTCAAATATCATTTGCCGAACAAATGTCATCGTTAGCTTGGTTTATGCCTAGAAACAAAAATCAGTTAGTGCTATTTACGCTTGGGTTATCTGTTTCAGCGGGCGTTTGTGAAGAACTTATATTTCGTGGGTATTTACTGCAATTATTAACGGAGTATATCGGCCTGCTCGGAGCTGCATTGTTATCAAGCGTTATTTTTGGTTTATGTCACTTGTATCAAGGCTGGGCGAATGTGTGTAGAACGGGGTTAATCGGACTTGTATTTTGTGGTGTGTATATATTTACTGAAACTTTAATCATTCCTATCATTTTACATATAGCAATGGATGTTTATGGCGGAATTAACAGCTATATAGCAAGGAATAAAGTCACGCCTACTAATTAATTGCCTTTACTCAAATCTTACTATTTAAGTAAAGGGAGATTAAAGAAATAAGATAAACACCTAGTAAAAATTATTTTGTTACATTACTCTTTTAGTACATATTTTAGTCACGTTATTTGAACATTAATGGCAGTTACTCCACCGGTTCCTAATGATAAAGAACGGATTGACTCTAGTTCATCTTTTAGTTTGGGTGTTTTATGGGCTGAATTAAAACGCCGTAAAGTGGTTCGCGTGGCAATCGTTTATTCTATTGTGGCTTGGTTAGTAATACAGGTTGCGGTAGCGACATTTCCTAGTTTATTGATTCCTGATTGGGCGTTACGTTTAGTCATTATGTGTGTGTTGTTGGGTTTTCCAATAGCGTTAATTCTAGCCTGGGCTTTTGAATTAACCCCTGAAGGAATAAAAAAATCGACAAAAATAAGTGTTGAACCTGTGTCAGAGGGACATCAGAAAAAGCGTAATTTTCTGATTATCATCTATGCAGCCATGATCCCCACCATAATTTTTGGTGCACTTTCGGTCTTTTTTTATTTACGAACCGGACCTATTGAGCAACCACTAGTTAATACAAAGCAAGAAACCCCAGTTCAAGAGCTTTCCATAGCTGTATTGCCACTTATTAATATGAGCGCAGACGTAGAAAATGGCTTTTTTGCTGATGGCGTGCATGAAGATATCCTGACTAATTTAACCCGTATAGAAAATTTAAAAGTGACGTCGCGAACTACTATGTTGCGTTATGCTTTGTCTGACGATACTTTGAGTGAGATAGGTAAAGCATTAGGGGTGAATTATGTAGTGGAAGGCTCTGTACGCCGCATCGGTAAACATGTGCGAGTGACCATTCAGTTGATTGATGCATTAAATGACCATCATTTATGGGCAAGTAACTTTGATCGAGAGTTAATCGATGTGTTTGCCACCCAAACCGAATTATCCAAAGAAATAACTAACTCACTGCAAGTAGAAATTTTGCCACAATCAGTTGGTGAGTTAGACAGCGTGATGACCACTAGTGTCAAGGCCTATGACTTGTACATAAAAAGTTTAAGTGTTGAGAAAGAACAAGGCGAAACTGAGGAAAGCTTAGTGCTTCGTCGAGAAATGTTAGAAAAAGCGGTGAAGTTGGATCCTTTCTTTGTAGAAGCGTGGGCGAGATTAAAATTGACATATGCACGAATGGCAGTGCGAGCTAATAATCGCCCGTGGTTTATGGAAACGGGCAAAACAGCATTAGAGATAGAGCAAAACTTTAGACGATTATCAGCTAATGCGTTAAATAAAGTGGTCGCATTTGCACCAGAGCATCCCGATACTTTGTTGGCAAGTATCGTGGACCATATTTGGCCACAACCAGAATCCGTTATGCTCGAGCGAAAACTTATTTTTGACCGTATATTAAAAGAAAATCCTACAAATGCACTCGCTTGGTATAATTTAGGCTGGTGGACATTAAAAAAAGCCAGTTCAAAAGAAGAAGAACTCTTGGCCATGCCTCTTTTTGAGAAAGCCTTAAAGTTAGACCCATTTAATGCCCGTATGGTAACGGCGGTTTTGACCATCTATAACCAGTATTTTCATGATGAAGAAAATATGCAGCGCTTAAGTAATCGTTTACTTCAAATAGTACCCGATAGCCAAGACGCTTTGGTGATGGGGAGAGTCACACCACGGAGTAAAACTCGGTATTTACTCAATGCGTTTATTGATTCTGCGGACGAAAGTCTTTTGCCTATTTTGCGAGAAGCGACCGAAATAAGTAAATGGGAAGATAACCTGCTTAGTATTCGTGATGTGCGCCTAGCAGATTTAGCGACATTTGCTTATGATGCCGAACGTATTCATGCGTTAGCCAAACTTCAGCAGATAGATGAAAATAGTGAAAGTTGGGATGTGGGTATTTATAGGTGGTTAAAGACTGAATCCATGGGGCTACATTTTCATAATGGCAATACTAAAGAGGCAAGTTTAATTGCTGAAAAACTGATTGCTATGGAAGTCCATCCTTGGTTTACCCTTCAAGCATCATGGGATACTTTTATGTTGGCATCTAAAGCTAAAGCTCACTGGGTGCTGGGTAATAAAGGGCAAGCAAGAAAGTTATTAGAGCAACATCTAACCAATGACAATGATGATCACATTAATATGTATTGGGAAGCAATGAGTTGGGTGGATTTGGAATTAGCTGTTTCGAGTTTTGTGAATTTTTATAATAAAAATCCTAAGTCGGTTCAAGTAGATATATTGGCTGCTTATTCATTGTCTATAAACCCGCAATTATTGCTACACCCTAAAGTAAAGGAGCTCTTTAATCGCCATGGAAAGTGGAAAAATTATTTAGCAAAGTTTCACGCTGAATATAGACCCTAAAGTACGTACAAACGCTGCCCAGGGGGCTGCCTAAACACTTTGTAGTATTAGTTGCTGATTTTTGACTTAAGCCATTAGGCCTTGATGTCAGCGCCTCGATTAAAAAACGTTTAGTGCGAACGAAGTTTATACATCAAATATCTACAGCCCCTGGTACGTTATGAATGAACTATTCAATCTCGCCAGCGCTTGGTTAAATCACCATAAGCATCTATTCTTCTGTCTCTAAAATAAGGCCAGATACGTTTTATGTCTTCTGTGCGATTAAGATCAATTTCGGCCACGAGTGTTTGTTCAGTATCACTTGATGCTTGAGCTAATATTTCTCCTTGAGGACCTGCGATAAAACTTTGTCCCCAAAATTGAATACCCGGATCGCCTTGAATTGGCGAAGCTTCAAAACCTGTTCTATTAGCGACTACTACGGGCAGTGAGTTGGCCACTGCATGGCTACGCTGAATGGTCTGCCAGGCATCGTGTTGGCGTGTTTGTTCTGCAGAGGTGTCGTTTTTATCCCAACCTATGGCAGTAGGGTAAAACAGTATTTCAGCTCCTTTCATAGCCATTAATCTAGCCGCTTCTGGGTACCATTGATCCCAACATACCAATACGCCGAGTTTACCGACACTGGTTTGTATGGGTTCAAAGCCTAAATCACCGGGGGTGAAGTAAAATTTTTCGTAAAATCCAGGGTCGTCAGGAATATGCATTTTGCGGTACTTACCTACTAACCCTTGCTGGCGGTCAAACACTACGGCGGTATTGTGGTACAAACCTGGTGCGCGCTTTTCAAATAAAGAGGTTATAAGCACTATGTTTAGTTGCGCTGCAAGTTTGGCAAAGTAGTCGGTTGCTGGACCTGGAATAGGCTCTGCCAAATCGAAAGCGTGAGTGTCTTCCTGTTGGCAAAAATATAAGGTGCTGTGCAATTCTTGGAGTAGAACTAACTCGCAACCTTGTTGGGCTAATTCTTCAACTTGCTCGGCACTGCGTTGCCAATTATCTGTTTTGTTATTGCTCGCTACTGACTGTTGCACTAAGCCAACTTTTAATTTGTTATTGCTCTGCATATTGAGTAATTCCCTTGGCGAATTGGGCTAAGACTGTGGGTTTAAGTGTACCACTTGGCACTTGCATACTGATGCAATGCAGACTGCCAAATTGTTGAATTAGAGGCAAACAGTCAATGGGTACAATTTTATGTTTTGGGAAAGCTTGCTTCATGATATCCATGGCTAACACATCTTCTGGCTGATGATAGATAGGAAACAAAACTTGTTGATTTGAAATGAGAAAGTTTGCGTATGACGCAGGCAACCTATCTTGTTCAATATTTTTTATACAAGGCAGAGGTAACTCAAATATTTTATGGTTTGGAAAAGCTTTTTGACATTCCGATACCAAAGCAGCTAGGCCAGAGTGATGTGTGTCATTTGGTCGATTAAAAGCAGATTGAACAACTAGGCCATTATTTGGGGTGAAACGCACTAGGGTATCTATGTGGCCATCCGTGTCATCACCTTCTAAATGACCATGTTTTAAGAAAATATTTTGTGAGGCGCCTAAGTATTCAGCGAATATTTTGTTGTATTCACTAAGTTGAATTCCGTCATTTCGTTTGGGGTTTAACAAACAAAGCTGAGTTGATAATAAGGTTCCACCTTGGTCTATTTCAATGGCCCCACCTTCTAATACCAAATCAACAGCTTCGATAGCGTTTTTACACAAACTTGCTAATACCGTCTGATTAATATGGTTATCTTTGCTGGCATCGAACTTTTGCCCCCAACCATTAAAGGTAAATTCTACGGGCGACATCACCCCCTGTTTAGAACAGGTTAAGAACCCATAATCCCTCACCCAAGTATCATTGTAATCAGCGATGACAAGTAATACCTCAGCTGATTTAGGCAGTAGCGTTTTACAATATTCAACTTCAGATTGGCGAATTAATAATATCACGCCAGTATGCTTCTCAGTTAAGTGAACGATAATGTCACAATAAACCGTCTGCACAGCAGTTAACCATGGAGCCCAGTCAGTAGTTTTATCGGGCCAGGCAAGTATGATGGCTTCTTGATTTGTCCACTCAGGGAGAAGTTGTTGCTTAGCTGTCATGAAAAATTGAAGTAAGGTGTTTTTTGTAATTGTAATTGTAAGTGAAGTAGCTGTCTTGTGTTAGCTGCATTGTTTTCATCTTTATTTAAAGGTAGCTCAGTTAACTATTCTTGGCATAAAATATGTGCTTCATTATAAATACGCCATTGCATGCTCAGGAAACTGTAATTTTTTTGGCCTGATACTTGTTAACAGCTGTTAACAAGAAGAAAAAATAGCGCTCTTGGTAATTTTTGTATCTTAATCTTTAGACTTTTTTGAAGATGTAATACAAAAAGTCATTCTGAATAGTTATATGAGGTGACTAAAACATCAACAAATTCAATAAGATAATGATTTAATGTTTTTGTAACATATTGATTTACATGATTTTTACTGATATTGATCATTAAGATAACAGAACTTCCATACTACATCTGGCTTAATTTGATTGCGGTCAAAAGCGCACAATTTAAATACTGGAGATAAATTATGAAAAAGTTAATTGCTGTATCTATCGCGCTATTTGCATTAAATGCAAATGCGGCCATGGAATCAAAAAGTAAGATTAAATATAAAGGTGACACTAATTATAAGAATTTTTGCCAAGCTGTTGTTGCAGATGATGTATCTTTGCTTAAAAAAAGTTTACGCAGTCAGGTGGGTGAAGTTTCCGGTTCACAAAAAAGAGTGAATAACATACTTATTACTGAAAAAGGTATTAAGTGTAATGGCCTGGGTTTAACTGAGTTCTCTAAAGAGAGGGCTGCAACTCAAGTCGCTGCTTTTTTAAAGCAAGCTAAGAAGTAAAGTTTAACCTAATTGGGTTAAACCTGATTAACGCTTTAAACATGTTAGACAAACGCGGTGTGAAATATCACTGCGTTTTTAATTTTACTCTTATAATTCTTCCCTATCTTCTCTTACTGTCATTTCTTACAATAGTGGTACCTCTTAATTTGTCTAAGTGATTAGCATGGCGAAATCAGACAAAAGAAAACGGTCTTGGTGGCAAACAGATTGTGCTAAGTGTAAACAAATTCGAGCCATGGTGGTTTGGGCTATTTTAATGTGCATCGTTTATTTATATTTTTGGACTTAATGAATGTCAGACGTAATTCAAATCCGTAGTATTGCTAAAAAGAATGTGCTGGTGAGTGCCTTGGCTGGCAGTGTTGGCTTACTAATTGGTGTCTTATTACTTCTAGTATTGCCCAAACAATATTACCTAGCCGGAATATTTGTGATTACTTTAGCTTGTGTGATGTTGATTATTGCTTGGGTGAAATATCAAGAGCCTACCTATAGTTTTGAGTTAACCAAAAGCAATATTCGTTATCAATCTAGACATGGAAGTTGGTTGCTTGATTGGACTAATATTCAGCGAATTGATATCCCTAAAGTTAATGCTGGTATACAAAACCAAGATCTAGATATGGTGGCCTTTAAGCTCAAAGATTACAGCGTTTTTCTAAATAACATCTCGCCAAGATTAATGACAAATTTGTTGATGGAACAAAGATCACTGTTATTTCACCAATTGAGTACAGGGGGACACAATTCAAATTGTGCTAGTGGGCAATGTTTAGCCGAGGACCTTTTAGAGAATGATTATTATAAGAACGCTTGTGGTAAAGAATATCGAGGTATTCAAGGTATGTTTGCTAATAGAATGGGCAAATTAAGGCAAAACCTAGGTTATGACATATATGTGTCATCTTCAGATTTCGACCGTCCTGAACAAGATTTTTTGGCACTACTGAAGCAGTGCCAAAATAAGGTATTAAGTGAATAAGTGTTGGTTATCTTGTTTGACTGTTTCTAACACTTTTGCTGTTTCATCTATCAACATAGGTAAGTCTTGCTGGGCTTTTACTATTTGTTGTAATTTCAACGAGCTTTCAACTTTGTCACAAATTTGTTGCAGTGCTGGCACACCAGTATAACAACAAACACCATGTAACTTATGTACTGAACTTTGCATTTCTGAATAGTTTTCTTGGCGATTATGAGTTTCAATCTCTGCGGCTAATTCGGGTAGTTGCAGAATAAATTGACGTAACAAGTCTTGTGCTGCGTCTTTATTGTAATTGGCATTTTTTAATGCGAGCTCCCAATCAAAGCTAGGTATAGAGTCATCGGTAGCATCGGTAATCTGGCACCAGCGTTTAATTAAATCGATTAAATCAGATAGGTTAATTGGTTTAGGCAAATAGTCGTCCATTCCGGAGCTTAAAAGACGATCTTGCTCTTCTTTAAATGCATGTGCTGTTACCGCAATGATAGGTGTACCCAAGTTGAGAGGAGTTTGGCGAATTAACCTTGTGGCTTGTAATCCATCCATATGAGGCATTTGAACATCCATTAAAATAAGGTCGAATTCGTGCTCTTGGCAATGCTCGACGGCATCTTTGCCACTTAATGCTAAGGTTAATTGTAATTTTGAGTTTTTTAACCAAGTTGTCAGTAGCCTTAGGTTCATTTCCATATCATCAACGGCTAAAACTCTCGCTTTAGGTAAGGCTTGAAGCCTTTGTTGCAGCACATTCACTGGGCTCTTAGTTGGCACGTTCATCAAACTATTTAACTTGCCAAGGGTAAGCGGTAAACGTAGTTTGTTAGAAAAATACTGTGATAAATCAGACCTTGCAGAAAGTGATTCGACACCCGAGTAAAGCATGATCTTGTTGGTTGCATTAATGTGCCGAGAGGCTTCAAGAATACTGGGTAACATACTGGCTTTGTTGCCCGGAATACAAATAAATAGTGTATCTTGAGGTTGGGTTAACTGGCGTAAAAAAGCTAAAGATTCAACGCCTGTTACTTTGCCTCCCATTGCAGTCAGAATTTTTACTCCACAATATCTAGACATGGGATTGGGATCAAAATAAATGATATTTTTATCTTTCCAATTACCGTCTGGCTTAATTGATAAGGTGGTATTAAGCAGGTTTACTCTAATGTTGACGGTAAATATACTGCCTATGCCTTGAGCACTTTGTAATGTTAAGTCGCCATGCATCATTTTGACTAATTCTTGACAGATAACGAGTCCCAAACCTGTACCTTGATATGAACGACTTAATGCATCATCTACTTGAGAAAATGCTGCAAATAATTTGCGTTGGTCTTCTTTACTAATACCAATACCAGAGTCTTCAATTTTTAACTCCAGTTCGTATATACCGTGTTCTTTTTCTATGCCTTTAACGGACAGATATATTTGCCCTGTATCAGTAAATTTTAAAGCGTTGCCTAACAAATTATTGAGAATTTGTTTTATGCGGTAGCTGTCACCAATTAGTTTTTCAGGCAGTGGACTTAAGTTGTAGATAAACTCTAAGTTTTTTAAATGAGCAGATTTTGCCATTATGCCCACTACATCTTCCAACATTTGATTGGGAGAAAATGGATGATTATTAATTTGTAATTTACCGGCTTCAATTTTTGAAAAATCGAGCACATCGTTGACGATGTTAAGCAAGTTGTCGGCAGCGGCATTGATAATGCTTATTTGTTCTTGCTTCTCTGGAGGAAAATTTCCAGCGCCCAGTTCGGTACTAAAACCGAGTATGGCGTTCAAAGGGGTACGAATTTCATGACTCATGTTAGCTAGAAATTGAGATTTAACATTACTGGCTGCTATTGCGTCTTTTCTGGCTATATCTAATCTGACATTTTGTTCTTCAACCAACTCAATATTATTAGTTAAATCTTGTGTGGCTTGTTCTACTTCAAGTTGCAATTGATGACGGTTTTTCTCAATAAGAGCAACAGAAAATAAACATGCTTGAATAAAGAGTCCAGCTTGGAAGCTGTAAGAAGTAAATAAGTTGTCATGAAATACGCCAGCTAAATGGAGCACAACGGTAAGGCTACTGCATATTAAAATACACCATGAAACGATGAAATATCGCGCAGGATAAAAGCGATTGGTAAAACTTTCAAATCCTGCATATAGATAACAAACCATGGCAACTAAGCTTACGAAATACACTAAGATATTTTGCCATAATTGCGGGAATATTCCGATTACGCAACACACTACCAATACCCCGAAAGTTACTAAGCAAGCTTTAATATAAGGCAAGGTCTTAGGAGCGTTTTCTTTGGCGTTTAGTAAGGTAATGGAAAATAGCCCGGAGCTAAGCCCTATAATGATAAAAACAAGATCGGTGTGTGAGCCCAGCCAACTGACTAAGGACTCTGGAAAGAGCAGTTTAAAATGGCCTCCCCATACGAGTTGCCACAGTAATATTGATATTATGTAACCATTGTAGGTGAGTAAACTTTCATCTTTCAAGCCTATGTATAAGAGTAGATTATAGGCCCCTAGCATTATTAACCCGCCATAAAATAAACCCCACAATAGGTTGTCATAAAAACTTGTTTTTTCATGGTTTGCTTCGGTTTGGATGTCCACAGGTGCTAATAGGCCTGAATGGGTATTTTCAATTCTTATATATAGTTCAAGGGTTTGGGCATAAGGAATATCCAGCCGAAGTGTAGGAAAACGGTATTGATTAGGTTTTCCTTTTACGCCTTGATGAGATTGAGCAATAATTTTATTGTCTAATAAAAGGTAAATATCTACTTTTTCTAATTGGCTATACGCGACATCTAAGACCCAATGTTGCACGTCTGTTACATTACTAATACTGGTGTTTAACCATACCCCTTTGTTTGAAAAACCGTAGTTGGGTTTTCCTGCCGCTTGCCAAGTAAATTCATTTTTCTTACTAATAATCTGAGCTAAAGTGAGGGGTTGATCCGTTTCTTTAAACACTTTTAGTTGTGGTGATAATCGAATTGTATTGTCTGTCGAAATTAACTGTACGTCGCCTTGAGCCAAAGTTAAAACAGGAATCAGAAGCAGTGATAGACATAAAAATTTGAACAAGCTAGCCCACATTAAATTAAAACCAAAGAAAGTTTGTGTGATGTGGTATTAAACCATTCGACTGTTGTTAAAGGCAATCAACTATTTGTTTATCTTTTGGTGATTTAATCCCGCGCATTTATAAGGTAACCTAGGTTATCAGAACATCTCATTTAGCAATCTATAAAGTGGTGTAAATAGTCCAGCATGAGCCAAGAAACCATAATTAATACAGATGGCATCGAACAATTAACGATGCGTCGTTTTACCGAAGAGTCTTATTTAAACTATTCCATGTACGTTATTATGGATAGGGCTTTGCCTCACATCGGTGACGGTCTAAAACCCGTACAAAGGCGTATTGTTTACGCTATGTCGGAATTGGGACTAAATAACGCAGCCAAATACAAAAAGTCGGCGCGTACTGTCGGGGATGTGTTAGGTAAATTTCATCCACATGGTGATTCGGCTTGTTACGAAGCTATGGTGTTAATGGCGCAACCTTTTTCATATCGTTACCCACTTGTGGACGGTCAAGGCAACTGGGGCGCACCAGATGACCCTAAGTCTTTTGCAGCAATGCGTTATACCGAGTCTAGGTTATCTAAATTTAGTGAAGTGTTGTTAACCGAATTAGGCCAAGGAACAGTAGACTGGCAGCCTAATTTTGATGGAACTTTAGATGAGCCGAAAGTATTACCCGCTCGTTTGCCGCATATTTTATTAAATGGTATTACAGGAATTGCGGTAGGTATGGCTACCGATATTCCACCGCACAATGTGCGAGAAGTCGCGAATGCTTGCGCCCATTTATTAGATAACAGTAAAGCTGAGTTGCATGAGTTATTGGAGTTTGTTCAAGGCCCTGACTATCCAACCGATGCTGAAATCATCACGCCAAAAGCAGACTTGAGTAAAATTTACCAAACCGGTCGTGGTTCAGTCAAAATGCGTGCTGTTTATCATGAAGATAATGGTGATGTAATCATTACTGCGTTACCTCATCAAGCTTCTGGCGGCAAAGTGTTAGAGCAAATTGCTAGTCAAATGCAGGCCAAAAAACTGCCAATGGTAAGCGATTTACGTGATGAGTCAGACCATGAAAATCCAACTCGTTTATTAATTACTCCACGCTCTAATCGAGTGGATATAGAACAGTTAATGCAGCATTTGTTTGCGACCACTGACCTGGAAAAAAGTTATCGTGTAAACATTAACATGATTGGCTTGGATGGCCGTCCTCAAGTCAAAGATCTACGTATGATTTTGACCGAATGGTTGACCTTCAGAAAAGATACGGTGGTGCGTAGATTACAATTTAGGCTTGATAAAGTCTTAGCCAGATTACATATTCTTGAAGGTTTAATGATTGCCTTCTTGAACATTGATGAAGTCATCAGAATTATTCGATATGAAGATAAACCAAAACAAGAATTGATGGCTCAATTTTCTTTGTCGGATATTCAAGCTGAAGCGATTTTAGATTTAAAATTACGTCACCTTGCTAAATTAGAAGAAATGAAAATCAAAGGTGAGCAAGATGAATTGGCAAAAGAACGTGATGAGTTACAGCAGTTACTAGGGTCAGATCGACGATTGAAAACCCTGATTAAGAAAGAAATTTTAGCGGCGGCAGAATTGTATGGTGATGACCGTCGTTCTCCTATCGTCTCTCGTGGAGAAGCTAAAGCCTTGTCTGAAAAAGAGTTAATGCCTTCAGAAATGGTCACAGTCGTCTTGTCCGAAAAAGGTTGGGCGCGATGTGCAAAAGGTCATGATGTTGACGTTGAAGGCTTAAGTTATAAAGCAGGCGATAGTTACCAAGCCAGTGCCAAAGGGCGCAGTAACCAACAAGTAATATTTTTAGATTCATCTGGTAGAGCTTTTGCGTGTGATGCTCACGGATTGCCTTCTGCTAGGAGCCAAGGTGAACCTTTAACCGGTCGCTTTAACGTGGTCGGTGGCGAGAATGTCGAACATGTTGTTATGGGACTAGATGAACAACAGTATTTAATGGCCTCTGATGCGGGTTATGGTTTTGTCGGTAAATTTAGTGACATGGTCAGCAAGAATAAAGCAGGTAAAGCGTACTTGTCTTTATCGGCAGCAGCCAAAGTCATTAAGCCGCAAGCTGTGCATGATTTGCAAACGGATTGGTGTTTAGCTATTTCTAATGAAGGCCGAATGTTAATGTTCCCGTTAAAAGATCTACCTTGTTTAGGCAAAGGTAAGGGGAATAAATTAATTAGTATTCCAAGTGCTAAGGCGCAATCTAGAGAAGAATATGTCAAGGTATTAGCCGTAGTGCCACTAGGTGCTAATGTCAAAATACTTGCTGGTAAACGAGGCATGACACTTACGGCAAATGATTTAGAGCACTATCAAGGCGAGCGTGGTCGTAGAGGTAATAAGTTACCTAGAGGTCTACAGCGCGTTGATGGAATTGAAGTTGAAGCTCCAGGTGTATCCGCCGAAGAAAGTATTGGCGCGGATGGTTCTATATCGGGTGATATTACGACTGACTAAATAACCCGAGTTCAGGTTAAATACATCAAAATAGGCACTAGTTATTGGTAAGTGGTAGCTAGTTGTCTATTTCTCACAGTGTTCACTTTCTTGTAGAGCAATATAATGTTGCAGCGATAAGGTATTGGAAGGCTTGAAAATGATTTCCTCTTTTTTCAGTGCGACAATTTTATCTAATCGAAAAACACGATAATCATTTCGCAACAAACACCAAGCTACTAGAGTCCATACTTTTCCCCAGTAAACTAAGCCCAATGGCCATATCTCCCGTTTGGTTTTTTCATCAGCAAGGCTTAAATATTCCATAGAAAGTTGTTGATGTTTTTTGATGGCTGATTTCAAGGATTGACTGATATCCGAATGGTTGGGTGGAGAAAACTTAGGCACTTGAAGCCAATCAGCATGTTTGTTGTGTTGAGTATGTATTTTGTCTGGCAATATGGCTTTGATTTTATCGAAAGCTCTAGTTGCTGCATCCCCAAACTCCTGGTCACTCCAGCCTTGAACCATTTTAACGCCTAACAAAAGTGCTTCTAGTTCATCCTCTTCAAACATTAGCGGGGGTAAATTAAAGCCAGGGCGAATTCTGTATCCCACCCCGGCTTCTGACTCAATAGGTATATTTGATAAAGACAGTGCCTGCATGTCTCGATAGACGGTGCGTGGTGATACACCCAACTGTTCAGCAAGTTCCTGACCTGTTATCACAGTTCGGCGACTTCGTAATATATTTAACAGTTGAAACAAGCGTTCTGCTTTTCTCATGATTTCCCTAAAGTATTATTCTTAATTGGTGCTGCACTTTTCACTGTCTGCCTGCATATGACGCATGACGAGTGTTTTGTCGTCAATCAATTCATTCAAGGTTTGGCAAACTTTACTTTTCATAAAGTTGTCACCAGCCTTTTTAGCACATTCCATATTTTTCCAATACACAATATCAAACCAAGTATTTTCTTGGTCTTGACTGATAGAACGATAAATAAAACCTTCTTGCTCAGAACAAAAAGAGTTTAAGGTGCTGTGGGTATTTTGCAATTGTTCATCTGCAATACCTGGTTTTAATTTATAAGTGACTATCTCAATGGTGCTGTTCATATTTGAAACTCCTGTAATAAGTTGAGTGACTACTCTAACTTCAGCTTGTTGCCATCATTATGTCAGTAGAGATCACTGATTTGTTTTATTGTTGTGTTCATTCTAAAGAGTCGATAGGGTAACTAGTTATTCGTCGTTCTCATCATTGGAAGGTTTGTATGCCGTTGTTTAAAATTTGTGTGATATTAGGCTTGAGTTTTTATTGCGCTATAAGTGAAGCATCAACTAACGCACAAAAGGCTACCCAGCTAAAAGTGAATCAAGGCCTATTGTTAGGTGATTTGGAATTAGCGAGCACAGTAAGGTCGTTTAAAGGTATTCCTTTCGCTGCTCCACCTGTAGCAGAGTTACGTTGGCAGCCTCCTCAAGCACCTAATAGTTGGCAGGGAGTAAGAAATGCTCAATCTTTTGGTGCTAAATGTATGCAAAATCCAATGTTCAGTGACATGCAATTTCGAGATAGTGGAGTCAGTGAAGATTGTTTATTTTTAAACGTGTGGGCGCCTAATACTGATGAAAAGAAGTTACCGGTATTAGTGTATTTTTATGGTGGTGGATTTTCTGCGGGGGATGGCTCAGAAAAACGATACGACGGTGCAAACATGGCGAAAAATGGCATTGTCAGCGTGACCGTGAATTATCGTATGGGGGTGTTTGGGCTATTCGCTCATCCACAGTTGTCGGCCGATTCTGGCTATCAAGGTTCAGGTAATTATACTTTTATGGATCAAGCCGCTGCGCTTAAGTGGGTGAATCAAAACATTGCCTCTTTTGGTGGTGACCCCAAGCGAGTAACTATTGCTGGCGAGTCTGCGGGGTCTTTTTCTGTGAGTGCATTGATGGCCTCACCATTATCACGTGATTATATAAATGGCGCGATTGGAGAAAGCGGTTCATTGCTTTCCAAGCGAGTGAGTAGCTTAAAAGCTGCAGAAGATAGAGGAGTAAAAATTGCCAAAGGCATTTTAAATAAAAACGACTTGTCGAGTAAAGAATCAATAGCAGCCTTAAAAAATCTTTCAGCTAAAGACTTATTAGACGCCGCTACCAAAGCTAATTTTGTTTGGTTTTCTGCCAATGTAGATAATTATGTTTTACCCAAATCGGCTAAAAAAATGTATGCACAAGGGGAATACGCCAAGGTGCCATTAATGGCGGGCAATAACTCACAAGAGGGGAGTTACCAAAGTGTATTGAAAAATCAGTCACCGACTGTCGATAACTATCAGGCTGCAGTGAAATCACGTTATCCATCTAACTATAAAACTATGTTGGAGTTGTATCCTGCAAAAAATGAAAGTCAGGTTAAAGATGCAGCACAAGCTATGGCCAGTGATGCATTTATAAGCCTGTCGACCTGGAATTGGATGAAATCAGTAACTGATACCAATACTAAATCGACTTATTTTTATAATTATGCTCATATTCGACCTCTCATGAAAGACCAATACTGGACTAATAATTGGAAACAATCCCCGGCAAGAGGAGCAACACATTCGGCTGAGATTGAGTATGCTTTGGGTAATTTAGACGTTAATCCTATGTATCATTGGCAACCCCAAGACTATAAAGTCTCAGGCATATTGCAGCAGTATTTTATCAATTTTATAAAAACGGGAAACCCTAATGGCCAAGGGTTAGTGAAGTGGCCTGAGTTTAATCAAGGTAAACAACTCGTGATTAACGCTAAACCTTTTGCGGAAAATGTGGATTATTTACACGTGAGATATTCTGGTTTGAATAAGCTTGTTAGCAAATGAAGTAAGGTTAATCAGAGGTGAAGGCCTTCACCTCTTTTTTTGATAACTTTTTATCTTGAAAAGTTAGGGGGTATAAATGACTGGCTTACCTGAAGCTGGATCAATTCTATCTAATGATGGACCCTTGTAGCTGTCGTTAAGTAGCTCAACGGCAGCATGACCATATTGCTCAAACCAGAAGTCTCCTAATATTTTTAAACGTTTAATATTGGTTTGACTGACATCGTCCATTGCGTCATCAGGGGCCACTGATAAACCTGGTTGTGAGCTCATTTCAGCGTTAACTCGGATATACTTTCCTGGCGGAGTAATTGTAATCGCCTGATAAGCGACAACTTTTTCATCAGAGAGTAAATCGATAAGCTGTCCTTTAGCCATCCACTGTACTGCTCCCCACTTTTGAGAATCGGGGCCATTAATTTTTCTTGAATGTGAGCCTGTGCCTACCGATAAAACTCTTTTTTCAGCTTGGGGCCATAATCGACTTGCCTCTGCAAACACACACATAGTTGGGTTATTGGCAATGACACCCCCATCAATTAGCCAATGTTCGTCTTTGTGCGGTGGTAATTGTAGTTCTTTGGTAGGGAAGTATGTCGGGGCTGCGCTAGAAGAGTCTGCAACCTGATAAGAAAATAAGCTTTTATATTGCGCTTTATTGGATTTGAAAACGTATGGTCTACGTTGTTCAATGCCATAGGTTACGGCGAGTACATGTTTGCCTTCTGGTACATCTTCTAATTTTGCAGTGCCTAATCGGTCCATTAATTCTGAGGTTTTGCCTTGAGCTTGATATTTAGGTGCGTTAATTCCATCCACTTCAAACCAGCCTTTATTTGGAGTGAAAATTCTCTTTGCATTTTCGAAGCTATACAAATCGTTAATATCACTCATAGGCATGTCTGTTGTAGCCAGTGCTAACGCTATGATACTGCCAGTACTTGTACCTGCATAAAAATCCACACAGTCTCGTAAAGATTTTTTATGTTCTTTTTGAAGTTGTTGGTCTACATGAGTTAAGAACTGCGTGGTAGCGGCGCCACGAATACCGCCTCCATCTAAAGATAAGATTAGTTTAGACATTTAATATTCCTTATTATTGCCGTTTATGCGCTTTTCGTTTTAATTAACGAGTGTTTAGCGTTTGTTATAGTTCATCATAGCTAAAATTTTCTCAATTCTGATTAAGAAGCGTCGAAAATAATTATATTTGTTGTAGTCGTTGAGTGATCTCAGGCTCTATAAGTTGGATAACATCTTGGCATAATGATTCGGTTTTTTCTGTATAGCTTAATTGCCCATTTTCATCGGCTTCTATAAGTCGGTTTTCTTTTAAAGCGCTAATAAAACTAGATAATACATTTTTATCGAAAAATTCAGGTGAACTAAGGCCGTGAAGATTAGATAATCTTTGGGCAAATTGACGGCTTTGGGCTTCTAATTCACTGCGACTAATTAAGGCATTTTTGGACAATAATGTTAAAACGACAGCGTATCTGTGCAAGGTTTCTTGGATCCCTTGACTCAATAACCAAGCAGAATAAAACGCATTACTGCTTGGTTCCGGTGGCAGAACTTGTCCTTCTTGTTCATTGAGTAACCCCATTTCCAGCATATTGTCTAATAATGACGCTAAATATGATTCGGCTTGAATTTGATCCATATGAATGAATAACTCACGTTTTAACAAGGGATATAAACTAGCTACCAATTTTAGAACTTGTAATTTAGTTAAACTTTTATGCGAAAAAACCACGGCTACAATCAAACTTGGTAGGGCAAATAGGTGTTGAATATTATTTCGATAATAAGTCAGAGCCACTGCATTTTGGTCTCTTAAAGAAACAATTTCGCCATATCCGTCTTCGCTAATTGTGAGTTTTTTACGCTTAAGAGTGTCGGCCAATAATTCTTTGCCACTAACCTGAGGAATAGTTGTTAAATGACTATATTCACTGTTTTTTAACAGCCCCAGATAATGGTCAATAGCTCTTTCTAACTCAGTTCTAGGAATGGCGTGTTTTTTAGCTGCCAATAAACATGTTGCACAAATAGACATGGCACTGATAGCCGTCGCTTGGTTAATCCTTGTCATGACATCTGTTGCTAAGTCATTAACAACAGGTGTCAGCCATGTAGGCTTTTTGTCTGATTCCTTATCTTTGTGCTCTCGCCAGTTTGGTTCCTTTTGATCAAGATAGTTAGATAAGTTGATGGGTTCACCAAAATTTAAGTAACCAACTCCATAATTTTTAAGCTTTTTGATTGCAGAGAATACTTGGAAAAATGATTCTTTCTTTTTGTCTGTGCCTTTCAGTTCTTTTAAATAACTGGATACTTCCATGACATGGTCATAACCAATATATACAGGGACAATACTCACAGGACGATTAACGCCTTTAATTAACGCTTGTAAAGTCATGGCGAGCATACCTGTTTTGGGGGGCAATAAGCGGCCTGTTCGACTTCTCCCGCCTTCAGGATAATATTTTACTGAATAACCTTTATTGAACAGTAATTCTAAGTATTCACGAAATACTGCGGTATACAATTTGTTGCCTGCAAAACTTCTTCGAAGATAAAACGCCCCAGCTTTCCGTAATAAACCACCCACGGGAGGAAAGTTAAGATTAATGCCAGCTGCAATATGTGGTGTTACTAAACCTTCATGGTAAATAACATAGGTCAGTAACAAATAGTCCATATGGCTTCTGTGGCAAGGCGCATAAATTATTTCATGTCCGCTTTGGGCAAGCTCTCTTACCCTAGATGCATGTTTAACCTGAATGCCGTTATATATTTTATTCCAAACTTTAGTTAATAATTTTTCACCAATACGAACCATTCCTTCACGGTAATCTGCGGCTATTTCGTCAAGGTATTTTTTGGCTTGATTTCTAATCTGTTCTTGACTTTTGTTCTTAGAACTAGCGTCTTGTGCTATCACTTGGGTGACAGATTTTGAGCCTAATACACTGTTATACAGCTGTTGTTTCTCAAGAAGATTTGGACCCGTCATGGTCTGCATTTTGCGGTGAAAGTGAGTGCCGGCAACACGAATAAGTTTATGGGCTATGTCTGAATCACTGCCTTTTAACTTGATCATATTTTTAGAAGATACAGCTTTGCTATAACTAACAAAATTATCTCGACCTAAAAACAACACTATAAAAAATTTACGTAACCAACTTGGTGAGACTTGGTTAGCAATAACGTCTGCCCAACCAGAGGTATTTTTGCCTGGAGCTCGGCCCCATAGAATAGATACGGGGACAATCTGGATATCTAAATCAGGGTTTTGACGATGCAAACTGAATAATTTAGCTGCGTTTTCTTTAATATCAGTATTTTTAATTTTACGATTTAAAACTGAGTTTGGATTAGTTAAAAATAGGCAGGCTGGAAAGTAGATGTCGTCTACTTCAATGTTCACTGTCGGTTTTGGTAGACCTAGTGATAATGCTGAAACCTTTAAAGCAAGCTGGTCGGTAACAGAATGAGTGCGTAATAAATAAACGATTGGTTTTGATTTATCGATCCCAAGTTCATTTTCAATGTCACTGGGAATACTTTTTACTTTTACCAACCATTTGATAGGAGTGGTTACCATTGAAAATAGTAATCTATCCAACCATCGCATATCTCTCACCTTCATTTTCTAAAACAGGAGAAGCATAACATAGGGAACCGGTTTTAATTGCTCTCAGTTTTCTATTATGAATAAGGCCATTACTCGTAACACCTAAAACAAATGTTTGAGATTTATAAAGAACTGTATATACTCACACTAACTGTATAGAAAAACAGGCTGTTTATGCGTCCACTAACTGCGAGACAAGAAGAAGTACTCCAACTGATTAAAAATACAATGTTGGATACTGGTATGCCACCTACTAGAGCTGAAATTGCTCGTGAATTAGGCTTTAAGTCAGCTAATGCTGCTGAAGAACACCTAAAGGCGTTGGCACGTAAAGGAGTAATTGAAATTTTACCTGGCACCTCTAGAGGGATTCGTTTGAATACCCCTCTAGAAGATCAGCTTGAAGACCTAGGACTTCCATTGATAGGTCAAGTTGCAGCAGGTGAGCCTATTTTGGCCCAAGAACATGTTGAAGGCCATTATAAGGTGGATCCTAATTTGTTTAAGCCCAGTGCAGATTTTTTGCTTAGAGTAAATGGCATGAGCATGAAAGATATTGGAATTTTGGATGGTGACTTACTGGCTGTGCATCGCACGACTGATGTACACAATGGGCAAGTAGTGGTTGCCAGAGTGGACGAAGATGTAACAGTAAAACGTTTAGAGAAAAAAGGTAGAGAAGTGTTGTTACATGCTGAAAACGAAGACTTTTCTCCAATCAAAGTCGATTTGGCTTCTCAACCCTTTAATATTGAAGGGATAGCTGTAGGTGTAATTAGAAACGCAGACTGGCTATAAAATAATTTAATTCAAACTTCTTAACTAATAAAACGCAGTTATTTTTATGACTGCGTTTTTGTTTTTATAAACCTCAAAAAAATTCACTTTTTAACTTGCATAAGTGCAATACATGTTAAATATCAAGAAATTTACAAACAAATGTTTAAAAAATAATCGATTGACTGTAAATTAAACAAAAAAACTAGACGTAGCCCCCTTAAATAAGTAATCCTAAGCTTCTTTGTAACAAATTGATAACAATGAGTTTTCCAGTTGTTAACTTTGGTGCTGTTTTACGTAGCGTTTTAAGACCTCGTTATGAGTTTTTTTGACCGAGAAAATAATAACAAGCGATTATCACATAGAGGTGTCGAGTGAAAAAAATATTGTCCAGAGCAGGATCTATACTGGCGGTGTTATTAGCCAATCCAGTATTTGCTGAAAGCAAAAAACATATAGATCAGTACCAACTTAATATGACTGAAGGCGTAACCGACATTAGCGCTAAGGTTTACGACTTGCATATGCTGATGTTTTGGATATGCGTAGTCATTGGAGCAGGCGTTTTCATTGCCATGTTTATCTCTATGTATTTCCATAGAAAATCACGGGGATTTAAACCTTCTACCTTTCATGAAAGCGTAAAAGTTGAAATCGCTTGGACTGTAATCCCGTTTATCATTTTGATCGCCATGGCTGTGCCAGCTGCCAGCTTGTTGTTTGACATGGAAGACGCCAGTGAACCTGATTTAACTGTTTTGGTGACAGGTTCTCAGTGGAAGTGGCACTACAAATACATGGAAAACGATGTTGAGTTTTACTCAAAAATGGCCACGCAAGCTGAACAAATTGAAGGAAAGTTTGCTAAAGGTGATAACTATTTATTAGAAGTAGATCGCGCCTTGGTAATTCCGACTGGTAAGAAAGTGCGTTTCTTAATCACTTCAGATGATGTTATTCATGCTTGGTGGGTGCCAGATTTTGCTGTTAAACAAGATGCTAACCCAGGGTTTATTAATGATGCTTGGGCTAAGGTTGACCAACCTGGAGTATACCGAGGTCAATGTGCAGAATTGTGCGGTAAAGATCATGGGTTTATGCCTGTCGTTGTAGTGGCTAAAGAACCTGCTGAATATGATAAATGGATTGCTGAACAACAAGCTATTCAACAAAAAGCAAAAGAAGAAGAACAACGACTATTGGCTATGAATATGACTATGGAAGAATCCATGGCATTAGGCGAAAAAGTTTACAATGCAAACTGTGCCGCTTGTCATATGCCAAATGGTGAAGGTTTACCAGGTGTTTTCCCTGCTCTTAAAGGAAGTCAAATTGCTTTAGCAGATCAGCCTAAACACATCGATGTATTAGTCAACGGTGTCACTGGGACTGCGATGCAGGCTTACGCAAAACAATTAAGTATGTCTGACTTGGCTGCGGTAGTTACATATGAGCGTAATGCTTGGGGTAACAATACCGGTGATTTGGTGCAAGCCAAGGACAT
Organism: Paraglaciecola sp.; assembly: GCF_051252315.1. GTDB lineage: Bacteria > Pseudomonadota > Gammaproteobacteria > Enterobacterales > Alteromonadaceae > Paraglaciecola. Next base: position 23,279 of record NZ_JBPOFP010000019.1, on the reverse strand, counting down.
TAACGCAGCGATTAACGGAAAATAGGAGTAGGTGACCATGACAACAATAACTGACGATTCAAATCACGACGATCACCATGATGACCATCATGAACATCATATTCCAACCGGTATTAAGCGCTGGTTATATACGACTAACCATAAAGACATAGGTACTTTATACCTGTGGTTTGCATTCATCATGTTTTTAACTGGTGGTGCTATGGCAATGGTAATACGGGCTGAATTGTTTCAACCCGGTTTACAAATTGTAGATCCCAACTTCTTTAACCAAATGACCACAGTTCACGGATTAGTTATGGTTTTTGGTGCGGTTATGCCCGCTTTCACAGGGTTAGCCAACTGGCTTGTGCCTATGATGATAGGTGCGCCAGATATGGCCTTGCCGCGTATGAATAACTGGAGCTTTTGGATATTACCTTTTGCTTTCCTGATTTTGCTTTCATCACTATTTATGGAAGGTGGCGGCCCAGCTTTTGGTTGGACTTTTTATGCTCCACTTTCAACCACTTATAGTAATGACGGCACGGCGTTATTTGTTTTTGCGGTACACATAATGGGTGCTTCATCTATCATGGGCGCAATCAACGTTATCGTAACCATAGTGAATATGCGTGCCCCAGGCATGACGTATATGAAAATGCCATTGTTTGTTTGGACATGGTTAATTACTGCGTTTTTATTGATTGCAGTTATGCCTGTTTTGGCAGGCGCCGTTACTATGGTATTAACGGATAAGTTTTTTGGGACTAGTTTCTTTGACGCCGCTGGTGGTGGTGACCCTGTAATGTTCCAGCATATATTCTGGTTCTTTGGGCATCCTGAAGTTTATATTATGATCTTGCCGGCCTTCGGTATTATCTCAGCAATTGTACCGACTTTTGCTCGTAAGAGATTATTTGGTTATGCCTCTATGGTATATGCAACAGCGTCTATTGCCTTGTTGTCATTTATAGTTTGGGCGCACCATATGTTTACAACGGGTATGCCAGTTGCTGCAGAGTTGTTCTTTATGTTTGCCACTATGTTAATTTCAGTCCCTACAGGGGTGAAAGTATTTAACTGGGTGGCAACTATGTGGCGAGGTTCTATGACCTTCGAAGTGCCTATGTTATTTGCACTAGCATTTATTGTGTTGTTTACAATTGGTGGGCTGTCTGGACTTATGCTGGCTATTACGCCTGTGGATTTCCAATATCATGATACTTACTTTGTTGTCGCTCACTTCCATTATGTACTCGTGACAGGAGCCATCTTTTCTATTATGGCCGCTGTTTACTATTGGCTGCCCAAATGGACTGGAAAAATGTTCCACATTGGTTTGGCCAAATGGCATTTTTGGTGTTCGCTAGTTTCTGTAAACGTACTGTTTTTCCCAATGCATTTTGTTGGATTAGCCGGAATGCCGAGACGTATCCCTGATTACGCCTTGCAGTTTGCTGATTTCAATAAATGGATCAGTATTGGCGGATTTGCATTCGGTTTGTCTCAATTAATTTTCTTAGCGCTATTAATTAAAGCTTGTAAGAAACAAGGTGAGCCAGTTTCTGACCAAGTTTGGGAAGGTGCTGAAGGTTTAGAGTGGGAAATTCCATCACCTGCTCCTTATCACAGTTTTGAAACACCGCCAGACGTTAAGTAGTAAGTGAGTTAAGTAGATGAACCAACAACAAAATCAAGCAAATAACAAAATAGTTATTAAATTACTGGCCATAGTGGTGGGTATGTTTGGCTTTGGTTTTGCGTTGGTTCCTTTATATGATGTGCTTTGTGAAGCCCTAGGAATTAATGGTAAAACATCAACGATTGCCGCGGTTTACGAATCAGTCGAGATTGATAAGAGTAGATTGGTTACCGTTGACTTTATTACCCGTACTAATTCCGGTATGCCTTGGGAATTTAAAGCTCAAACACGTCAAGTAAAAGTGCATCCTGGTGAAATGAATCAGGTTAACTTTTTCGTAAGAAACCCTGCCAACACAGATATTGTTGGTCAAGCTGTTCCGTCGGTATCACCTGGTCCAGCAGCGATATATATGAATAAAACAGAATGTTTTTGTTTTGAGCAACAGACATTAAAGGCCGGTGAAGAAATCATTATGCCTATGCAGTTTTATGTCGACCCTCAACTACCAAAAGATATTACTTATTTTACCGTGCAATATACCCTCTACAACGTAACAGCTTCGAGTGAAGTTGTGGCAATGAATCGCGGGTAAAGGAGAACACTATGTCAGAAAAATATGAAAAGTATTATGTTCCTGCCGAGAGTCCGTGGCCGTTTGTAGGGGCTGTGGCTTTATTTTTATTAGCCGTAGGAGCTGGAAACTTGGTGATTGAAATCACCAGAGATAAAGATGGTTTTGGTGGGTACTTTTTAACTGCTGGCTTTATCACTTTGTTTATTATGTTATTTGGTTGGTTTAGAAATCAAATTCATGAATCTATGGCCGGAATGTATAGTGCGCAATTAGATCGTTCATACCGACAAGGTATGGCTTGGTTTATATTTTCTGAAGTGATGTTCTTTATGGCGTTCTTCGGAGCATTATTTTATGCCCGTGTGATATCTGTTCCTTGGTTAGGAGGAGCTTCAAATAACTTAGCGACCTATGAAGTGTTATGGCCTACCTTTGAAGCTATATGGCCTTTAGTTGAAACGCCAGATGGAACCAAAACAGAAGCTATGGGCTGGTTTGGTTTACCTTTAATCAACACAGTTATTCTATTAATTTCATCTGTGACGTGTCATATCGCACATGTTGCGTTAGAGAAAAACCAAAGAGCTAAACTTAAGCTTTGGCTGAGTATCACTGTTATTTTAGGCTTTATTTTCTTGGTCCTACAGGTTGAAGAATATATACATGCTTATACCCAAATGGGTCTGACTTTAGATTCAGGCATATACGGTAATACATTCTTTATGTTGACTGGTTTCCATGGATTCCACGTTACATTGGGAACGGTAATATTATTCATTATGTTATTAAGAGTATTTAAAGGACATTTCACTCCTGAAAATCACTTTGCGTTCCAAGCGGGTAGTTGGTATTGGCACTTTGTTGATGTGGTGTGGGTATTGTTGTTTTTCTTTGTTTATATTTTGTAATGTAAAGTAAGATTAAAAAGAGCCACGTTTACGTGGCTCTTTTGTTTCAACAAGGATATTCTTTTGAGATATTAATATGGTCTTGGGTTAGGTGTGATTAGTCCAAATGCAACAGCTAGTAGAATAAGAACAATGATGACTGCAGAAACGATTAACCTTCGTCCAATAAATTTGCTCATAGGTGGACTGTCGGGTTCATTTTTTAACAAGATCATCATTGCTTTAAATAAGTTGAACACCATAAATAAAATTAAACCACCCACCAGTATTTTAATCAGCACTACTTTTCTCCTTAGGCGATTGAGTTTATATGAGTTTTAAGAAGTTTCGCCTACCTATATTTGCTACAGTAATCACTTTTATCGCTGTTGTCATTATGTTTGCTCTAGGTATGTGGCAATTACAAAGAGCTGAACAAAAGCAACAACGTTTAGACTCAATAACTAATGCTCAACAATCGGCTCATGTAGGTCTGGGGCAAGTCATTAATGATATTGATAATATGATAGATATGCCTATTACCTTTACGGCAAAGGCAGATGCTGAGCAATTCTTTTTAGTCGACAATAAAATTAATCAAGGACGCGTGGGGTATCATGTTTTGGTCCCACTCAAGACTGAGCTTGGCATTGTCATGGCTAATTTTGGATGGGTGTCGGCAACACATAGTCGTCAAGTTTTGCCTGACATTGAGTTGCAGCAAGGTTTAAACCATTATTCAGGAATAATCTCGTTCCCAACAAAAAATGCTATGGTCACTGAAACCGCAAAGGTTGACGGTAAATGGCCTAAAGTTCTACAAGCAGTTGACCTAAAGGTAATACAACAGCATTATAAACAATCTCTTTTGCCGTTAGTCGTAAAAATGGCAGAATCTCAAAATTCCGATTTTGTGAGAGATTGGCAACCCGTTGTCATGCCCCCAGAAAAACATATAGCTTATGCTGTGCAATGGTTTTTATTAGGTGTGGCTGCAATGGTTGTTTTTGTTATCGCTCAAAGAAAAAAAATAATAAGGAATAGGCGTGAGTAACACTAAGAAAAAAAATAATAAAAGTATGGTCCTTATCTTTGTTGCTGTTTTTCTGTTGCCAGTGATTTTAGCTAAGTTGGCGTTAGATAATGGCTGGTTTAATCAAGCGGCAACTAATAAAGGTGCATTGATACAGCCTCCTTTGGATATGAGTAGTTTGCAAACTTCAGAACAAGAACCTAAATGGAAACTTGTTTATGTGCTGCCGGCAGAGTGTGATAAGCGCTGTGAAAATGCTTTGTACAGCATATTGCAGGTTTGGAGTGCTTTGGGTAAACATAGTGACAGAGCTGAAGCCGTAGTGATTAGTCATTTAGCTAGCCAGCCTGAAAAACTAGCTGAGCTAAAAGAAAATTCAAAAGCGCGTATTATCGAAACTAGCGAACAGAATATTAAAAAGATATTCAAAAATAGTGATACTGAAGGTGTGTTCATTGCTGATACTTTAAATAACGTAATTTTAAAGTATCCACTGCAGGCAGATACTGAACAAGCAGTGTTAGATAGCAGAGATATTTTGTCCGACTTGCGAAAAGTGCTCAAATTATCACGGATTGGCTAAAGGAAGATATTATGAAAAAGCTAGTCATGTTAAGTATTCTGCTGGCCATGGTGGTGATCATTCTTGGAGCTTACGCTCGATTAACTGACGCAGGTTTAGGTTGCCCCGATTGGCCTGGATGTTATGGCCATATAAGTTTTACCGAAACGACAAAAAATATTGAAACAGCTCAGCAGGCTTTCCCTGATAGGCCATTCGAAGAACACAAAGCTTGGAACGAGATGATCCATCGTTATTTTGCGAGTGCTTTGGGTTTTATTATTGTTCTTATTTTTATTCGTAGCCTGATGCAAAAAGGATACAACACACCCAAGAAGTTACCATTTTTGTTGGTGTGTTTAGTTTGTTTTCAAGGTGCACTTGGGATGTGGACTGTCACCTTAAATTTGCTTCCTGTTGTTGTTATGGGGCATTTATTGGGCGGGTTTACCGTGTTATCCGGGTTATTTCTATTATATTTACGTCTCACGCCATTCAGGATCCCTGGTGGTGATCCTAGAATGAGGCGATTTGGCAAGTACTCCACCATTGGTATCATTATTCTTACCGCACAAATCGCTTTAGGTGGTTGGACGTCGGCAAACTATGCGGCTTTAGCTTGTACTGAGCTACCCGTCTGCGAAGGCTCTTGGTATGAGAACCTTAGCTTTTCTGGCGCATTCAGTGTGCCAGAAGCGGAGAATTATGAATTTGGAGTTCATTCATATAATGAGAGGATGACGATGCATATCATGCATAGAGTCGGTGCTTTAGTGACATTTTTATATTTATGTTGGTTAGGCCTTAGACTATATGCTGCGGCTGTTTCTCGACTCATTAAAAATCTTTCCGCATTTATGGTTGTGGTTTTAGGTGCTCAGGTGATTTTAGGTGTGAGTAATGTAGTATTTAGTTTGCCTATAGCTGTCGCAGTTTTACATAATGCTGTAGCTGCAGGTTTACTGCTTGTATTAATTAGTATCAGTTATACTTTGTATCGAAAGACGTAGGAGATCAAAGTGAGTAAGGTTATGACCGCAGAACAAAATTCTGACTCGAGTTTATTGTCTAGTATCAAAGACTATTATGAAATGACTAAGCCAAACGTTGTTTTGTTATTGTTATTAACGGCGCTAGTTGGAATGTGCTTAGCCAGTGATACTTGGATAAGTTGGCAAGTATTGATTGCAGGGTTAACAGGTATAGGTTTTTTATCTTCAGCGGCGGCAGTGGTGAATCATGTTGTTGATCGCCGTATTGATAGTCAAATGGCGCGAACGTTTAATCGACCGGTGCCAAAAGGCAAAATCACCCCTAGAAAAGCCATCATTTTCGCTTCTATCTTGACCATTTTAGGTTACGTTATTTTAGAAATTTGGGTTAATCGTTTAACAGCCGTTTTAACCTTTGCTGGTTTAGTCGGATACGCTGTTATTTATACTATGTACTTAAAACGAGCTACACCGCAAAACATAGTGATTGGAGGGTTAGCTGGAGCTATTCCACCCCTTTTAGGTTGGACTGCAGTGACAGGTGAGATACATGCTCACGCTTTATTATTGGTCTTAATAGTTTTTACTTGGACTCCCCCTCATTTTTGGGCATTGGCTATTCATCGTGAAAAAGATTATGCAAGAGCAAAAGTGCCTATGTTGCCAGTCACCCATGGTGTCGAATTTACTAAAACATCTATATTGCTCTATACCATTTTGCTGTGTGTTGTATGTTTAATGCCATATGTTATTGGAATGACGGGTGTTATCTATCTAGTTGGCTCAACAGTTTTAAACGTAGGTTTTTTGTATTACGCGTGGAAACTTAAATTTGGCTCGACAGAACAAACAGCCATGCAAACATTCAAATTTTCCATTATTCATCTGATGGTTTTATTTGTCGTATTACTTGCTGATCATTATATTCATTTTTAATTCAACAGATATATTAGGTTTTACATGAGTAAAATACATATGGGCATTATTGCCCTTGTAGCTTTAGCCATTGGTATCATATTGGCAAGTAATGTGTCGCCTGCCAAATATGCGGAGCCGCAGCATGTTCGTTTATACCCTCAGCCTAGGGCTTTACCTGACTTTGAGCTTGTAGATCAACATAACCAAGCCTATACCAAAGCTAACTTATTAGAACATTGGAGTTTATTATTTGTTGGATATACGTATTGTCCAGATATCTGTCCAACCACGTTAGCTGAATTAAAAGGTATCTATCCTGAATTACAAAAAATACCGTCTGATTACCCTATTCAAGTGGTGTTGATGTCGGTGGATCCGAAACGTGATACTCCTGAAAGGCTGAATGAGTACATTAACTTCTTTAACCCTGAATTTTCTGCAGTAAGTGGAGAACATGCTCAGTTATTCCCTTTGGTCAGAGCGATGGGCATGATGTATTCGATGGTTGAAAGTACCGATACACCAGATTACCTAGTGGATCACAGTTCTTCTGTGGTATTGGTTAATCCTAAGGCGCAAGTTGTGGGACGATTTAAACCAGACTTTGTTGTAGGGCAATTACCTGTAAGTGAAGGACAAAAGATCCTTGCTGATATGCCAGCATTAGTTAACCATTAATTTAAACCCCAAGATGCACATTCGTCGGGCTGAACAAGATGATGCAAATATTTTAGCTTCTCTTGTTTATGCCTCAGCCTCAAGCCTATTAAACGCTAGTTTTAACCTTAATCCTCGTTATACAGCACAAGGTTTCCTATCTTCTAGTCTGGTTAATCCAGAAGGCCAATACGGGTATAAAAATCATTGGGTTATGATTCATAAAGAACAAACCATTGCTTGTGTTAGTGGTTGGCATAACGATATGCCAGCAGAGATTCAACAAGCCACGTTACGGACTATTGTTGATTATTTTGGATTGGATAACGGGATTCAGGTACTTAAGGTTAATCAAGCAGTGCGAGATTGTATTCCAGAAATTCTTGTACATGAGTGGTGTGTTGGGCATTTGAGTGTAGATCAAAAATATCAATGCCAAGGCGTTGCAACAGCATTACTTAAATTAATGCAAACCCAAGCACTTTCCCATAATAAAACCCATTTGAGTTTAGATGTAGAAGCAAGTAACCAAAAGGCAATTGAGTTTTACCTCAATCAAGGGTTTACACAAGTCTCTGAATCTAAGCTCACCGCCAATATGTTGAAGTTAGGGGTAGGTAGGCATTTACATTTAACAAGGCCCCTTACTTCTTAAATTCGCCACCGATTAATCTAGCCATGTTCCTTCTTCTGTAGGAACAAATAAAGGAAGTGACAACCAATAATACCTACCTTTGTGTTCCCTGCTTGGCGCCGTGCAGTTGATTTTATGTCGACCGGCTTTAGCGCTTATTGTCACGTTTATGGAAATACGATTATCCTGACGATTGTGTTCAAGTCTATTGCCATTTTTATAACAAGCCACTTGTGAGTAATAGATATCATCGCTGTTAATCTTAAAAGTTAAATTAGTAGAGTCGGTAGTTGAACCTAGCTCTGGATCACTTGGTGTCACATCTGAAATTGGCATCGCTAAACTATTTAGCTTTACTTGGAGTGTCTTTAAATTGCTATAAATTCCTGCAGATGGAAATCTTGGTAGAGCAGAAAAGTCACTATAAGAGGCTATGGCGCCACTATGTTGGGCAAATCCTGTATAACCTAGTTTAGTTAAATTTTTCTTCAATGCTTGATTGAATTCTCCGTAAGGATAAGCAAAATATTTTAAACTGTACCCTAGTTTTGATGACAGCAATTCTTCCGCTTTTATCACATTTACAGTTACTCGGTTTAACCAGGTTTGTTCATCTTCAGATTTTAATTTATGCAATGAATGAAGGTGTGCATTGCCATGATTCGCAAAGCTAACGTTTTGTTTAGCCATCTGTTTAACTTGTTGCCAATCTAGTTGGTAGTTCTGATTTCCAATTAACGCTGGATTCACAAAAATGGTGTACGGAAATCCATGCTTTTGCATTATGGGATGAGCATTTTGATAGATATTTTTATATCCATCATCAAATGTAATAGCGACAGCTTTATCTGGTAGAGGTTGTTGATTAGACAGCTTTTCGATTACTGTATTAAGCGGCAGGACGGTATGGTGATCAGCCAAGTATTGCATATGTTGGGCAAACACTGTGGGCGAGACAGATGTAGACTTTGGCGTGTCTTCACTAACATGGTGATATACTACAATAACAGCATTGTCACGGGCTTGGCTTTGAGATAGAAAAGCAAGATAAGTTAACGTCAGTACAATCAGTTTCCACATATTTATTAATCAGTCAGTTCATAAATGATAGTTAGATGAGTCATAGTCGTATTTTATTAAATTTTTTTCAAACTAGTTTGCACAAAAAGATATTACTGATTGCTGTGCCAATGATTTTAAGCAATGTGACAACCCCTTTAATGGGCTTAGTTGACACAGCTGTGCTAGGTCATATGGATGGTGAGCATTATTTGGCAGGTGCATCGATAGCAACTTTAGTCATTACTCAATTGTATTGGTTATGCGGATTTCTGCGCATGACTTCAACCGGGTTAAGCGCACAGGCCAAGGGAAGTAACGAAGCGGATTTAAAAAATAAAAGCCTACTCCAGGGGATCTTAATTGGTCTTACTTTGGCGGTCTTTATATTGTTATTTAGTTCTCAAGTATTAAAAGTAGGCATTTACTTCGCTAATACATCGCAGCAAATAGAGCAGGTTATGTCAGAGTATTTTGCTGTTCGTATTTGGGGAGCACCAGCTGCTATGGCTAACCTAGCTATTATTGGCTGGTTAATTGGTCAGCAAAAAGCGAAAAAAGTTTTGTTAATCCAAATCCTAGGAAATCTACTCAACGTTGGATTAAATTTTTGGTTTGTTTTGGGTTTAGAACTAGATGTATATGGGGTTGCTTTAGCCACTATTTTTGCAGAATATTTTATTTTTATATCCAGTCTGTTCGCTGCATATAAGGTTTTGGGAAAGCCTTATATTAAATCCGAGTGGTTTTCACTGCAAAGTTTGAGCCCGTTATTTTCTCTCAATGTAAATACCTTTATCAGAAATTTAGTGCTGCAGGCTTGCATAGCCTTTTTAATATTTAAAGGTGTTGGTTTTGGTTCACAAGCTGCTGCTATTAACGCAATTATTATGCAATTTTTTACCTTAATTGCTCTAGGTTTAGATGGGGTGGCTTTTGCTGCGGAAGCCTTGGTTGGAGAATACAAAGGTAAAAAAGATCATAATGGTATCGTTCAGGTTAGTTTACATGGGCTAATTTGGTCTTCCATTTTGGCAATCATCTATAGCCTAAAATTTTATTTTGCGGGGCTTTTCATAATAAACATAATAACGGACCAAGTAGCTTTGAAGTTAGCAATGGAAGACTATCTAGTGTTTGTTTATTTGTTGCCTATTGTGGCGCATTGGTGTTTCTATTTTGATGGTATTTTTGTTGGTTTAACGAGGGCTACAGCTATGCGAAATAGCATGATATTCAGCGCTATGGTGATTTATTTTCCAAGTTTTTGGATGCTTTCAGAATATCAAAATCATGCTTTGTGGATAGCCATGTTGTTGTTTATGTTGTCTCGTGGAGTAACGCTGGGAGGTTATTTTAGTTATCTTTGTCAAAAGAAGAAGGTGGCGGTTTAAAGCCGGCAGTCATGCGATGGGCTAATATTCCCAAATAGCCGATTATTGCAGGAATTATTCCTATAGCAATCAATAATAACCCAGGTATTTGTAACCAAAACCAGTATCGGGCGCCTAGTAGAATTAGTACGGCGCCAACACAAAAAATGCCTAAACCCAGCTTAAACCTGGCCCAACTTTTATTTGGATTATCTGCTAATCTATTAAGCCAGTTGAATTTAGACATTAGAATCACATGTTTAGTAGTATGAGTGGTCGCCTGCTTCATGTTCAGTCGCGTCTTTAACACCAGTTAATTCGCCCGAGAACTGTTCTAACATTTGTTTTTCAATACCATCTTTTAAAGTTAAATCGACTTGTGAACATCCATTACAACCACCGGCAAATTGCAATACTGCAACTTTTTCGTCGGTAATTTCAACTAACATGACTTTTCCACCATGACTTGCTAGTTGAGGGTTAATCTCTGCTTCGATCATGTAACTAACACGTTCGGTTAATGGGGCATCTTCTGCTACTTTTCTTGCTTTAGCATTTGGTGCTTTTAGCGTAAGTTGCGACCCCATTTGGTCAGTCACAAAATCAATTTCAGCTTCTTCAAGAAAAGGTGCACTTTCTAAATCGATTACTGCGTCAAAACCACTAAATTTTAATACGGTATCACTATCTTCTACTGCATCTGCTGGGCAGTATGAAACACCACACTCTGCGCTAGGGGTGCCTGGGTTTACAACAAACACACGAATGCTTGTGTTTGCGTCTTGGTTTTCTAATAGTTTTTTAAAATGTGATTCTGCTGTTTCTGAAATTGAAATCATGAGGGTACCTAAATTTTACTAACTGAAACTAGAATAACAAAATTACTTGACTAAAACACTCAAGTAATCGTTTTTGCTTATGTTTATTTTGACTATGTGTTTAGTTATTTTCGGTAAGTGTGTTTATGAATGACAAATTTAAACCTGAAGTGTTAGACAAATGCTCCAGACATCTATCTTTAGATCTGGGTGATGTTTTTGAATTAATTTGTATGCGCTATTGATAGTTGTGCCAGTTGTGATGACATCGTCAAACAAGACTATGTGTGAGTATTCGGCTAACACTAAATTTGCACTTGATGTGATAGAAAATGCGTTACGTAAGTTGTTTTTTCTTGCTAAAGCCGTTAATTCAGTTTGTTTTTTAGTTGATTTTATTCGGCTTAATAATTCTGTATTGATTGGTATTTTGGCAAATTGACTTATGTGTTTAGCGATTTCAATACTTTGATTAAATTTACGCATTAAAAACCGATTATTGTGCAATGGAATAGGGATGATTAATTGAGGCTTTTCAGAAGGAATAGGTAAACAATTCTGGCTAAACAGCACTGCAAGTGCTTTAGCATTTGGAAGTTTTGCTGAAAATTTTAAACTAGTAAGTAACTTTGAAATTGGCCATTGATAATCGCATAGAGCTAAAATGTGTGGAAAAGATACTTTGCTGAGGCCTTTTTGCACGACTGGCCAATGCATTAGATTATGCTGATAAAGTTTACTGTCGAAAAGTTGTAAGTCTGATCGGCAATAAAAACATATAAGTGTGTCAGTCTCTTGATGGCATATTAAACAATTTTGAGAAAATAACTTCTGCATCATGCATCTTCCTTGTGCCTAGTCGTAATCTGATTAAAATACTCTGCTTTCCCTAAAGGTAAGTGTAGAACCATATGTCATTAAATCTAAAATATTCCACCGTTGGCCAAGGTGAGCACTTAGTCTTCTTACACGGTTGGGGGGTAAATAGTGGTGTGTGGACAACTCTTATTCCACTCCTAAAAGAACACTTCACGATAACTTGCATAGACCTCCCTGGATTTGGTTTAAATCATGATCAGTTACCTGAAAAATATGATTTAGAAAGTTTAGCTAAACAAATTGCCAGTCATTTACCCAAGTCTTGTTGTTTAATTGGTTGGTCATTAGGAGGATTGATAGCGCAACAAATAGCGCTGTCGTACCCTGAAAAACTACAGCGGTTAATTCTAATATGCTCTACCCCAAAGTTTTCCAAAAGTGAAATATGGCCTGGAATACAACCACAGGTATTAAATGAGTTTGCAAAGCAGTTACAAGATGAATTTTCTAAAACATTAGACCGATTCTTGGCTATTCAAGCTATGGGTAGTAAAAGTGCTAGGCTCGATGTGAAAAAAATGAAACAGGCAATTGAGCAATTCCCCACACCGTCTCTTTTTGCACTGGAAAATGGGTTAAATTTGCTAAATTATTGTGATCTGCGAGTGCCTTTAGCAAATCTGACAGTACCCTGTCACGCTTATTTGGGACGCTTAGATAGCTTGGTTCCTGTGGGGATTGCAGATGAATTAGTAGGCTTGTCTTCGAAGATAACAACAGAAGTTTTACCTCAAGCTTCACATGCTCCTTTTATCTCCCATACAGAAAACTTTGCTGAGCAATTGATGACACTTCTGCAATAAATGTGTTTGAAAACTAATTTTTATATACCTGAGTACACTCAGATATATATATAAATAGCCTGAAACCTTTAAAAAACCACTGTTTTGGTTAATAATTGTACATGAGGGTAGTGAGGTAATAGAGGTTATATGAATATCAGTCACAATATTAATTCTGCAATTGTTAATGGTACATTTGGTATCCAACGAGCGGAAGATAACATTGCTCAACATTCAGCTAATTTAGCGAGTTTGTCTGTTCGTGAGCCATTATCTGGTGATCCGCAAGATATATTAGCAAGCGCTAGCCTGAATCAATTGAACGCAATTAAACAAACATTACCTCAATCTAGCTATAACATTACTTCAGATTTAGTCGGTCTATCAATAAATAGCACCAATGCTCAAGCGTCTGCAAAAGTGGTAGATGTAGCAGGGGATACAATTGGCACCATTTTGGATATATTGGCCTAGTTCCCATGAATGTTATTCCGCCGGTACCCACTCCAGTCGTTTTTAACTCAGGCACAGTTAATACTGAGTCTGTTAAACGCGATAATACTCAGAGGGAAACTATTCCAGCATTGGCTGGTAATGAAAGCTCTAGCGCGGAGAAAGGAGTTGGTTCAGAGTCGGATCGAGTAAAAACACCCGGACAAAATCCACAGCCGGTCACATATGAAAAGCCTAACGCACAAAATAACCAATCGGTCGATAGCCAATCTACTCCTGAAAAAGATAACGCTAACGATGAAAGTGCGGGAAAAGAAGAAGCGGAAGAGCGACAAAAAGAACAACAAGCGCAGCAACAAGAACAAGCTGAAAAACAAGAAATTACTGCATTAAAACAAAGAGATTTAGAAGTACGAGCTCATGAGCAAGCTCATGCCGCCGCTGGCGGGAGTTATGCTAGCTCTCCTCAATATGAATATGAAAAAGGTCCTGATGGGCGCCGATATGCTGTAGGCGGTGAAGTAGCTATCGACATCTCGAAAGAAGCGACTCCTGAAGAAACTATCCGTAAAGCTCAACAGGTTAAAGCTGCTGCTTTAGCTCCCGCAGAACCTTCTCCGCAAGATTTACGCGTGGCTAATGAGGCTATGCAATTAGCCGCTGAAGCCCGACGAGAAATAAGCGCTGAGCAAGCAGAGAAGGCTAGGGAAGCATTTCGAAAAGCCGTTGGGAAAGAAGAATCGAAACCCAATCAATTAGCCCTTGATTTAGATGACTTTATCACTGGTGCTAACATTGATTCTGTCCCTAGAAGATTAAAAAATTCTGAAGATGCCAGTACTGTAGAAAGCGCTGCTGTGAGCCAAGCAGCTCAAACTCGAGATTTAGAGATCTCTAACAGGGTCGCGGTAATTGAAAATTTCTATCAAAAAGTTGGAAATCCTGAAGAAGGTCGACTTGATTTAACTGCTTGATTTATAGCTTGTTCCTAAATTAACTAGGCCCTCATTTAAGGGCCTTTCGATTGTATGGTTCACTACTATTTTTTGGCTTTAGCAAAGGCATCAGCAAACGCATTACCCATCATTTGGTTAGACTGGTTAGCGGGTTTTCCTCGATTATTTTGTTTCGTATGTTGTGTACGATCTTTTTTATGTTCAACTCGTGCTTTGTTCTTATTAGAATTGGTTTGATTTGGTGAGTCACCTAAACGCATAGAAAAAGATACCCGTTTTCTTGCAGCATCTACTTCCATAACTTTGACTTTAACAATTTCACCTGTTTTCACGATTTCTCTAGGGTCAGAAATAAACTTGTCAGTCATGGCACTGATATGAACTAATCCATCCTGGTGTACCCCAACATCAACGAAAGCACCGAAGTTGGCAACGTTACTCACCACACCTTCTAATATCATACCTACTTTTAAATCATTTAAAGACTGGACATCGTCTTTGAAGTTGGCTGTTTTAAATTCTGGTCGAGGATCTCTTCCTGGTTTATCCAATTCGCTGATGATGTCGCATACTGTTGGTAAGCCAAATTGTTCTGTAACAAAATTTTCAGGTTTTAAGTGTTTTAAAATATCGGTATTGCCAACAATATCGTTTACCGCAAGATCAGATTGCTGAATGATAGCTTTTACAACGGGGTACGCCTCCGGGTGGACGGCTGAAGCGTCTAACGGGTTTTCACCATCCATAATACGTAAAAAACCAGCGGCTTGTTCAAACGCTTTAGGCCCTAATCGTTCAACATCTTTCAAGGTTTTACGACTATTAAAAGCACCATTTTTATCTCTATAAATAACGATGTTATTGGCTAATGTTCGATTTAAGCCAGATACATGACTCAGTAAGGCACTAGAAGCAGTATTAATATCTACTCCAACAGCATTTACACAATCCTCTATTACGGCACTTAATGATTTACCCAAGTTACTTTGGCTAACGTCATGCTGATACTGACCAACGCCTATGGCTTTAGGTTCAATCTTGACTAATTCTGCTAGCGGATCTTGGAGTCGTCTTGCTATTGATACCGCTCCTCTGAGTGACACATCCATATCAGGTAGTTCTTCTGATGCTAGTTCTGACGCGGAGTAAACCGAAGCGCCAGCTTCACTTACCACTATCTTTTTAACACCTAACTCAGGGCTGTTTTTAATCACTTCTGCGGTAAGTTTGTCTGTTTCTCTAGAGCCTGTACCATTGCCAATGCTAATCAATTGAACTTTATGTTGTTTACATAAAGTGGCAATGGTGCGACTAGATTTATCCCACTGGTTTTGTGGTACATGGGGGAAAATAGTACTTGTGGCTAATACTTTTCCTGTGGCATCAACTATGGCTAACTTTACGCCAGTACGTAATCCAGGATCTAAACCCATTGTGACTTTAGGTCCCGCAGGAGCTGCCATTAGTAAGTCATTTAAATTCTTGGCAAACACTGTAATTGCATCCGCTTCTGCTTGCTCACGAATCGAACCAAATAATTCGTTTTCCATATGAAGTAACGTTTTAACTCGCCATGTCCACTGAACTACAGACGCTAACCATTTATCAGCTGGTTTATCATTAAACGTTAAATTTAAGTGTTGAGCGATGATATGTTCACAATGTGAATTTCGATTACCCTCTTCTTTTTCAGGATCTGCATCTAAACTTACTTGTAGAATATTTTCATTCCTACCTCGAAACATTGCTAGGGCGCGATGAGAAGGGACCTTTTTTATTAACTCAGTGTGCTCAAAGTAGTCTTTAAATTTTTCGCCTTCTTTTTCTTTTCCTGCAATTACTTGGCTTTTAATGTGAGCATTTTGTTTAAGATATTGGCGAATCTTTTGAAGTAATTCTGCGTCTTCAGCGAATCGTTCCATTAGAATATACTTGGCGCCGTCTAAAGCGGCTTTAGTATCTATTATTGTATCGCTTACAAAAGAATTCGCTTGGCTTTCAGGATCTAATTCTGGATTTTCAAATAGGGTGTTTGCTAATGGTTCTAACCCTGCTTCTTTAGCAATTTGACCTTTAGTTCTGCGTTTAGGTTTGAAAGGTAAATAAATATCTTCAAGCTCTGTTTTGTTATCAACTAATTTTAATCGTTTTTGCAATTCCGGTGTCATTTTATCTTGTTCTTGGATTGACTTGATAATGACTTGTCGTCGATCTTCTAAATCACGCAAGTAAGTTAAACGCTGATCTAGTTTTCGTAATGCAATATCATCTAAGCCATTTGTGGCTTCTTTTCGGTATCTAGCGATAAAAGGTACAGTTGATCCTTCATCCAATAAAGCTACAGCGGCTTGCACTTGGTGAGCCTTAACTTGAAGTTCTTGGGCGATTTTCTCTATGATCATGTTTGCTAAGCCTGTAATTTCGGTGTTTTCTTATTTGGCAGTTGATATATGGGTGAAACCAGTAAAATACCAGCGATAATTTAAAATTTTAAGCATATTTTTATGCCTGAATGAATGGCATGATTGACAATGACTGAACCTATTCATAGAGTTGTTTTACATTATTAATCAAACTTAATGATTTAAACGTTACTTCGCTAAATTGGTATCAATATTTAATTAAGGTATTACAAGGAGTTACATGTTTTAAAAGTATGCCGGCATTATTTTTTTATTGGCTTCTACGCAGCTGTTTTCTGCTGAAAATAAGCGCGCAGAAGCTTATGATATTTTTGATTTATCTCTAGAACAGTTACTCGAACTTGAAGTCTCTACCGGCGGGTTGTCTGAAGTTAAAGTAAAAGACTCTTCTTCAGCGGTAACCTTGATACGTTCAGAGCAAATTAAATATTCTTCGGCAAAAAACCTCACTGCGTTACTAGAGCAATATGTGACAGGACTAAACGTGATGGCTCATTCTGAAGGAGACAAAATAGGATTACGTGGGCTTATTGCGGCGGAGAATTACAAGCTTTTGCTTTTACTAAATGGTAAAAATATTACCAATATGGTTTATGAAGGAGCCATTCTGGAGCTTGACCAATGGAATTTAGATGATATTGATCGCATCGAAGTCATCCGAGGCCCTGGATCAGTGACTTATGGGACAGGAGCAATTGCTGGCGTAATCAATATCATTACTAAAAAATCCGGAACTAATAACACGCCGTTTGAAGTTAATGTTGCGATAAATGAAACCTATAATAGTCAAGGGGTAAGTATACAATATAGTGATAGTTTTGATGATTTTAGTATGTATTCGTTTCTTTCATATCGTGATACTGATGGCTATAAAAAGCCGAAATATTATGAAATGGATCATAGCCTATTAACGGATATTAGAATTGTAGGGCAGCAACCAGACAGCCTATTTAGAGGACAAAATTATTTAGCAGATACTTTTTCTCAACCGCAAATCAAAGCCCTTCTAGATATTGATTGGGGGGATAACTTGAATGTTTGGGCAAGGTATACCCAGTCGGGGCAAACACATCATTTTATTCCACAAGTAAATGTTTTGGTAGAAGATGAGCGGCAAATAGAGAATGGCCGTCAAGTTGGACTAAAAAGTTTTATCGCAGCAACAGAGTACAATTACCCATTTGGGCCTAATAGTCATTTAAAAGCTAATTTAACCTATGACAACCAAGAATATGTGAGGTGGTACGTACGTAACCTCGAATCTGAATGGCAGCATCCTGACAACATTCGGGACTATGCTTTTTCTCAAGAGCGAATTTCTGCATCACTTCTTTATGAATACTCAAATCATAAAAACGTAAACTTAATAACAGGACTAGAGCTGACAAATTTAAACGTAGGTGCGCCTTGGGGGAAAAGTTCGGACCATATTTGGATTAGAGAGGGTCAGCACTTAATAAGTAACTTCGATACAAGTGTTTATACACAAAATCAATCTTTGGAAGGAAGACCTAGATCATCTAATCACGTTGAGATCGGAAGTGGGTTACGTTTCCAAACTTTAACCCATTTACTTGAAGCCTCTTACCAAATTTCAGATCAAACAAAATTAACTTATTCTCATCGACTAGATGATTCCAATATGTCTAGTTCTATGTATTCGCCGCGGGTCTCTATGGTACGTGAATTAGATAGTAGCAGTACTTTAGTTATAACAGCGCAACGAGCGCTACGAATGCTCCAATTGAGAGCGCAATACTTATATCAACTAAATGATTCGGATGCCAAAAGTGACGAACATGAGTCCTTGGATGGGATTGAGGTGTCATATACAAATCAATTATCTGGCACTACTTTATTTAATATTCGTGGTTATTACAATGACATCTATGCGATTGGATATACCGGTAATGATTTACAATTTTTAGGCGACATTGAGTTAGTTGGTGTCGATTTTGAAGTTAACTATAAACATGAAGATATAGAACTTCATTTAAATCATGCTTTTGTTCGTCCTCTTGACGTTCGCATGAACCAAGCACTCAAAAATGGGAATAATCGTAATAATATATCTTTTAGTGACTACTATTTTGAGTCTCGTGGGGACTTTCCTTTGTTGTTAGAAGGTTATGGGAATGGGTTGAATAATATTCACGAGAATATTACTAAGTTTGTTTTAACCGCCAAGTTTTTAGACAACCAATTGGTTGGACAAATTAATTCTCAAGTCTATTGGGATTTTGATGGTAGTTATGACGAAATGGAAATGTATCAAAAGGCTTACGATAACTTTGATATTAGTAGTCTATCTGCCATTGAAGTTGAAGGGTTTAATCAGCAACAAGCGATTTTTGATAACGAACGTCGCCTGTTAGAACAAGAAGACAATTTTGGATTTGAGTACGGTGTAAGTATGTCTTTAACTTACGCTTGGCGACATAGCGATAGTGTTAAAATGGACTTGTCAGTACATGTAGAAAACCTGACAAACTCCAAAAATATTTATTATGTAAGTACAGGATCGACTTCGACTTACCCAACTCGATTAAAATATTTAGAACAGCCTACAAGCATTGGGGCTAATTTTCGGGTAAGTTTTTAGTGTTAGAAACATCACTTTCAATGTAAGTAGGTAGTTTCAATGTGACTTTAGTCCCTTGTTGTTCAGAACTCTGTATTTCTATCTTTCCTTTTAGCTTTTGTAACACAATGTTGTATACGATATTCATACCTAATCCCGTTCCACCCTCACTTCGTTTGGTGGTGTAAAAAGGTTCATAAATATTGCCTAACACTTCCTCAGTCATACCACAGCCATTGTCGGAAAATTCAATTACAACTTCTTCTTCCGAATTTTGGCGTAACTGGATGTCTATTTGAGCAGCCTCTTTATCCGAATTCCATTCGGTAAAAGCATGCGTAATGGTATTTGTAACTAAGTTTGTTAATACTTGAGCAAGTGCTCCGGGTACTGTAATTAAGGTAATAGAGTTGGCTTCAATGGGCTGGTATATCACAGCCTTTCTCTTTAACTGACTAGAGAGCGTATTAAATAATTCATTTATATATTTAGCTAAATTTATTTCTCGCGGCTCTTCAACAACATGGTCAACTGCTACTTGTTTAAAGTTAGAAATTAATGTGATGACTCTGGCAAGTGATTTGTTAGAAACTTCTGCTGATTGTGCTATGTCTTGCATAACGCCTGAAAGTTTACTTTTTGTTAGTTTATTATCTGCTATTTTTTTAGTTAACTCGTTTGCTCTATCTTGAATAACACTCAAAGACGTGACAACTATTCCAATGGGAGTGTTGATTTCATGGGATATCCCAGCCGTCAATAGACCCAGTGAAGCCATTTTTTCTGATTGTACTAATTGGCTTTGGGTACTTTCAAGATTTTTTAACGTATGTTGTAACTTCTCCGTCACCTTACGATTTCTAACAAAAAGAAATACTACAAGCACCGTAAAACCGGACACAATGATAATAAAGATAACGGTGAATATTAAATAGGTATTTTTACTTTTTATTGTTTGGTTTTTATTGGTGATTTCGGCTCGTTGCATTTCGAGTTGAGCTAGTTGCTCTTCAATTTCAGCTTTGTTTTGTGAGATTACTGAACCTAGATTAGTGATTTGCTCTTCTTTATTTTTTACATCAATATTTTTTTGTTCTAATTTTATTTGTGATTGAGTTAATGCTAGTTGCTGTTGTTCAGACATGGCATTTAACTCTTGTTCTTTTTCAAGGTATGAATTTTCTAAATTAGCCAATTTAATTTGTTGGTTTTCTAATTCAATTTTTTGCTTTTTTAAAGCGATCTCTCGTTGCTTTAGGCTTAAGTTATTTTTGTCTAATTGGCGCTTTGAAGCCTCTAAATTCTTAGCGGCTAAAGATAACTTATCTTCCAATGTAGCAATGTTTTCTTGCATGTTACTTTCACGCAACTTGATTTTTTGCATGGCTAATTCGGTTTCGCGATATAAGGTTGCTACATCTAACTCCGTCCCTCCTAGCAGCAACAGCTCATTTGAAATGTTTAACTTTTCATAAATTAGGTTTGACTTATTAATTTCAAAAGAGAGGTTATTGGTGCTTTTATTGTGTACGAAATTAATCATTACATCTTTTTTATTTTGCGTATCTTGGGAGATAAGCAGTGTTTCTGAACGACGTAATTGAAAAGATATTCGCTCAAGATTATCATTTAATTCTGTTGGGATATAAACTAGTTCTGCGATTTTTGCGTCATTTATTTTGTCTACTTCTATGACATTAATCGGCTTATCTCTAAGCTGCTTATTTGCTAATAAGTTTGAAAGCACATTATGGAAGGCGGGGTCGTTATAAATTGCTATGGTAAAGTTACTTTTAGACTCTTCATTTGGCCATGAGGTGTGTTTCATGAAGTTGAAGATAAATACCGCTTTAACTTTTTCTTCATTAACTTTTTGTGCAAAAACAGTTTGGCTCATTGATAGTAGACCAAACCACATTATCCAAATTATGTGCGTATGTTTTTTCATTAAAACCTAAATAGTTAAAATAGTATTTTGCGATTAATGTTAATGACACTCATCATTGTTACTTTTGCAAAGCATTTATGCCATTTTATACTATCTTAACAAGATAATAGCCAGTGTCGATAAAGAATATGTGCATACTTAATTTGCAAACATCACATAATATAAATCAATTATTACATACCTGTTGCACACGAAATTTAATCAAAGTATTACAGCTAAAAAAGTCATAGATTATTTGCGGTAATTGCCAAGTTTAATATCAACCAAAGGCTCGAGTCGCGATAATATGAGGTGCAAAAGATAAAAGTTTCTTTTTAGTCTTTTAAATAGAACTGAGCTCTTCGCGTTCAGTCTTTTTTAGATCGAAAGTTGGGCTTTCAGCTTGATTGTTTAAGCACGGCGGAGATTAATTAAATTCTATAGCTGAATAGCTAATTCTTGAAACGATCCAGTCCGCAGGCCCACTGGGTGTTTGAACCAAAACGTCGTCTCCTTCTTCCTTTTTAATAAGGGCACGCGCCATTGGTGAGTCGATTGAAACATAGCCTTTTGCATCTTTATAAATTTCATCTGGGCCCACGATCCTAAAAGTCATTTTTTTGCCATGATCATTTTCAATCTCAACCCAAGCCCCAAAGAAAACTTTACCATTTTGTTCAGGTGAGTAATCGACAATTCTCAAAGCATCCAACCTTTTGGTTAAATATCTAACCCTTGAATCTATTTGCCTAAGAATTCGTTTGTTTTCTTTGTAATCAGCGTTCTCAGACCTATCGCCTAAACTAGCTGCCCAAGTCACCTTTTTGGTTATTTCAGGTCGATATGTTCTCCAAAGATAATCCAACTCTTCTTTAAGCTTCTCAAATCCTTCTCGTGTAATTAAGTTTGTTTTCAAAATTTGTATCTAATTTTTACCTGACGTAATTAACAAATTATAAAATGGGGTAGACGTCATTTTATAATAACTCTATGAAAGGTTAAGTAAAAATAGAAGTCGCAGCAAGCCTTTAGTTTTAGTAACTATAAAAATAGATTTGTTAGTACTTTTTATTACATCAATTTATGTGCTGTGAAAGTGCAAAAAAATAATAATGGGCTAACCTTAAAGTTAATCAAAGTGAAATACTTTGAGGAATTAGATATTAAAGATGTTGCCCTATTAGTGTCTTATGTTTATTTACATTTAAATACAGTTTGATGATTTTAACTTGGCAACCATTAATGTTGAGGAATTATTCAATAACCAATATTTTGCATTTAAATAACGTTTCTTAAGTTTCAATAACCCGTTTACTCGGGAATAACAGCCCTTTTTAAGGGCAATAGTAATTAGGGAATAAGGTGCAGCACGGAAATTGGCTGATATATACAAGAGAGAATGCTAAGCCGAACATGGTGACATGTTCGGCTTTTTATTTATTATTTCGCATGTTTCACATTATAGTTTTAAAACCGCTAGTGTTTTTTCGAGGGCGCCAATATTGTTTTTTACTACCTTCCCTCCCGCGAACCCATCTTTTTCTTTTTGTTCTAGATTAGATAGCCAATAGCGGCTTTTTACCACAATATCGTGAGCTGTGTTTACTGTTTTAAGAGCTCCTGCTTCAGTCAACGCTAAATTAATTGCCGGGTTATTATAAATGGATGGCCCCATCATAGAAGGAAGGTTAAACAGTGCCGGTTCTAGAGCGTTGTGCCCACCTTTTGGGGATATACTTCCCCCTACAAATGCTAAATCCGCTAGGGCATATAGTGATCGCAATATGCCCATTTTGTCACATAGTAATACTTGCGTTTCATTTGCGATTGGCTTTTTATGGCTCACCAATTCACTATTTATGGATTGCTTTTGTAAAAGTTGATGAACCTTTTCAAATCGTTGGGGATGCCTAGGTACAATAATCAACAATAAGTTAGGAAAATCTTGTTTTAGTTCAGCGTATGCATCTAACAATATTTGTTCTTCTGGCTCATGAGTACTGCCCGCTACAAGGACCAGTCTGTTATTAATTTTATAATCAGATTTTAAGATTTTGGCTGTCAAAATATCATCAGGCGTAGACTTTATTTCAAACTTTAGGTTGTTAGTTAGTGTTAATTTTTCTTTTGATATACCTAAAGAC
>NZ_JBPOFP010000018.1:0-53888 GCF_051252315.1 Paraglaciecola sp. | reverse complement strand
ATTTTTTACCATTCGCTCTTTCTGGATTCTGGGTTCTGGGCTCTGGGCTCTTGGCTCTTGATAACTCAATTGACTAAGATGTAAAACAAAGCGTACCAAAACACTATTTATGTTCTATTTTATCATATCAATTTTTGTGTTTAGACCACGTAAAACTTATGTAAATATTGATTTTGTCGTAATGTGAAAAAGGCTAGAACAAGTTTAATTTAAAAACGGTTATCCGAAATTATTTAGACATACCAGCTACTTATGCCAACAATGCCTTAGCTTGGAGCGCTATTTGAGTCAGGGAGGGGACGCTATTTTATTCCTACAGATAGAATGAAAATTTTCCGAATTACCTGGAATCACTCATGTGTTCTTAGTAACGAGATCAACCTACTCCTTTAAGTGTTCTCAAACAATTTTTTAGCAATATGATTAAAAAAACGTTACATTCTTGCAATGAAAAAAAGTCAGGCCAGAAAATTGTAAATGGGTATCTTAGCTAACATCTCGTTCAGGCATTTGTTTAGAACCTTTCCATTCCTGATCCTAGTAATGCTAACCCTATGTCTTTCCCCCCCCGTTTTTGCCAATCTAAAAATAACCTCTCAAAAAAAACAAATTAAGTTATCTCAAGTTCGTAAAGTAGGTAAGAATGATTGTGCCTTTAAAACTTTAACCAAAGCTTATGAATCTATTGGTTATCAACTTAAATTCGCCATATTGCCTGCTAAACGCGCTTTGATTGAATCAAATAACGGCAGAACAGATGGAGAAACCGCGCGAGTTCAGTTTTTAGAGCAAAAATACCCTAACCTAATACGTATTCCCGTGGCCATCTGTCATATGCACCAAAACCTTTACGGGCTAAAAAGCAATAAAAAATTGGCTAACGCAAAGCTCAAAGATTTAAAACTAGGCATTATTAATGGCGGCGTATTTGTTGAAAAAGAATTTACTCAGTTTGGTCCAACCAAAGCAATCAATAACTCCCAATTATTTAACCTATTAATCAAAGGCAGAGTTGACCTTGTATCTATGTCTGAAAAAACCATAGTGCAACTCGCTACTGAGCCCCAAACAAAGTTAATCACTAAGTTTGATAATTACACTCCCACAGTGCCCCTTTTTCATTATTTGCACAAAAAAAATAAGTCGTTAATCCCTAAAATCACTGCCGCCTTACGACAACTAGAAGATTCCGGATTTATTGCACAAGCAATTCAAGAACATCACCCTTAACTTAACCCATTAATCCAACTTAAATTATGTGTAATTATATTTTTATGATACCTTAGCATACAAGTCGTATCACTAACTGGATTAAAGTATGCAAAGTAGAGATTTAGCGGACTACCATCAGCCCATTTCTGACATTTTTAGTAAAGTCACAAGTTCAAAAGACTATCAACCGTTTACGTTAAGCAACGAACAAATAGAACATTTTCATGAGTTTGGTTATCTAACGAACGTAAAGATTTTTGAAGATGAACAAGTGGATATTTTACGAGCTGAACTAGCTGAAATTGCCAACCCAGATCACCCTAAGCATGATTTGTTTTATGAATTTCACAATAATCAGTCTACTGATCCAGAGACGGTTTTATTTCACTCTTTAGGCCATTGGCGCATTACTCCGGGATTTCATGATGCACTTTGGAATCCAGCTTTTACTAAGCCAGCTAGCCAATTATTAGGTGATCAATCTATTCGCTTTTGGCACGACCAACTATTTTGTAAGCCGGCTGGACATGGTGGCGTTGTAGCCTGGCATCAAGATTATTCATATTGGATCCGCACTGTTCCCATGCAGCACCTTACCTGCTGGATTGGTTTAGATGATGCCACCACAGAAAACGGCTGCTTAAATTATATTCCTGGAAGTCATAAGTGGGGACTATTAGAAAGGCTAGAACTTGGTGGTGAAATGGAAGCCATTTTCGAGCAACTTAGCGAAGAACAAAAAGCACAAATTAAACCTGTTCCAATGGAGCTTAAAAAAGGTCACGCCTGTTTTCATCACCCACTTATGTTACATGGATCTTTTGCCAACAAGTCACAGCTTAGCCGCAGAGCATTGGTACTTAACGTTTTTGCTGATGGAACTAAAAGTGAAACTAATGAAGTCATGTTAAGAGGCACGGATATCAAAGTACCCAAAGGTAATAAAATGGATGGCAAATACTTTCCATTACTTTACAAAACCAATGAAACATAATCAATTTATATGACAATTAGATATAGGTACAAATAAATTACAATTTAAAAACATATGCGAAACATTGATTTTACATGTGAATTTTGTTTTGCTATGTAGGTTAAAAATGACTCAGGTGCAGTGTTGGCTTATATGAACTTTTCGCGCATTATCTTATTAAGTATTTTTACGTTCTTAGGTTGCGCTCCCGTACCTGAGCCTTTAGACGGCGCCCCCTCATATCCAATTCAAGACACCGTTTTACATACAACCGTAGAAAAATATTGTGTTGATTGTCATAACCCAGATAAAAGAGAAGGCAACCTAGATTTAGCCAGTGTGGTGGACGGCACATTAAATGACGCCCCATATTTATGGCAAGACGTAGCTTGGGTTATACAAAATCAAGAAATGCCCCCCAAAGATGCAAAAGATGCTCCTCGCCCTAACCAAGAAACCTACCTTGCCACCAGTGATTGGCTTAACCAAAGATTAGCTAGCGAAGACCAAAGTCATAAAATATTTGACGCATTTTCACCTGAACAAGCCATGTTAGATGTGTACTGTATGAACTGCCACAATGATCAAACCCAGAAAGGTGACGTCAATCTGGCCAAATTGCAGGGCAGCAATTTTGCAGACCATCCAGAAATGTGGGAAGAAGTTTTACGTAAGGTCAATGCTAGGCAGATGCCCCCTAAAGACCGTAAACGGCCAAATGAAAAGGCCTATGAGTATTTAATCACAGAAATGAGCGAGCAATTAGATTCCCACCATTTTGAAGACGCGGATTTGGGCAAAATTGAAACATTCAGACGTTTAACCCGAGCAGAATACAAAAATTCAATACGCGATTTATTGGCTCTAAATATAGATGTGAGCAAGCTATTACCTTCAGATCAGGAAAGTTTTGGTTTTGACAACACCACCATGAGTAATTTAAGTGCAACGTTATTAGAGCGTTATATAACAGCAGCACAAAAAATATCTCAACAAGTCATAGGCTTAGACACTATGCAACCGGACGGCAGTAACTACCGAAATCGTCCTGACCAATCCCAAGAAAGTCATGTTCAGGGTTTACCCATTGGCACTGTAGGCGGCATGCTGGTTGAACATCATTTTCCGGTGACGGGCAATTATAGAGTAGATGTGCGCTTATCTCGTGATCGAGATGAAAAAGTGGAAGGGCTTCATCAAAAGCATCAAATGGAAATTTTAGTCAACGACGCCTTAAAAAAATCCATCGAAATTGCACCAGCTAAAAACTATAAAAATTACCATTTTGACGAAAGTAATCTATTCGCTGAGTTAAATATACCAGCCGGTACCCATAAAGTAGGTGTGACTTTCCCTAGTTTGTCTAACTCACTACCTATCACTAAACGTAAACCTTTTAACGTGGCTTTTAACTTACATCGTCACCCAAGACAAACACCAGGGATTTACGAGGTTTCGATTACTGGCCCGTATCATTCTGATGATATAAGTGCCGAAATCCCCAAGCCTCAAAACAAACAAGAAAATGAACAGTACCAATGTTCAGGAAATGATACGCAGGGTCATTATTCCTGTGCTGAAGAAACCTTGTCAAAAATTGCTAGACGGGCTTATAGACGGCCCCTTAACGAGCAAGATATTTCAAATTTTATGAACTTTTATCAACAAGGCTATCAGACCTCATCGCAACAAGATAAATACCAAACCGGATTACAGAAAGGTTTAGCCGCTATTTTAGTTAACCCTAACTTTTTGTTTAAAATTGAAACGCCACCAGCCAATTTAAATAAAGACGTCTACGCATTAAATGATCACGAACTAGCTGCTCGTTTATCCTTTTTCTTGTGGAATAGCATTCCAGATACCGAACTGATTGAGCTAGCCGAACAACAAACTCTGCATAAGCCAGAAGTTTTAAAACAACAAGTTGTGCGCATGTTGCAAGATAAAAAAAGCCAAACCATGTTACATAACTTTGTAGAACAGTGGTTACACTTGCGAAACATAGACAGCTTCACACCAGACACACGAGCTTACCCAGATTTTGATCACAATCTACGTGAAGCAATGAAACAAGAAACGCTGCTGTTCGTAAACAGTATACTATTGTCAGAACAAAGCGTGATGGACTTGTTAAGTGCTGATTATTCGTACTTAAATGAACGCCTCGCTAAACACTACGATATCCCTCATGTGTATGGTAGTCGATTTAGAAAAGTCAATTTACCTCAAACCAGCAATCGTGGTGGGTTATTAAGACAAAGTAGTATTTTGGCCGTAACCTCATATGCAAACCGCACTTCACCGGTACTTAGAGGTAACTGGATACTTGAAAATATTATCGGCACCCCGACACCACCTCCACCTGCCGATGTGCCATCTTTAGAAAACAGTCCCATATCAGAAAGTCTTCCGGTTCGTATACGTTTAGCTAAACATCGTGAAGACCCAGCTTGTGCTGGTTGTCATAACCTAATGGATCCACCTGGATTTGCCTTCGAAAACTATGATGCGGTAGGCCAGTGGCGAGATACAGAATTAGGACACCCAGTGGATGCCACCGCAGGTTTACCAGATGGCAAAGAGTTTGTTGGCGCTCAAGGCTTGATTGACGGTTTATTAACGCGTCCCGAATTATTTGTTCAAACTCTATCCGAAAAACTCATGACCTTTGCATTAGGAAGGGGTTTAACTCACAGTGATGCGCCACAAATTCGAGCTATAATTAAACAAGCAAAAGCGAATAACTATCAGTTTTCGAGTATTGTTTCAGAGTTAGTATTAAGTCCACAATTTAAATATAAGCAGATAAAGCCAGAATCAATTGCTTTGGCAAATACTGTACAAGAAAATAGGATCCATTAATGTTTATCACTAAAAAATCCGTTTCTCGGCGTACCCTTCTTAAAGGAATGGGTGCCAGTGTTGCCTTGCCATTATTAGATGCAATGATCCCAGCAGCTACTGCCTTAGAGCTGACACCTGCCGCCCCTGCCCTCAACACACGTCTAGGATATATTTTTGTCGCTATGGGGGCTGACATGAGTCGTTTTACCCCCAAAAGTAAAACCAATTTAGATTCCATGTCGCCTATTTTAGAGTCATTGGCGCCTTTTAAAGATCATTTAAATGTGATCACTAATACCTTTCTCGAAAACGCTTATCCAGGCTCTCACGCCACATCTAATTCGAGCTTTTTGAGTTGTGCACGAGCTAAACTCACAGAAAGTACTGATTTTTATTTAGGCACCACAGCAGATCAATTAGCTGCTCAACAAATTGGCCAACAAACCCAGTTACCCTCTATTGAAATGGGTATGGATTTACTAGAAACCGTTGGCCAATGTGACAACGGATATGCCTGTGTTTATCAAAACAATTTATCTTGGTCTTCGCCTACAACCCCTCTTCCCTCAGAAGCACATCCTCGTTTAGTCTTTGAAAGATTATTTGGTGCCGGTGGTGATGTGGCCACCAGACAAAAAGCATTAAATTCGAAAAGCAGTTTGCTTGATTCAGTCATGAGCAGTATTAACTCACTGAATAACCAAGTAGGTTCACAAGACAAGTTACGTATAGATGAATACTTAACCAGTGTGCGCGAAGTAGAAAGACGTATTCAACTGGCATATCAAGGAGTAGAAAAAAATAATCTACCGACTTTAAACCGCCCTATGGGTGTACCTAAATCTTATTCAGATCATGCAAAGTTAATGTTGGACTTGCAAGTATTGGCCATGCAAGCAGATATCACTCGCGTGTCGTCATTGCAGTTAGTTAGAGAAGCCAGTACTCGTACTTACCCTGAAATAGGCGTGGCTGATTCTCACCACCCGCTTTCTCATCATGGTAACGATCAGACCAAATTGAAAAGAATGGCCAAGGTCAACGCTTATCATGCTTCTTTGTTTGCTTATTTAGTAGATAAACTGGCTAACACGCCAGATGGCGAAGGCAATTTAATTGATAACACTATGTACCTTTACGGTAGTGGTATGGGCGATCCTAATCTACACGATCATCACGACTTACCCATCATAGTAGCCGGTGGTCAAAAACTGGGCTTCAAAGGCAATAATCATGTGGTATTTAATGAAGCAACGCCGCTGGCCAATGTGCACTTAACCATGTTAAGGAAAGCAGGAGTAGACATAGATAAATTTGCTGATAGTACAGGCTTAGTTAGCGAGATGCTGGTGTAAAAATGGGCTTAATTCAAGTTAGAAAATTGGCCTTTTTGGCCTATACAATACTGCTTTGCGCAACATGGCAATCCGTTGCTAATGAGCCCAACGACGTTAACTTTCAATATAGCGATGGTTCAACCAAGCTATTAAGAGCCTCAGTAGCCAACGACATTGAACTAGTAAAACAATTGCTTCTACAAGGTGCTAATACCAATATTAGTAACCGTTATGCAATTAGCCCACTCTATGGTGCCGCGTTAAATGGCAATGCTGAAATCGCTCAACTGCTCATTACAGCAGGCGCAAATGTCGACCATAAAATAACGGGTAACGAAACTATCTTAATGCGCGCTGCCCGCACCGGGTATGCCGATCTAGTAAAACTACTAATCGAAAATGAAGTTGATATTCATCTTGTCGATTCTCGAAGACAAAACGCCTTAATGTGGGCAGCAGCAGAAGGTCATATTGGGGTAGTCAACATACTGATTAAGGCCGGAGCGAATATCAATGCTAAAGCCCAAGGAGAGTTTAATGCCCTAGCATTTGCCGCTCGCCAAGGTCACCTAGCTGTTGTCAAAGCCATATTAAACGCAGGATTTGATGTCAATACAGCTATGTATCATGACAAAAGAGGCCGTCGATTTGCTAAAAATGGCTCAACGGCGCTAATTTTAGCCATAGAAAATGGACATTTTGACCTTGCAGAATATTTGTTATCTAAAGGCGCTGACGCCAGTGATTTACGTTCGGGATTTTCACCCTTACATACTATGGTACAAGTGAGAAAACCGGACATTGGGGATAGTAGTGACTTTCCACCCAAAGGCTCTGGCAAACTTACTAGCTTAGAGTTTATTGAAGTACTCATAAAATACGGTGCCAAGGTAAACTTACAACTTACCAAAAAATTCAAAGCAAACGGCGCCTTAGTGAATTTGCAAAGTGCAACTCCCCTATTTATGGCCTCCAAAACCGCAGATATTCCATTTATTAAGATTTTACTGAAGCATGGGGCTGATCCTTTACTCACAAATATTAATAATGTTACACCACTTATGATGGCCGCCGGCTTAGGGACAGCTGCTGCAGATGAAGAAGCAGGTACTGAACAAGAAGCCATTGAGTTAATCGATTTATTAGTTTCTTTGGGGGCAGATATAAACGCTGTAAGTAGCACAGGTGAAACCGCCATGCATGGCGCGGCTTACAAAAATTTCCCTTTAGTCATTAAACATTTAGATCAACTAGGTGCCAACATAGACCTTTGGAATCAAAAGAACAAAAAAGGTTGGACCGCTATGTTAATCGCCCAAGGCTTTCGACCGGGTAATTACAAACCTAGCGAAAAAACAGAACAAGCCTTTAAAGAGGTAATGTTAGCCAAAGGTTTAACCCCTCCCAAAGCACCATCCCGCACTAAAAAGAAAGTGTACTTGTAACCCGTTTTATTTGAGAAGTTTATGCAGTTAAATTCATTAAATTCAAAGTATCAAGATAACCAAACCAGTTATGGTTATATTTCTGTTATCAATCATTGGCTAATCGCTGCGTTAGTTATCCTAATGTTGATATTGGGTTTAAGCCTTGAGTTTGCTGATTTAGGCAGTTTAAAAAGAAACGTACTTTCTTTACATAAATCGTTAGGCGCACTGGTACTTATCTTTGGTGCTTGGCGTGTTTTATGGCGTTTATTTAATGGCTTCCCAAGCCACAATTTCGCCATTAAACCGTGGCAAAAAGGTGCAGCTAAATTTACCCATATATTACTGCTGTTAAGCATTATTATCATGCCATTTTCCGGCTATATTATGACTGAAGCCGCCGGTCGACCGGTCAATGTGTTTATGCTTTTTTCATTGCCACCTATCCCAGACTCAAGAAGTTTAAAAGAAGCTGCCCAGTTAGTTCATACCCTATGCGCTTATACTTTATGTGGTTTATTATTAGCCCATGTGATGGGAGCTCTTGTACATCAATTTAAAGACAAGTTACCTATGTTACAAAGAATGTTGGGGAAAACTAATTAATACCAATACTTGGCCTTATCGGTTACTCTTTTCGCTCTTAACTTAGGAGCCGAGTCATCCAATATTTTTCAACCACAGCTTTATCAAAACGTCTAAAAATAGAGACGAAATTACTTTTCTCCAAATTAGTTGAAGTGAATTTTATTGTTCGCGATGCTGATAAATGGACTTTAACTGCGAAAGGTAAGTTGGCTGGAGGTAGGATCAAAACCTCAGTTAAGTTGGGAGATTATATAGAATGGCCGGAAGACTTTAACTTAGACAAGCTTCCCGAGCATCAAACACCAGATACGCCCATTGAGATGGTCACGTCTACTCAATTATCGAAAGATTTTGGTATATCAGCAGTCAAATTAAATCATGTTTTTTCGGAGCTGGGCTGGGTAAATAAAAGTCTTAAAGGCTGGGTGGTAACTGAACAAGGCCTAAAGCAAGGTGCAGAGCAAAGTGAAGACACTCGCTCTGGCGCTCCTTACGTTAAATGGCCAATGACAATCACTCAGTCAAAGATTTTGTTGTCATCTACTAAAGCCCTTACTGGGGCTTTAAATACCACTGAGATCAATGGTAAAACCAAACATATAGCTATAGATGGACACTGCCTCGCTTCAAATGCAGAAATGATTATTGATAATTGGTTGTATATGGCTGAAATCGTCCATGCCTATCACCGCAAGCTGCCTATTGAAGAAGATATATATAGCGATTTTTACATTCCAGCTGGCAAGGTATACGTCGAATATTGGGGTTACAACAATGACCCCATGTATCTTGCCCGTAAAGAGAAGAAACTTGCCATATATCAAAAGTACGACTTTCACCTTATCGAACTCACAGACAAAGATGTACAAAACCTTGACGAAACTTTACCTAAGCGATTACTTAAATTTGGTATACAAGCCTATTAATTCAACCAAATCGTTCTTTTATATCAACTCTTTAGTCCAAATAAAAATCGTAGTGCACTAAAACGAGATACTAGTTCGTAACCTAACCAACACCCTAAACACGTTAATAACACAAGAATGGGGGCTTCTAACCAAGCTGGCCAATGCAATACCGCTAAGCTAGCTGCTATCATCAAGATCAGTGTTTGGTGCAGTATGTACCATGGCAATACGGCTTTATTAGCATATTGTAAAACACGATTAGAAAACTGCAGATAGCGGCCTGCATAAGCAATACATACCAAAATCCAAGCCCAATAATTTAGACTACGCAATAAGCCATGAACTAGCTGTACCCAGACTTGTTGATTTAACCCTTGGTCAAGCTCTAACAGCCCATTAAAATCAAGCAGTAACCAAACATACCCAGCTAAAGCGACTAATAACATAACTCTGCGGCAGCCAATTAACCTATCCCATAAATAGGGCAATTTAGGGATCATATAACCAACGATAAACACCCAGAAATACCTAGCGTGATTATACCAATCCCCCACTAAAGCATGAGTGGTAGGATATCTATGACTGAGACTCCACCATATGTAAGTACTCATTAACACTAAGCTTATAAATACCAGCCATGCCTTTATTTTTAGTCGCTCTAAACAATGGGAAATCCATTTTATCAACGGACTAATTGCCAAAAACACTAAGCTGTAACACAACAAATACGGTAAATACCAGAGGTGATTCCAGGTCAATAAACCAATAGGAGTATGCTGTACGGTCAATAAATCTGTATTTGGATTAACGTATTCCAGCCAAAAGTGCCAGTAATCGAGTTGTAATGCATGTTTACTCACCCCTTCTAAATACACCTGAGGCGCAACCACTACAAACATGCCAAATAATAGAGGAATGAGTATTCGTTTAACTCGAATTTTAGCAAGTTGCCCTCGACTAAATTTATCATCCACCATAGCCGTAGCCATACCTGAGATCACAAACAACAAAGACATACGCCAAGGATTGGTTAATAACATCAAATTTTGTAACCAAATGGATTGATTCTCACTTTTTAAATGCCAGCCCCAATCAGCCACGTAGTACATACCTACGTGATAAAGAATGAGTACCAAAAATGCCAAATTACGCAGCCAGTCGATATCATAACGTCGTTGATCTAATACTTGAGTCATAGTGTTCCTTGCGGTTAAATAGTCTTTACAGCATGTAAACAACTCTAACTAAACACCATACCTAAGTACCTATTAGGTGGGACTTAGTGACTAACGGTGGATACCAGGGAT
Organism: Paraglaciecola sp.; assembly: GCF_051252315.1. Classification (GTDB taxonomy): domain Bacteria; phylum Pseudomonadota; class Gammaproteobacteria; order Enterobacterales; family Alteromonadaceae; genus Paraglaciecola. Next base: position 43,289 of record NZ_JBPOFP010000018.1, on the reverse strand, counting down.
AAAAGAAGTGACTTTGTTCGAACGTTTTGAGCGACATAAAAATTTGTATCTATTTTTACTAGTTGTAGGCTATTTGTTGATTAACAATAGTATCAATGCAACATCAGAATGGATGGAAGCTCTGCGACACGGCACGCCTGAAATATTACTTATTGAGCCCTTTGTTTGGGAATATTCAAGTGCTATAGGTGTGTTGGTTTTATTACCCCTTTTATCAAAGTTATGGACACACTTTCCAGTAAAGCTTACCCGAATCAAACATCAAATTATTATTCACTTAGTGGCATCCTTGGTGTTTTCCATTTTGCATATCAGCATTATGGTTGCACTTAGGGAATTAGCTTACTGGACCTATAATAGTGACTATCACTTCGGGCCGATTTTTCGAGAATTTTTATATGAGTATCGCAAAGACTTATGGGGGTATTTATTTTTTCTAGGATTGTTTCAGCTATATCAATTCATCTATAGCCGGTTAAAAGGAGAAGCTAACTTAATTAGCCAAGAGTCAGAAAAAGTTGTTGAAACTGTACCTGAACATTTCTTAGTTAAAAAATTAGATCGGGAGTTTTTGATTAAGGTAAACGACATTGAATGGATGGAGTCAGCCGGAAACTACGTTAACCTTTATTCAAAAGGCAGAGTGTATCCGCTTCGTTCGACTTTATCGCAAATTAGCCAGCGACTTTTAACTAAAGGCTTTTGCAGAACACATAGATCTTATGCTGTAAACAGCCAGTTTATTGATCACATTAATTACCAAGCGAGTGGCGATGGTGATATCCACTTAACAGATGGCCAAATAGTCTCAATTTCACGCAGGTACAAAGAAGAATTTAAAAAAGTTCTGTCCTAACTCCCTGTGCACACACTGTATATACACACTTCAACAACAAAACAAAAATTAAAACACTATAAATTACAACGAGTTAAGAAAACCCCCTCTTTCAAAGCTTAAAAATCACACAAATAATTTGCCAACTGTGCATATCCGTATATACTGTGCATATAGTGTATATACAGCGATGTTTTTTTAATGACGATTAAATTGTTTCTTTCGCAAACTGACAGCCGGCCCATGTATCTGCAGATCATGGTCCAAATTAAACAAAAGATCTCAGTGGGAGATTGGCAAGCAGGGTTTCATTTGCCATCCATTCGAGAAATGGCTGCCGCTACTGGCGTTAGTGTCATCACCATAAAACGTTCTTACTCTGAACTAGAGCGAGAGGGGGTAATTTACACCCAACAGGGTAGAGGGTCTTTTGTTGCTGAAAGTTCGGACATGCGCAATGAGTTACTGCTGGCCGAGCTAGACGAAAAATTAAAACAGGCGGTTAAGCATGCTAAAGAACTTGGTTTAAGTGATGCTGAAATAACCGAAAGAATTCAACAAGTGTTATTGAACACATCTGTCTAAACACAGATAAATTAGGTGAATGTAATGCAAGATTTAGCAATTCAATTAAAAAATGTGAGTAAGCATTTTAGCTATTTCGATCTAAAAAATGTCGATTTAGCTCTACCTAAAGGCCAAATTATGGGTTTTGTGGGTGCCAACGGTGCTGGGAAATCTACTACTATTCGCCTGATTATGGGCCTAATGCGAGCTGATAGTGGTGACATATCGGTATTGGGCCATGCCATGCCCAATATGCAATCTCAGTTAAAACAAGATGTGGGCTATAGCTCAGAAGAGATGAAGTTATACGGAGCGCAGAACTTAGCTTGGCACATCAATTTTATTAAGTCTGTATATCCCAGTTGGGATGACAATTACGCAAAAGAGCTTTTACACAGATTTGACCTGAATTTAGAACAAAAAATCAAACAGTTTTCTAAAGGGCAACACATCAAAGCGCAATTGTTATTAGTTTTAGCGCGCCAACCTAAACTCTTAGTTTTAGATGAACCCACCACTGGCTTAGATCCTGTGGCTCGTCAGGAAGTAAACAACGAATTGGCTTTAATTCTTAAAGATGAAGAACGTACAGTATTGTTCTCATCTCACAATACTGCTGATGTAGAAAAAATTTCAGACCAGATTACCTTTATTGATCGTGGCAGCATTATTGATAGCCAAGACAAAGAAAGTTATTTAGACAATTGGCGCCGCATTCAATTAGAAGTTCCTTCTAACCTGCCGTTACAACCCACTGGCAGTATTATTCAGGTAGAGCAAGAAGGACGCATCGCGTCGGTTGTCAGTAACAATTTTGATCCGTTAATTTTAGAAGCTTATCAACAGCAAAATATCAAAATTCATGCCGTTGAAAACATGAGTTTGGAAGAAATATTTTTAGCTAATGTTAATCATTCTCGTAATACAAGCGCCAAAGGGGGGCAATTATGAACACCTTGATGATCGGAAAATTAATCAACAAAGATTGGCAGTTATTCAAAGTTTACGTACTGATTTATATTGTCTTAGGCATACTCGCTAGCATCTTAATGACAATGCCTTCATATACGGTATTTTACATTGGTATTGTATGGTTAATTACTGTACTGATTGGCGCCAGCGCCCATATTATCTTTAGCTCGACCATCAACGAAGTTAAAGACTCCCAGTTTTCATTTTTAATCGGTTTACCCATTAAACCCATTGATTACACCAGCTCCAAATTGTTCGGCTGTATTGGGATTTACCTAGTTTGTTGGTTGCCAATTGTGCTCACTTTACTTGGCCTCATCCTGGTCAGTGCCTTACCAAATGGCATGCTACCAATTGCGCTAATTTTATGCTTAGAAATACTAGTGGCTGCTACTGTACTTCTTGCGGTAAGTATTCTGTCAGGTTCATTACCAGTTAGTATTGTGGTGATGGTAATACTCAACGTTTTCTTTAATTTATTTATGTTCTATGTATCACAGTTAGAAGACATTGGCCCCTATATCAATCAAGAACAAATAACAATTAACCCCACCGTACTGAGTATCATAGCGATAGAAGTAGGCATGATCCTACTCATCCTAACGGTTACTTGGTACATAAAATCTAAAAAGACCTGTTTTTTAGAATAACTTCAACCTACCACTTGGCCTTTGTAGAGACAATTAACTAATACAAAGGCTTACACATTCATTATATTTTTAAAAAGGTGCTTATTATGAGTAGAGATAGTCGCGTCCATTATATGGACAATTTAAGAGCTTTTGCCATGTTACTGGGCATATTCTTTCACGCTGCATTGGCTTACAGTCCAATGATGAATCAACTTTGGCCTGCATCGGATCCGCAAAATTCAGCCGTTGTAGATGTGCTAGCGTTCTTTAGTCATAGCTTTAGAATGCCACTATTTTTTGTTATTGCCGGTTTTTTTGCAGCCTTGTTAGTTAAAAAGCGTGGGCTAGGTGCAATGCTAAAAAACAGATTACAAAGAGTCACTTTGCCACTGGTTATATTTTTACCGCTAGTAATGATAAGTATGGTAGTCATGTTTGGCTGGGCGGTTGAAGCAATTGAGAACAAATCTCCCATGTTAGGCATGGTTGCCATGATGTCGCAAATGCCCGACGCACCGACACCACCACCTAGTACCATGCATTTGTGGTTTTTATACAACCTAACTTTCTTCTATTTGTTAACGGTACTAGTGGTTAAATACTGTAAATTTGATTGGATGCGTAGGATTGTAAATATGCCCAAAACATTCTTATTAATCGCGCCTTTATTACTTGTTCCGGCAGTCGTGTCTCAACATGCGCCTTTACCTGCACCCGAGCAACTCACACCTCAATTATGGGCGTTCGGTTATCATGGGTTATTCTATTTATTTGGTTATGGCCTTTACAAAAACGAAGAATTTTTAGATGCACTTAAGCCGTACTTAGTTATCATGTTGGTGGCTTCCATAGCAGGCTACGGTATTTTTCACAGTACCTTGGGTGGAGAAGTGAGTATGCAACAAGTCATGGAGCAAGCAGGAAAAGGCCCTGAATTGTCATTACATCAAGTAGGCATTTCAGCCTTACAAGCCTATGTCGGCGTCTTTATGAGCCTATTTTTACTGATTGTTAGCAAAACTGTTTTTAATAAACAAAATGCATTTATGCGAGGCGTGGCTAATTCTTCTTATTGGATATACATAGTTCACTTGCCAGTATTATGGGTCATTCAATTCTTACTACTAGACTTGCATTTGCCACTGCTATTGGAGTTTTTGATAAGCTCTTTTGGAACCCTTGCCATAGGCTATATTAGTTACCTAATATTTGTTAAACACACGCCAATTGGTTGGTTATTAAATGGTAGGAGAAAAGCCTCAGATACCAATGTAAACAATGAGCTAATAAAAAGTTAGAATATTTGCAGCTGTAGAAAAATGGGCAACCTTCCAGTTGCCCATTTTCAGTGTCCTCAAACAAATAAATTAATTGCATCTGAGAGGTAAATTTTTTAAACAAACCAATTGTATCGCCTTTGACGAATCGGTATTGTTGGATTAGGTTTAAGCCTAATAGGTTTTAAAAACATGTCGATAATTAAGTATCACAATACACTAATGGGTGAGTCGTCTTATCTTTAAGTTCCATCACATGGCAAAACTCAGATTATTAGTAGCCAGTTTAATGCTTGCATATAATCCTACTGTCACATCTGCCACAAGCGATACACTTGAAATCATTGAAGTCACCTCGCAAAAACGAATTCAACCTGTTCAAGAAATCCCAATATCCATTACCGCCCTTTCTGCAGATACGTTAGAGACTGCCAATATAACTCAAGCAAGTGAAATCGCCAGTTTAATACCAAATGTTAATACAACTCGGTCAATCAGTGGGATAAGCAATTATTATATTAGAGGTGTGGGTATGGATGGTTTTAACTTAACCGCTATACCTGCCGTGGGCCTATACGTTGACGATGTGGCTATTATTAATCCAATGTTAGCTAATTTTGCCCTTTATGATATTAATCGGGTCGAAGTATTAAAAGGCCCGCAAAATACGCTATATGGCAAAAACACAACTGCAGGTGCAATTAATTTCATCTCAAATAATACCAATGATGATGAATTGAATGGTTATGGCCAGATAACATTAGGCAGCCACGAGCAGAAGTTTTTGAATGCAGCCGTTGCTTCAAAATTAACTGAAAAGTTAAACATCAGGCTTGCAGCCTTTTCACATAATCGAGATGGCCTAATAAGCTCTGAAATAAAAGGTAATGACACAAAGTTTAATAACATTAACCAAGATGGCATTCGCTTGAAACTGGCCTATTTATTCACTGAAAACATCGAAATTCAAGCAAGTTTATACGGGGGAAAACAAAATCAAATTGCAGAAGTAAAGTCTGCAATTAGCCCATTAAATAATATGGATATCATTAACTTAAATAATCATGACTTGTCTAAAAACTACTCTTCCATGGTCAATCCAATTAATGACATTGATGCACTAGGTGGCTATTTCAAAGTAAAGGTATCCCAAGAAAATTATTTAATAAACGTAATTAGCTCCTTTGAAAAGGTAAAAACTGCTCGTACCGACGATTGGGGAAGCCAACACCTGCCCTCATCGGTGTTCCAAACAACCACTTATAACTCAACAGACACCAAGTCGTTTTCGCAAGAAGTGCAATTACAATCCGTCGTTAGCAAACAAATCCAATGGATTGTGGGCCTGCTATACAGTCATGAAGATGGTGATTTATTGCAAACAGCGTTGATTGATCCTGCGGGACCGGGTCGTCCAGATGACGAGATAGAAGACGCAGGCATTGGTCCAATGTTTGACCGAGGTGCTTGGGTTGAACATAAAAACAAAACGACATCTCTGTATGCCCAACTTTCAACGCCATTATTGGAAAACCTTAACTTTTCAGCGGGATTGAGATGGACGAACCAAAACCTTACCCCCACAGTTAACTCAGCTGGAATGATGATGGATTTAGTAGGCCAAGAATTCCCTTTAGGCAGTCTAGGTTGGTACAGTTTAGGTAATAACAATTTTAATCGTTTGTCTGATCACATGGGGTTTGAGGGTGTAAACCGGTTTTTGAAGGTTAGCAGTGGATTTCCTGCATCAGCGAAAATTGACGATTCCTTTAATCAATGGGGAGGTAAACTTTCCTTAGATTACAAATTGACACCACAAACTATGGTTTACGCAAATTTATCCCGTGGCTTTAAAATGGGCTCAGTTAATTCAAACCCAACATCCACAGCATATCAAAGCCTGCTTAGTAAAATAGTAGAGCCAGAAACTTTGGTTACCAGTGAACTGGGTGTTAAAAGTACAGTTTTTAATAAAAAAGTGCGAATCAACGCTTCAGTCTTTAATAACCAATGGGAAAACTATCAATTTTTTTTGGTTCATAACCCTGGCAATCCTGCAGATTTATTTGCCTCGTTAGTTAATTTACCAGAGGCAAAGTCAACTGGTGCAGAATTCGACTTGGCTTGGCAACTTTCGTCATCTCTGCGCTTTAATGTTGGTGTAGCCTGGTTAGATAGTAAAGTGACAAATGCTAATTTGGACACTCAAGGCATTCCAGAACAAAATAAGGCAAGTTTCCTAGAACAAGTCCAAGTCGGTAATAAACTGACTAACGCACCTGAGTGGAGTTATCATTTGTCCGCCCACAAAACTTATGAACTAGATACTGGAGACCTTGATTTTAACCTTCATTATTCTTATTTAGGTGAACATATTCATCAGTTGGCTGGTAAACACTCTCAGACATGGATTAAAAACTTCTCTGAAAAGGCAATCGGATTATTATCTGTAAATCTCTTATATTCATTCGGTGATAATAAAGAATATCAAGCATCTCTGTGGGCCAAAAATGTGACAGATAAACAATATTGTTCAGAAAGAGCGATTGCGCCTGGCGCTTCTCCAGATAACATTCGTTTATGCTCTCAAGGGGATCCAAAATCGCTAGGAATTACAGTGAAAGTAATGTTTTAATTAAACTATGAAACAAGAACTAAAACACTTTTTATTCAAAAATTCAAAATACTACTCATTAATAGCGTTGGTATTCGGTTTTTTTTGTTCTGGTTATATATATTATCTAGCGCTAAACCAAGAAAAGACCAACCTTTTAACCCACTATCAACAACGAGCTGAAATCAATGCGAAAGATATAGAAGCTGAATTAAAGCGTTCGTTTTTTCAAGTTTCATCGATAGCCAATCTTTTTTCATCTTCAAGTTATGTGAGTTACGCCGAATTTGAAGAGTTTATAACCCGTGTATTTCCAAACTTCCCTGAGGGTCGGAAGATAAGTGCTATTCGAAGGTTTTCAGCTGACGACAAACATTCGGTATTAGAACAAGTTCGCCAAAATCGAGAGCCTAAGTTTTCTAATTTTGATATTTTTGACTTTGCCCCGCCTAACAATATTTCAGCGGCAACCTTAGTTGATGGTCACTACTCAGTTTTAGCTTACACTTACCCTGATTTAAACGAACAATTTCTTATTGGCAGAAACGTGACACCCGATTCTCCAATTGGCCCGTTAATTTTTCCGGTTATAGAGAGCAAATCACCTTTAATCTCAAACTTCTCTAGTCCCATTAAAGGCATACGTGATGAAGCCTTTATTTTGTACATTATGCCTGTTTTAAGCAAAGTAACCGAAGAAAATCCAAAAGCTGAAGTGATAGGATTAGTTTTATCTAGCCAATTTATTTCCAGCTTTTTTGACAGCAATCTAGAACAGAATGAGTTTTCCTATGCATTAGTTGACCAAAATAATAATCAATACCATTACCCCGCGAAACAGCTTGTTAAACAAAATAAAATTAAGCGAGCTAACGTCAGTTTTAGTTTTCCTATTCAGTTAGTCAATAATCAATTTACACTCGTTATTACTCCAACTAATCAAAACTTAGAACAACCTAATAGCCTACTGTTTATTCTTTTTATTGCTGGAATAGTATTGTCAGCATGTGTTGCTATCGTCATCCATGCTTTGTTATCGATTCAAGGTAACCTAACAAAGGAAGTGACTCGCCAAACATCTGAATTAGTTAAACAAAAAAACGAGCTGAAAAAGAACAATGAACAGTTAGCAAAGGCAGTAAAAAAAGCCAAAGTATCAGAAAATGCAAAATCAGAATTTTTGGCGAATATGAGCCATGAAATCCGCACCCCGTTAAATGGTGTCATTGGGTTAACCGGTTTATTAAAACAGACTAAGTTAGACAAACTACAGCTAGGTTACGTGGATAAGTTAAGTTTCTCCGGCCAACATTTATTAACCGTAATTAACGATATTTTAGATTATTCAAAAATAGAATCAGGGAAAGTCGAGTTAGAAACTAAAGCTTTTTCTATTAACAGTGTCATTGATAATCTAAAGGTATCATTCGATGAAGCTTGTAAGGCAAAAGGTCTAAGCTTTAACGTCAACATTGAAGGAGAGTTTTTCCCAGATTTAATGGGTGATGTATTTAGAATCAATCAAGTGTTAATAAATATTTGCGGGAATGCAATTAAGTTTACCGACACTGGAAAAATCAACGTTGATATATCTATGCAGCCATTAGGTGCGGCTGACGGTCAATTTATAATCTATTTTAAAGTGACTGATACAGGGATAGGCATGTTAGATAGTGAACTTGCTGGATTATTTAATAAGTTCAACCAAGCAGACACCTCTACTACACGAAAATATGGCGGCACTGGCCTAGGATTATCCATTAGCAAAAAGTTGTGTGAAGCCATGAATGGAAACATTGAGGTGACCAGTAAACAAAATGGTGGAAGCTGTTTTACTGCTAGCATGATGATAGAGCTTAACAAAGACGTTATCATCGATGATGACTCTCAATATTTATTTGAGGACAAATTTGAAGTGCTTATTGTCGATGACAATCCTATTGCATTGAGCATAGTTGGAGAATTTTTGACAGGTGCAGGTTTACAGGTAATTAAAGCTCTGTCAGCCAAAGAAGGCTTATCCAAACTTCAAAATAGTGAGCATGATATCAAACTTATTATTTCGGACTGGACAATGCATGAAATGGACGGAGAAAATTTTATCAAACAAGTCAGGCAGTTAGACCTAACAAACATGCCTAAAATTATTATTCTTTCCGCCTATGAAACAGCGAGTATTGAATTAAATATAGCTCAGCTTCCCATACAACACGTATTAAGCAAACCTTGTTCAACAGAACTTTTATTTTCCACTATTAAAGAATGTATGAATGAATCACAAAACCTTTCCAACACTGAAACATTGGAAAACAGACTACTTGATGTCAGCATTTTAGTGGTAGAAGACAATGAAATTAACCAAGTTGTAATCAACCATTTGTTAAGTGATGAAGGGGCGAAGGTGACAACAGCGAACGACGGTAAAGAAGCTATTGATTTAATCAATCAAACCAATAATTTTCAACTCGTTTTAATGGACATTCAAATGCCAGTGATGGATGGAATTCAAGCTACGCTCGCGATTAGAGCCAGTACCGATCCTAAAGTGGCTAATATTCCTATTGTTGCCTTGTCAGCCAATGTACTCGAAGATGAAGTAGCGAGTTACCTTGCAGCAGGAATGAACGCCCATAGTGCAAAGCCAGTTGATATGGAAAAGTTAATAAATATAATCCTACCTCTCATAAAACATTAATTGCACATTCTGCTTGGATTGCGAAAACATATGCCCTTTTGATAAAAACCCAAAGGACATATGCCAAAATTACTTATTAACCTGAATTATGAATAAGAAGTCTCGTTTTAATTAAGTTTATATTTAAAACTCAACTAGTTACCATTCAGACTTGTTATTAAGAGCGATTAACTTACCTTATCTAAGGCTTGACTCACATCTGCAATGATATCGTCAATATTTTCTATGCCGACAGAAATTCGAACCAAGTCGGTACTCACTCCGGCTTTTGCCAACTCTTCTTCACTCAACTGCCTATGGGTGGTTGACGCAGGATGACAGGCCAAAGACTTTGCGTCGCCAATGTTGACTAATCGTAATATCATTTGTAGTGCATCAATAAATTGCGAGCCCCCTTCAAGTCCCCCTTTAACACCAAAACTCAAAATACCGGAAGCTTTACCTTGCGTTGTTTTTTGACACACCTCATTAAAAGGACTATCCGCTAACGCTGCATAGTTGACCCAATTTACTTTAGGGTGATTTTGTAAAAACGCAGCTAACTTTTCAGCATTTTCGCAATGGCGTTCCATTCTTAAGCCCAATGTTTCTAAGCCTTGTAGAATTAAAAATGCGCTATGGGGCGCTAAAGCTGCACCTGTATTTCGTAAAGGCACCACACGGCAACGGCCAATAAAGGCAGCTTCACCTAAAGCTTCGGTATAAACAACACCGTGGTATGAAGGATCCGGTTCGTTCATCATAGGAAAACGCGTTTTATTCCCAACCCAATCAAACTTACCAGAGTCAACTATCATGCCACCAATACTGGTACCATGACCGCCGATATACTTAGTTAATGAATGCACAACTATGTGCGCACCTAACTCAAATGGTCGGCATAAAAATGGTGTGGCAACGGTGTTATCAACAATCAATGGTACACCGTGTTTATTGGCTATTTTTGCCAGAGCCGCAATATCCACAATATTACCGGCGGGATTACCAATAGATTCGCAAAAAATAGCCCGGGTATTCTCATCAATCGCCGCTTCAAATCCAGCAAAATCATCCGCTGAGACCATTCTTGCTTCTATACCTTGCTTTGGTAAGGTATGAGCCAACAAGTTATAGGTTCCTCCGTAAAGTTGGCTAGTACTAACAACGTTAGAACCAACATCACAAATACATTGTAAAGCATAAGTAATTGCAGCCATTCCGGAAGCAACAGCTAGTGCCGCCAATCCACCTTCCATGGCAGCCACTCTTTGCTCAAGTACGTCAGTCGTTGGATTCATAATTCGGGTGTAAATGTTACCCGGAACTTTTAGATCAAATAAATCGGCACCGTGCTGCGTATCATCAAAGGTAAATGAAGTTGTTTGATAAATAGGCACAGCAGCTGCTTTTGTGGTGTCTTCAGAGGTATAACCATGGTGTAACGCAAGAGATTCTAATTTCATACTTCATCCTTAATATAATGTGATTATTTTACATACAATTAACCATTCACTTTACTAGGGAAAAAACAATTTGGCTATGCTAAATGTTCATCCGCAAATAGGGTTTCTTTCGCCCCTATAGCTTGAAAAGAAGCAGGTTTATCGATTTGTTGAGCAATTAAATTGTGAGGTAATTGTGGTGTCATTAAATCGTTAAATACAGTGACATCAGACAAAGTAGAGTCTAACCACATGTCCATAGTGTCATCATCTTGCCTTAACATGAGTGGAGAAGATTTCTGATGGTAATCGCGTAACTTTGCATGTGGCGCAAGGGTAATAATTGAACAAGACAATGCTGACTCTCCCGTGTCTTTATGTCGCCATTCTCGGCACAACCCACCCAAAGCTATGGCACCAAATTCAGCACTAAAATCGGTATACCTAGCTTGCGCTCCTTTTCCTTGAGTTTCACCAAACCCTTTAACGGGTATAATACAACGAGATTGCCTAAAAGCTTTATACCCTGCACTACCTGGGACATTCAACTTGTCATATCGTGTATTAAAACTGGTCCATTTTGATGCCTTAAAACTGGTTTCTGTGGGCTCTAACAACAACCACCAAATGGCCTTATCTAATCTTCGTTGACCGGATACTTCGCGAATAATCGACACTTGATTAGCCACTCGGGTGAATCGATTAAATAACATCTCTTGTTGAATGTCAGATGATGGATCTTGAGGGTATAGTTTTATTCCTAAAGCCTCGCAGAGTTCGCGAACAGCTGGATCATCTATTACATTTAGTCGTCCGCACATATTTGTTTACCCTATAACTTGTTGCTCTTTGCTGAATGTTTTTGCACACACTGCATGACCCAAGTTTTTAGCTGGGCCTCTGATAAACCACCTGACACCCTATCTAACTCTTTTCCCTTGTGGAAAAAGATTAACGTAGGAATACTGCGAATTCCAGCATCTGCCGATATTTGCTGCGCGTGTTCGGTATTTAATTTAGCGAACAATAAACCAGCTGATTGTTTAGCAACGTTTTCGAATACCGGCGCCATCGCTTGGCAAGGGCCACACCAACTCGCCCAAAAATCTACAATGATTGGCATGTCATTACGCTCTATAAAAGCATAAAAATTATTACTACCTAAAACCACTGGCTTTCCTGAATAAACTGTTTTTTGACATTTCCCGCATTTAGCTTCGGCTACCTGCTTATCTTCAGGTAATCGATTGGTAGCAAAACAATGAGAACACACTATATGCATATATATTTCCTAAAACATGACACTTTACATGATACTAATAGACTGTTATTTTGCCTCTAGATTACTCGTTTTAACACTTAAAAAGGAGATATTTGATGATTGTTGCCTCTACCCAACGGGTAGCTGTTTCTTAAAGTAATAGGATTATTTCCTCACTTTTCTCTACCCGTTGTCTTTTGGGTCTGCCCAAGTTGAATTGGTATTAAACCAAATTAATAATTTATGACAACAGGATTTATCATGTCTGAAAAACAGTATTCGCTTAGCCAACTAGGTTGGAAAGCATTTTTTAATCAACAACTTAGCTTAGAAGAGCTAGAACAGTCAAACCCCTACCGGATAACACAAGTATTTCGGAATCGCCTACAAATATGGGGTGAAAGCGGCGAGCTAGACGTATCATTAGCACAGTTTCCCAATTTACAAACCAGTACCATTGGTGACTGGTTATTAATGCCCAATGAGCCATCATTTGCACCACGTTTATTGGAACCTTTAAGTTGTTTTCAACGCAAGTCACCTGGCAGTAACACCAACCAATTGATTGCTTCAAATGTAGACACTGCGTTTATTGTGAGTTCATTTAATCATGACTTTAATCTATCTCGCATTGAAAGGTACTTGGCTTTAACCAAAGAAGCGCAAGTCGACGCTGTGTTAGTCCTGACTAAAGCCGATTTAGTTGACCAAGAAGTACAACAAACTTATCTAGATCAACTGCATGATTTACAATCTCAACTAGTAGTTCTGTGTATCAATGCTAATCAAAGCGAAGATTGTAAGCAGCTAGAAGGTTGGTGTGGAGTGGGTCAAACCTGCGTATTGTTGGGTTCGTCTGGCGTTGGTAAAACCACAATTACCAATTCACTTTGTACTACATCTGAGAAAACAGCGACCATACGCGAAGACGATAGTAAAGGTAGGCATACCACTACAGGTCGTTCACTATTTTTCACTCAAGCTGGAGGCTTATTGTTAGATTGTCCAGGGATGCGAGAGTTACAGCTAACAGATTGTGAAGAAGGTGTAAAAGCGGTATTTGATGATATTCAACAACTTGCAACTAAATGCAAATTTGCTGACTGCGAACATCAATCAGAGCCTCAATGTGCTGTTCAAAAAGCCATTCAATCAGGAGAGCTAGAACAAAGACGACTAATAAACTTTCAAAAAATGTTACGGGAACAGGCTAGAAACTCCATGACAATCGCCCAATCTCATCAAAAAGATCGTGAGTTTGGTCAATTAATCAAGTCCAGCCTCGATGCAAAACGTAATATGCGAAATAGCTGATCCAACATAGGGGCACCTATTCTTCCTTTTAGCTTGAATAGGTGCCATAACTTAGGTCTAAATCAATAAGCGTCATGCAAATTATCTAAAAGCATAACTTTAAAAATAAAATCAATGTTTTACCTTATTAGAAATTAACGATATGTTAACAAATACATGTCAAATAAATGCTCGGTTTTATATGCGAAGTTCCATCTTAATCCTATTTACCTTATTATTTTTATGCTCTGCCTGTGGTGGAGGTGGATCTGACACGGCACCGAATCCTGCACCTCCTCCAGCGCCTGAGCCCACACCGGACCCAGAACCCACTCCAGAGCCTGAACCTGAACCAGAGCCTGAACCAGAACCTGAGCCTGAGCCTGAGCCGACTCCCGATCCCGTCTCAAATAAAGTATTAGTATTTTCTAAAACAGCTGGGTTTAGACATGACTCAATTACAGCAGGTCAAAACATGTTACAAAACTTAGCCGACAAACATAGTTGGCAAGTTACGGTCACAGAAAATGCAGATCGATTTAATGATACCAACTTAGCTCAATATGCAGCGGTAGTCTGGTTAAATACCACGGGAGATGTATTAAACACAGAACAACAGACTGCTTTTGAAACTTACATTGAAGGCGGCGGTGGTTATGTCGGTATTCATGCCGCCAGTGATACTGAGTACAGTTGGCCATGGTACGGCGATTTAGTTGGAGCATATTTCCAATCACATCCGCATATTCAACAAGCTGAATTACAAGTAGAAGACAATGAGCACCTCGCTTCTTTCCATTTAGGCGACACTTGGGAACGTAACGACGAATGGTATAACTTTCAAGAAAACCCTCGCACCCAGGTCAATGTGTTATTAACCTTAGACGAAGACAGTTATAACGCTGGCAACGACGCTATGGGCGATCATCCAATCGCTTGGTATAACACAATCGGTAAAGGCAGATCATTTTACAGTGGTTTAGGCCACACCATTTCTTCATATTCTGAAGAAGCATTCATACAACATATTGAAGGGGCCATCGCCTGGGCCGGAAGGTTAAAATTAGCGGTTCCTCAATGGAGTGGGCCTGCTCCATCTGATGCTCAATTCTCGACAAAGGTATTAGGTAGTTCTATTAATCAGCCTCAAGAATTAGACATTTCGATTGATGGTGAAATCTATGTGATTGGTCGCTTAGGAGCGTTTTATGCAATGCAAGACAACACCTTAATAGAAACGTCTTCCATACAGGTAAATGCGATACATGAAGGTGGCTTAATTGGTTTTGCCCTAGATCCTAATTTCAAACAAAACCGATATGCCTACTTCCATTATACCCATCCTAGCTTGGCTCAGCATAATGTTAGTCGTATTCCGATTAACACTGATCAGTCATTAGATTTAGATCAAGAAGTAATTATTTTGAGCTATCCTGTGCAGTTATCTCAATGTTGTCACACTGCTGGTTCACTGGTTTTCGACACAGAACAAAATTTGTATATTGCGACCGGTGACAATACTAATCCATTTGCGTCTGAAGGTTATGCCCCCATTGACGAACAAACTGGAAGAAGTGCCTGGGATGCACAAAAATCCTCATCTAACACTAATGATTTACGCGGAAAAATACTCAGGATCCGTCCAACAGAGGATGGAAGTTACCAAATACCAGCAGGTAACTTATTTGCAGAAGATTCTGAACACAGGGCTGAAATTTACGTTATGGGCAATAGAAATCCCTACCGCATTACCATTGACTCTGCCGATAACGCCCTTATTTGGGCTGATATAGGACCAGACGCAGGTAGTTCAAACCCTAATAGAGGGCCATCTGGTGTTGATGAAATTAACAAAACATTATCGGCGGGTAATTTTGGCTGGCCTTATTTTACAGGTAACAATGCCCCATATAATGATTACAACTTTGCAACGAGAACATCAGCCAATAAATTTGATCCAAGCAATGTACAAAATGATTCCCCGAACAATACGGGTGCTACAGAGTTACCAGATACACAAGCTTCATGGGTAACACTCAGTCATAGAGCCCTAATGGTTGCTGACGTATACCGTTATAATTCCAATATCGTAGATGCACATAAGTTACCGAGTTATTTTGATGGCAAATTGTTGTATTGGAATTTTAACAATGACCGAATGTTTGAAGCCGACGTAGAACAAACCACTCCTACTTTACGTCAATGGTTAAATACATCGGTTTTAGCCGGTATTATTGACGGAAAAATTTCGCCACACAATAATCGTTTATACCTGATTTCATATGGCGGTAATTGCTGTGGAAAACCAAATGATGCAGGACTTCTAGTAGAGGTAAACTACACACATGATGGTGTAGGCGGCAACCTACCTAATAACCCGTCTATTACCAGTTATGCTATTAATGCTGGAGGTGATGCTTATACAGCGCTAGACGGTACTGAATATCAAGCGGATAACTATTTTTCTGGGGGCAGTCAAGCGGGAGGAACAAACTCTATTCAATCCACAGAAGATGATACGATTTATCAGTCCCATCATTGGCAAAATGGGAATATGGCTTACGCCTTACCGATCCGCAATGGCGAGTACAATGTCACCCTACAATTTGCTGAAACCTTTCACACACAAGTAGGTACACGCTCTTTTCATGTCGATGTAGAGAATCAAAGAAAAATTACTAACTTAGATCTCATTGCCAGTGCGGGAATTAATACAGCCTACGACCAGACATTTTCTGTGGAAGTCACCGATGGGTTACTTAACTTAGATTTTTTCCCTGTTGTTGAAAACCCTATGATTAGTGGCATTAAAGTGACGCCAAAACCCATGTTTACTGATAATGAACAGATACTAATCATTGCGTCTCAAAATGGCCAATACTTAGGTACGAACTCTGACACGTCTGGATTAAGCGCAATATTTGAAATTGCTTTAGAAGCACAGACTTTTATCATTGAAGAAGACGAAAATGGTTATGTTCGACTAAGGTCTCTGGCAGATAACCAATACATCATTGTAGAAGAGGATGGTAAATTAAACTTTACGCCATCAGCGACAACTGATAATTCACTATTTTTAATTATACAAAATGAAGATGGTTCTTTTGCTCTGCAGGCTAAATCCAGTGGTATGTATTTACAATTTAATTCAAACGATAATAGTTTACGTGCAACAGCAGAAGAACTTAGTCCCTTGACCCAGTTAACAATTTCAAGTGCGGAAATTTGTGAACCAGGTAACGGATATGCGATTGAATGCCGCCCCAATGCTAAACCATATTTAGACATGCCTGTTATCGCTAATGGCGACTTTAGTAATGTACCGACGTTATTGTCGCAAACCGGTGCATTTACTGACACTGCCAATATGACTCCCTCAAATAGCCTTATTCCCTATGAGCCAATCGCCACCTTGTGGTCTGATAGAGCCGAAAAATTACGTTGGGTATCAATTCCCTCAGGTAAAAAAGTAATCTGGGATGAAGAGGGTAAATGGCAATGGCCAGCAGGAACTGTGTTTGTAAAACACTTTGCCCTACCCACAGATGTCAATGAACCAGAACAACTAAAACGCCTTGAAACTAGGTTAGTTGTAGTGCGAGAAAACGGCTTATTGTATGGCGTTACATATAAATGGCGAGATGATAATTCAGACGCTGAGTTACTCACCACAGCTGTTGAGGAAGAGATAAGTGTTGTATTAGATGATGGAAACCAAATACAAACTTGGACCTACCCAAGCCCAGAAGATTGCTTAAATTGTCACAATGAAGAAGCCAAAGGTATTCTAGGCGTAAAAACAGCTTCGCTAAATAGTCCCTACCTTTTTCGTTCGAATATTCTCGACAATCAACTTAAAACTTGGAATCAATTACACATCTTTTCCAACCCTTTCAGTTCTGAACAAATCGCAGATTTTCCTGCACATGCCAATATAAGTGACACAACAAAAACATTGGAACATAGAATGCGTTCATACTGGGATATTAATTGTGCATCCTGCCATGGACCTCAGGGTATTGCTTCAAAGTGGGATGCAAGATATGAAACGCCTATGGATGAGCAAGGAGTGATCAATGGGGAGTTAGCCGATCAACGAGACTACTTAGTTGATTATGGCTTGGCCAATCCCTATGTAGTTTCACCTAAAAACCCAGAGAATTCTATTTTGTACATTCGGGACAAAAGTGCAGATCCTGAAGACAGAATGCCCCCATTGGGTAGAAACTTAGTAGACCAAGAATATATTGATTTACTTAAACAATGGATTGATAGTTTACCAGACTAGCAAGAAGTCCCAATTAATAGTAAAAATAGTGCTAAGGCTGCCGAACTTATAGTTCTGCGCTCTAGCACTAATTTTAAATAGCCTGAACTCGACGTTTGGACTCCACCACCTCGCTTTAGCTAAAGTGGTGTCGACCAAAACCAAAGGATTCCATACATCGAGCTAAGGTTAAATAAAGTAATTACGCCTGATTTGGAATTACCCTCAACTCTACGCGCCTATTTTGTTTTCTCCCCTCTACTGAAGAGTTATCCCCAATTGCTTGAGTTTCACCAAATCCAAGGGTTTGTAAACGACTTTGCTCGACTTGAGTTGAAATTAAATAATTTGCCACACTATTCGCTCGTTGAATTGACAGAGTCTGATTATATTGAGCGTCACCTTGTGAGTCTGTATGTCCCTCAATGCTTAACTTGGTTTTTTCATAGCGGTTTAATACCTTAGCCACGTCTTCTAAAACAGGGTAAAAGTCAGTGACAATATCTGCTTGTCCTATCGCAAAGGTAATATTACCTGGAATAGACAATCTAATACTGTCGCCCTCTCTATACACTTCAACACCGCTATCAGCTAATTCGTCACGAAAGGCTTGTTCTTGTTTATCCATATACGCGCCTATAGCACTCCCCGCCAATGCACCTAAAGCGGCTCCCCAAACATAACGTTTTTTGTCATGGTCACCAGTTCCTTTACCAGCAATAGCCCCTATCACAGCACCAATTGCTGCACCGGATTGTGTGTTGTTCATGGTCGATTGGCACCCAGAAAAAAGCACAGTGGCTACAACAGTAGTAATTAAAGGTTTATTGAATGGTCGAGTTAAAATCATGTATTTTCCTATTTCATTATTATTGTTGAGAGGATACAGCAGAAACAGCTCCACAACGAACATGCTTTAACATCAGGTATCGATAAATAATCCCCTTACGACTAATAGCACAATTAAGTAAACCTATGGGTAGGTCACGCCGAGTTTCCGATTGAGTTTTTTAAAAAATGAATTGATAGCTTAAATTAGGTATTAACACAGTGCCTGCTAAACAAAGTAGCGACGGTATGACTTTTAATTAACCAAGTCTTGCCTTAAACTAATCAACATTTACCTTAGGAATAATGTCTAATAAATCAGTCACACCAATATCAATCCCTATTTGATTAAACAAGGTAGATACCTGACCTCTATGGTGAGTTTGATGATTAAATAAATGCTGAACCAAAAATCCGAAATTTTTGGAAAAACTTTCTCCTTTAACGTTGTTAAACGCTAACGGAGAATTAATTAACTTCTCCGTAAGTTGGTGGGTAAAACCTTGAATATCTTGGTCAACCTTAAACCTAGATTTAGCCAGTAACACTAGGTCATCAAAAATAACGGCATCTAGAGAAGCAGGCCTTTCCATGGCTACAATATCATCTAATGATGTTAGCTCATGACTGGCTTTAGCAAACCGTTGTAACCAAATAATATCGCCCACTAAAATGTGATTAAGTGTGCCTAAAATAGATCCAAAAAAAGCTCCTCTATCTGCAGTCAACTCTGGTTGTTTGAGTTTAAAAGAAGCAGCATAAATCTGCTTATTCATGTGCAGATTATATTCAGCCATCAGTTTAAAGTTTGCTATCAAAGACATCTAGATTATCTAATTAGAAGTGACAAAATGTAAGGTCATCTAGATTAAGTAAAAATGCCTTAGGAGTAAATACGGCCACATAAAAATTAAGAGAATAAATTTAACCATATTAAATCAATCAGTATGTGTATAATTATTAATCAACACCAAGCTATTATATGGATTTAGTTATGCCGATTACCTTAACATTATTCAACTTGGACAGAATAAACCTCAAGTTTGATTGGATACGCCATATCCTTTCTATATATTCTGATTTAATTGCAGTCATATTATTAGTGACTGTTTACTTATCTTATAATCATTATCAACATCAAAGCAGAATGGAGCTCATTCACCAACCTAAGGTAAATGATTTTTATTTTATTGATTATCATGCTGTAAATAAGTCTTCCAATGTGAAATATCGGTATGTGCCTATAAAAATATTGTCGATAAACCAAGACACAATAGAATTTAAATTAGGCAATATTGCTCACACAACGCCCATTAGTGGAAACGACCACGTAAAATTCGACGCACCTATGCGACGTAATTATTACCGCAAAGATAACCTTATTGTTCCGCGTCAAACCATACTAGAATGGGTTGATACAGGTATTCTGTATGATATTGCCAGACCTAGGAATGTCTATATCAATGGTTCAATTGTGATGCCATTAAGAGATCTAATCCCAGAAGATTAAAATTTAAACACATAGTCCATAACTCATAACCCAAGGGTTAATGTTGCTGGTATAGACAACATAAATAAACCCAATTTAATACAGAACAAAACCCGTGACCATTCTATGGAAACGGGCTAATTTAAGTTTTAAATTAATAGGCTAATTAAAAACGAATTGACACTCCTAACCCAGGAAACATTTCATCAGGAAACTCATAGTCAGGTGTAAAGTCGGTGTAATCCGCATTCCACTCTTCTTCTTGTAAACGTTGGGTACCTAATAAGTTTAGAATGTCTAAATAAGCGTTAACTGGAACTCCAAACAAGCTAGTATAATAATCCACTCTCACATCAATTCTATGCCCAGCAGACCGCCTTAGTGCGTTAAATTCACCATAAGAGGGTTCATAAAACAAAGGCTCATCCGACACATTAGACGGATTATCAGCATTAGAATAAACTGGAGTAGCCCCAAGTAACTCAGTGTAACGTCGGCCGCTTCTATAGGTCCATTTAATACCAAAATGCCAATTGTCATTCCATTGATATTTAGCCACTAAATTGGCAATAACCGGAATATCAAACTCATAATTGATAGTTTTATCTGTTAATCCATTTTTTCTCTCGGTTTTGGTATAGGCCAACGAAAACCAACCATACCAATCATCCACTAAGGCTTTATTCACTAACAACTCAGCACCTACTGCAGTACCTTCACCTGCATCACTGTAGGCATGGGTATTTTCAGTAGAGGCGCCAGTGTTTGGAATGGGTAAATTCTTAAGTTGTTTATAATAGGTATCGAGTTTCCAATCCCAGCCATTTTTTAAGGATTGTTCATAGGTCAGTCCAACCATAGTCGCTTCACTTAAAGATAAACTAGGGTTGCCAAATACAGGGCTTAACAGATTTGTATCACGAAACCACTGGTGGTAACGGCCAGCAGAAATATGCATTTTCTGGTTTTGGCTAAGTTTGTAACTTGCGGAAGCTCTTGGCTCAATCTTAGTTTCATCGGTAAAATCGTCACGACTTGCTGCCAAGGTAAACTCAGCATCCCACTTAGGACTTAAAGGAACAAGCCAATCTGTATACAAGGACATAGAATTCACATCAATGTCGACGAGATCTTCAACAATAGGAAACAAAGAGCTCGATTGGCAGGTAGAGAACTCTGCAACACAGGTCTGCAAACGGCTTTTATTTGAATGTGTTAATGCTTGTTTACGATATTGTCCTCCCCAGTTAAGGGTACCAACAGAAATATTACTGATGGTTTTCCATTTGAATAAGGTTTCTTTGGTTTCTGAAACGCTTTGCTCCACTAACCCTTCACCGATATCAATTTTAGTGTCTAGTATATTTAATGCTAATCGCGTATCGCCCAAAGCAGACTGATTGTCCCATAATAGGCCAACATTATCGTATTTAGAGGTAAACCCTTCGCCAATGGCTAAATCTGGGTTTCGCAGTACTTCGTTAGCGTTAGGCTTAAAATCTGTACGTACAATATCCTCCGCGCCAGTAGCCACTAATCGAATGGTATTGTTAGCATTAACGTCCCAAACCAACTTACTTTGATAATCATGATTTCTAGGTGGTGTTGAGAACACAAAATCTTCATCTTCAACAATATCGTCAATAAAATTATGTATTAAGGATTCTCGGTAGGAGGCATAAAATGCCAAGTTATTAGCGATAGGTGTCTCAAATAAAATCCCAGAACGAATCTGACTTATATCGAGCACTAAATTAGTTTCTTCAAAAGAAGGATCACGCAAACCAGTTTCAATCACGCCTCCAATAGAATCGTTGTATTGCCCTGACCAACTTGACGTTTGTAAATCAAAGGTATCTACCAATTCAGGGTTGAATACACTCATTCCTTCTCGGTGAAATACATATCCAACCGGCAAAAAATCACTTTGATATTGATTGTCTCCTGGCGAACTTCCTCTAATCGCCGGTTGGGCGATGGGTCCACCACTAGCAGGTAAAGCCAACACCACGCCAGGCAAAGCATCTAAGGCTTTAAGCGGGTCGCCTAATCCTCCTGGCATGGTGGTAATTTGTTCTGAAGAAATATGGATACCTTGAGGCCTTGATGAAATAACTTCAATTTTTTCCACTTGGGTTTGTTCAGAAGTTTGACTGCTTTCTTGTGCAGCCACTTCTGTTAAACCTACACATAAGATAACGCTTACCCATTTACTGTTTTTCATATTCAAACCCTTAGTTAATTCCTAGGGCAAGAATGCCAGCGTGTGCGTCAAGTAAGTGGTAATAAGCTGTGAAGCAAATGTGAAATAATCAAAATAGTTGAATTAAAACTTAATGGTGACATTTACATTTTCGTCGAGAACACAAAATTCAAACTGCCAACCCACCCGTTTACAGATTTGTTTAACGATATCCAGCCCCAGCCCAAAGTGTTTGCTATTCATAGGTTGAATGGTTTTATCTTGGGTATTACTGATTGAAAGGTATGTCTGAGTTAACTTCAGAACTAAACTTTTTTCTTGGCCATGCTCCAACGCATTACGAATCAAATTATTTAATAAAATCCTAAACAAAATATCTGGGCAATGTAATTTAACGTCTAGCTGAATATCACTAACAATGGCATTGCCTTGTAAACTTGGGTGGGAAGAAAGCTCCTCTATTACTCTTTGGGTTTCTTCCCCTCCTTGAATTGCCGATTCTTTGGGCCAACTCTCTCGTCCTAACCATAAAATGGCATGAATGATAGATTCTAATTCACCACAGGCACGTTTTAATTTACTAATATGGTAGTCAAAGTTTTGTGCATCTTGAGTGTTTTCAACTTTTTTATTACGCAATAACATCATATCTAGAGTACTGCGTATGACGGTAATTGGTGTACGTAACTCATGACTAATATTACGAGTCACTTTTTGCTCTCGTTTAACGTATTTAGCTAAACGCAGACTCAACTCATCCAAGGACTCAGCCAAAACTTGTAAATCACTCTGCTCACAATGTTTTGCAAATTGACTTGGTCCTCGGTCAAAATCCCACAGGTCTACTTGATTAACTAGATCCTGAACCGGCTGAAGTAAATGTCGTCTTAACAACCAAAAAATCATTAATCCCAAAGCACTGCTAAGCAATAGATAGCTGAGCAGAAAAATTAAGGTTTTATCTAACAATAAAAAGAAATCATCGGGTTCGGACACACGTGATACAAAATAAATTCGACGCCCATCTAATGCCATTATCAAGACTTGAAATTCAAGTTCAAACTGAGAACCCTTGCCATCCTCGATAATATGTAAACCTAATGGTAAACCACTAATACTAGCTGACAATTTTTCAGGAATAAGTTGGGGGTCAATATACACACTAAAAGACTGGGTATTGTTATGTACAACAGTAGAATCTCTTTGATAGTCCACAATAAATTCGTTCGCTAGCTGAGTGAGCATCGCCGATTGCAATACCTCTTGGCCTGCTAAAAAACTCTTCACAACAAACCCTAATCCCACTAAAAATTGTAAACTTAAAAAAACAATTAACAACCGGGTAATTACGCGCTTAATGGAAGATTGAGGTTTTACTTTCATTATTCAACAACCAACCTAAACCCTAATCCATGCACCGTTTCAATCCATTCTCCGCTAACTACCTCTTTAATAGATTTTCGTAATGCAAACATATGACTACGTAGTGCATCACTGACAGGAGGTAACTCCCCCCATAAAGCCCGCTCAAGATCGTGCCGACTAACTAGATCAGGATAGTTTTGTGCCAACACCTTAAATACCTTAAATCCTGTTTGAGTAGTTTTTAAAGGACGGTCTTGATAAAAAATCTGCATTCTAGTGGACTCCACACGCCACTCTCCCACCAACAATTTATTAGTCACATTTCCATAAGCACGTCTTGCTAAGGCTGTGATACGAAGTTCCACCTCTTGTAAGTCAAAAGGTTTAGTTAAATAGTCGTCTCCACCAAAACCAAACCCCTCCACTTTATCTTCTAAGGTGTCCCTAGCGGTTAAAAATAAAATCGGTATTGATAAATTCAGTGTTTGCCTAACTTTTCGCGCTAATGTAAAGCCGTCCATGCCGGGTAACATTACATCCAAACATAACAAATCGTATTGATTATGAGTCAATAATTGATAAGCACGCTGACCCGAATGAATTGAATCCACCTCGTGACCACATTGCTCCAAATAACTTACGAGGTTTTCTGCGATATCCCGATTATCTTCTACAACCAAAATGCATAATGTTTGCACCTATATACTCCCTTATCTGCGAAGTAATTGATTAAATTGAAGTTCACTAGGTTCGTAAATATTTATCGAATAAGAGCAATAAGTAAACTAGCCCTGCATTCTGAAATATTCATCAAAGTGTTAAGCAAACCAATATACCTGAAAGTCTAAAGCACAGTGCGTGAATGAATTGTGAAATATGGAATGTGAGAATATTTAATAAAAAACCCGCTAAGACAGAGCCTTAGCGGGTTTTTAAATTTATTAAAAAGAATTACTCTGCGGCTGGCGCATCTTCTGGTTTTTCAACTTGAAGTCTTAAACCTTGAATTGGATTTTCGCTATCAGCAGTAAATTGAACAATACGGTTTAATTGACCAAGCGACATTAGGATTGCATAAATTGCGCCTAAGTAACCCGCTTTATGTAACTCAAGAATTGTTTCATCACTTAAAGCTTTTAAACGAGTTTCGTTAATGGTTTTCATGCCATTCACGTTACGCTGTTGACCATTTACATATTTAGCTTGAACCACGATTGGATCCAGTAGGTCTAGCTCAATAATTTTCTTAACGAAGTTTTGTGTGGCCATTTCACTGTTAGCTAAATCAGACAACAATTGTTGACGATTCTCAAGGAATGGGCTTGGCTCACCTTCTTCAGTGAAAAGTACTTCACCTTCTTCTCCGCCTACTAAGTCACTATTTTCGTCAATAAATACGCCAAGCTTTTCGCCGTCTGGACGTACGTCAAATGGATAACGTTGAACATTTAAAGGTACAACATGTCCCGCCCACTTATCGTTTTTCATGAACAAGTTAACACCTTGTTCAATACCCAACATAGCAACAGTGTGAGTACTATTACTAGCAGGGTCTGTAATAAATACAATTGGCATACAACTCGCAATTTGTGCATATTCTAAAATAGAAGCGGCAGCTATGTGAGCTTGTTTTGCATGAGCAAATTCATTCGTTAACTTAACTTTAGTAGCTTTATGTTTTTCTTTGTCTAGTGGAACGTAACTCATTGTCATTGAAATATTCTCTATTTTAATTTAACTCGTTATCGAGTCAGTAATTTGTCAATTTCGACTCACATATTTAGCCGAAATTATTGCGTAGTGAAAGTAATCTGGGGACTAAGCTTTAATATTCAATACATCTTATAAAAAATGTTAAAAAAAAGTTGTCGAAATGGCAAAACAGCGTGTTAAACGGTGAAAATAAGACCTATTTACTTTCAACCACCAATCTATAAACTAATTGTTTCGCCTTAAACTAAATTTAGTTCAAAGGCTTATCTACTAATATGCGCTAGCGGGGACACAATGGAATTAAAAAACAAAATAACTCAAACTCTTACCCTAACCGGTATTGCACTATTTACATCTTTATTAACCAGTTATTCCTATGCCATAGAGGTAAGTGATAAAGCGCACAAATTGGCCCAAGAAAATATCATTGTTGATACTCATATCGATGTGCCTTACCGACTAAATGATAAGTGGGAAGATGTCACTAAAGCCACACAAGGTGGTGACTTTGATTACACTAGAGCCAAAAAGGGCGGATTAAACGCCCCCTTTATGTCTATTTATATTCCAGCGACTTTAGACAACTCCCCCCAATCAACCGCCTTAGCAGATAAATTAATTGATTACATGGAAGCAATTGTTGGAAGAGCCCCTAACAAATTTGCCATTGCTAAAAGTGTTGATGATGTAAAACAACAATTTAAAAAAGGATTAATCTCTTTGCCGTTGGGCATGGAAAACGGCTCACCGATCCAAGGAGATTTAGCTAATTTAAAACATTTTTATGACAGAGGGATCCGCTACATCACCTTAGCCCATTCACAAAGTAATCATATTTCAGATTCATCTTACGACTTGCGTAGACAATGGAAAGGGTTGAGTCCATTTGGTAAAGACTTAATAAAGGAAATGAACAACTTAGGCATAATGGTGGATATTTCCCATGTATCTGATGCGGCCTTTTATCAAGCGATTAAATTAACCAAAACACCTGTGATCGCATCCCATTCCTCTTTACGTCAATTTACTCCAGGTTTTGAACGAAATATGGATAATAAAATGATTAAAGCACTGGGTAAAAATGGTGGGGTTATTCAGATTAACTTTGGTTCAACCTTTGTGACAAAACGTGCCAACGCTTGGAGTAAAAAACGCAGTGCCGAGCAGAAAGCTGTGGAGGAAAAGTTTGGCAAAGACAGCGAGCAATATAAAAACTTCAGAAAATCATTCGCTGAGAAAAACCCATTACCCTTCGCAAGTTTAGATAGTGTATTGGATCACATTGACCATGTAGTGAAGTTAATTGGTATAGATCATGTGGGTATTGGTTCAGATTATGACGGTGTAGGTGACTCATTGCCTACTGACTTAAAAGATGTGTCAACTTACCCGAACTTAATTCAAGGTTTATTAAACCGTGGTTACAGTGACCAAGATATCATCAAGATACTAAATGGTAACTTGTTAAGAGTTTGGCAAATCAATGAGGATTATGCCGCTAAACACTAAGTGATTCATAGCTCCCCGGATTTAGAGCTCCGCGGATTTTCGACTCCGCGGACTTATGGCTATCCCATTAAAATAATTCGCATAGCGAACAAAGCATTCGCTATGCTTTAAGCACAAATAAAAAGCCGCAAAATCAAGTGAAGTGACCTCGCGGCTTTTGTTAGATATTTTTATAGGTTAAAACTTATAACCTACAGACACTGTGTACACCATAGGGTCGATAGTGACGTCTACTTTACCTTGTGAACCATTTAGGTCGAAAGAGGCTTCGGTATCTATACTAATCCATCTAGCTGACGCATTGATCAACCAGTTTTTATCTAACTTATAGTCCATACCGATTTGTGCAGACAAACCAAACGAATCATCTAAACTTAAGTCGCTAAAACCAGCGGCTTTGTTAGCTGCGGTAAACGACTCATCAAAGAAAACGGTATAGTTCAGACCTACACCTACGTATGGCTGAAAAGCGCTAGCGTCATCGGCTAGGTAATAATTAGCAGACAGTGTTGGCGGTAAGTGTTTAGTATTTCCTAACGCACCAACAGTATTTAGCCCTATGTCATGGCTAAACGGTGTCGCAGCTAAAAGTTCAACTGCCAATTTATCCGTCACAAAATAGACAAAATTAAGTCCAAGCTGAGTGTTGTTACCTACATTTACCCCTACTCCCAAATCAGCACCGCCTACGAATACATTGCTACTAGAGTCATCTGGTGCAACGTTGGTTAGACCAGCACGAACCATTAAGTCGCCTACTTCAAACGCTTGAATTGGCATAATATTGGCAGATAGAAGGCCGGCTAAAGTCAAAGGTAATAATTGTTTTTTCATTGTGTTCTCCATTTAGTTAATAACTAAACGTTACTCCCCACCAAAAATAGATTCAACGCATGAAAAACACAAAATACAGATATTAAATTGGAAAACTAACTATATTCAGAATAATTAACCAATATTTAAATAAAAACCAAATAATATACCGAACAAATTTTAACCATATTTTTAAATTAAAAATATATAACTATAAATCAATAACTTAATGAAATTAAACCTTACAAAAAGTAAGTCTTTATATGATCGAAATTTAAGTAATTTTAACGCTTTTTCGGTTAGATTTTTTCGTTCAGTCTTTAGACCAAGTAGCTTTTAAAAACGGCTATTAGTTAGGCAATCGAAGGGAGTTGTTAAAATTAGTTTAATTGGACGATCATTTTACTAACAAATAGAAAATTACTCAGATTATTAAAACACCGACACCTTGCCAGTTCAGACTCTGAAATTGTTGACGCTTGGTTAGTTGGTGTCAGCTGTATAATATTTTAAGCGCAATGCTTCTAGAGTGTTTGTCACCTTAATAACATCTCCATCTAGGTTAAATTGACTTAAAGCAATGGTTGATGGTTTATCAATTTTTGCAGGGATGGCCCTGTCGTAAAAGGCTGAAACCCCTTTAGCCGATGTAAGCAATGCATGAGCTTTATTCGGCAATATATTTTTAGGTGCTTTACTGTTGTTATTGACGGGCAAGGTGAAAAGCCTATCGGCAATAAAAGATTGAATGTCAGGTCTGGCAATGAAAGCTAAAAACTTATTGGCCTTGGATTTATTTACACTCTTTTCGTTAAGATAAAAAATACTAGAGGGGGATGTTTCGTACCGCGGGATATCATTTATCTTGGGGAAGACCATGTAATTGATCTCGTTAAGTTTATCAATATCCTGTACACCATGTATAAAATTACTTGCCATAAAAGCAAATACAAAATGTCCTCGAATAAAAGCAGGTGTATATTCTTGCCAAGAGTATTCGACAAACTTTTCAGAGAATAAACCTAGCTGAATCACCTTTTTCCACTGGGTAAATACGTTTTGTACTCTTCGATCTCTGTATGAAATTCGACCTTTGACTAATTGTTTGTAAAAACTGAGGCCATTCATTCGTAAAACAAAGTATTCAAACCATCCCGCTGCTAACCAAGGTTGGTCGATTGAAACGGGAAATACCTCATAACCCGACTCTTTTAACCTTACACAGTAATCAACAAATTTATCCCATGTCTGTGGTACTGGGCCAAACTTATCCACTATACTGCTCTTATAAAAGAACCCCCAAGTACTTCTGGTATAGGGAACACCATAAACATCATTGCCCAATGATAACCAGCTAATCACCTCAGCTGGAAATTGATTATACAAATTTTTCTCTCGCCATAATTCATTAAGCGGGCTAGCCTCTCCGCGTAAAGCTAAATCTTGAAGACGTGTAGAGTCGTGTCCATAAATAATATCGATAAGCTGTTTTTTACTTGTTCCTATTTCAGAATCTTTTACATAAGACGTCAGCACAACCTTAATATTGGTTTCCTGCTCAAACTTAATTATTACGGGTAGAAAAGCATCTCGTGTATGTGCAGAGGCATGGACTTGAAGGGTGATGGTATCTTGAGGAGATCGTGCCATTGACGTTTTAACAAAAACTAAACACAAAACTAAAGTAATAAGGCGTATTAACCACTTCATTTAATGTAGCGACCTCTTTGATTGACCTAATGCTTATAACGCCCTAGGTATTGACGTTCAGAAGTATATAGCACAAATATATCATTAGTATTATTTATTACACACAATCAGACATAAGCTAAAGGATTCCTAAAACAAAAAAGCCGATGTAATGACTTACATCGGCTTTTTGTTATTTACAAATGTTTAGGTTACAAAGACTTACAGCGAGTTAGGGCTTCGAGATAATAATAATCACCATAATTAAGCGCTGAGTTTAGGTCCAAATTAGCTGGGTAATGACCCGTTGCTTGTTTTAACAAGAAATGTCCATTTTGACCTTTAGCTGCTAAATACTCTGGTGAGGACAAACTACGTATTATTTTCATAGCTGCCTTTTTGTACCTATCTGCTTCTGTTTGATCAACATAGGTCGCTAATTCTAATAAAGCGCTTGCTAACAAAGATGCTGCAGAGGAGTCGCGATAATTGGTCACCTCAGGATCATCTGGCGCATCGTAATCAAAATACGGCACTAAATCTTCAGGCATGTTCTTATGCGTTAATAAGTAATTAACAATATTTTTTGCATGCTGTAAGAACTTCTTATCTTGAGTAAAGCGATAGACCATAGTGTAACCGTAGGCTCCCCAAGATTGGCCGCGAGCCCAAGAAGAATCGTCAGCAATACCTTGGAAAGTTTGCTTGTTATTAGGCAGGCCAGTATCACGGTCGTAATTGACTAAATGATAAGAACTATGGTCAGGGCGATAATGATGTTTCATGGTAACAGTAGCATGACTGACTGCTGCATCATGAAAGGTCTTATCCCCTGTTCTTAGAGACGCATTAAACAACAACTCTAAATTCATCATATTGTCTATGATCACAGGGAATTCCCATGTTCCCCAACTCCAAGAAAAGGTCACGCCAATATTAGGATTATAACGCTCCATAAGGGTTTTAGCGGCATCGTCCAACAAGGGACCATAACTTTGCTCTTTGGTTAAACGTAGACCATGGCCATAACTGCTAGACATAATAAAGCCAATGTCATGGGTTTTACGATTAAAACGCATATCCTCTAAAGCATGTGTCCATTGATTAGCTGTATTTAACCAGGATTTATCTTGAGTATGTTCATAAATATACCAAAAATTTCCAGCCACAAAACCGCTGGTCCACCCCATGGGTTTAGTAAATTTAGTTTTACCGTCTGTAAAAGCGGTAGGAATGTTTTTAGGATTTGTATAGGCCTGTCTAAAGTCGTCCAATTGACCGGCAGCTTTATCTAAATTAACACTACAAAATTCAGCACTTTGAGTATTAAATGTATCTTGGTGTGTATTTTCTGCACATGCAGAAAAAGCAAATGTAGCCCCGAGGATCAGGGCGATAGCGTTATAACGTTTCACAATATTACCTTTAGCTCATATGTTCTTAGTTGTAATATAACATACAACCTATAATTACTCGAGGTAAATTGACATGTTATGACTTAAGTTGACTAAACAAACATTTCGCTGGCTAGCTCCCCCATTCCAATTTTACATACCGCCCCTTTCATCTTAGCCATCATATTTGCGTCGATGTTGATATCAATCACCCCGCCAGGCATGTTGACTTTAATATTAGACTCACATAACCCTAAACCAAATGCGACAGCTGCGGCGGCCGTACTACTGCTACCCGATGCGAGTGTATACCCTGCTCCTCTTTCCCAAATTTCAATTTGGATCGTATTTTTATCCAATACCTTTAAAAACTGTACATTGGTACGATTAGAGAATCTTTCTTCATGTTCTATCATTGGCCCGTAGGCATAAGCTAAATCTGTACTGAGGTGGTCCACAGGAATAACAAAATGCGGATTTCCTACGCTGGCTCGATAACCTTCAAAACTGACATCCGCAACTTGAATAACTTCTTTTTGAATGGCAACCTCATGATCATCACCATGGGTATACCTCACTTTCCCCATATCTACCGTGACACTTTTTCCTTGGTCGTGCACTTTTGCCTGCACTTCACCACCTTTGGTTTCGATGCTAAAACTGTCACTTCCTACTAATTTACAATCCCATAAATAGCGGGAAAAAATACGTAATCCGTTACCACTTTTTTCTGCTTCTCCACCATCAGGATTAAAAATACGTAATTTAAATTCACTGGTACTGCTTGATTCCGGCCCCAATAAAATGCCATCTGATCCAATTCCATAATGTCTATCACAGATCGTTTTTATTTCATGCTCAGTTAATTCCTGAACTAAATCTTTAGGATTAATCACTATGTAGTCGTTACCTAAAGCATGGTACTTAGTAAATTTCATGGGTTGTTTCTCTTTTAGCCAGCAATGTGTTTGTTAGGGACTATTGTAATCACAAGTTCATATTCTGCCTAGGCACGGTTTATCTGATACGGTTTACCTAACACTGTTTATGAGAGGGTGCAAACACCGACCCAATTAAACGTTTCTAACTTTACTCAATATTTACATAGCTTTATATAAACCTGACGGAAGTCTTTAAAAAACTAGCTAATATATGATTATTGATTTCCAATTTATTTATCCCAAGGTAGTCGCCATTGCCGCGACTTAAAACAGGGATGATTTAGTGAACTATTAGAGGGTATGTAAAATGTTGTATCTCTTAAAAACTTCCTTGTTTTTGCTTATTATCGCTCTCACTGGATGTGGAGGAGGAGGCGGTAATTCAGAATCACCTCCAACAACGACACCAACTACGCCACCAGTAAGTGATGGCGACAGTGGTTCAGGTGGAGATACTGGAACTGGCGGAGAGACAGGTGGTGATACTGGAACCGGCGGGGACACTGGTGGTGAACAAGACCCAGCACCATCCTCTCAACCAAACATATTGTTAATTATTTCTGACGACCAAGGGTTAGATGCCTCGGCTCAGTATGAGTTGTCACAAGACAAACCCAATACTCCAACGCTCAACCAACTCGCTTTAGAAGGCATTACCTTTAACAATATGTGGGCCACACCAGCTTGCTCTACAACCCGAGCTACAATTATTACGGGTAAATATGGTCACAATAACGGCATTGAATCGGTACCGGGCAACTTGTCCAGTGAACATGAAATTATTCAAGAAAACCTGAAAAATAATGCTGCTACAGAAAACTACCAGTCAGCCGTTTTCGGTAAGTGGCATATACATTCTCAAAGTGGCGAAAGTCATCCGAATGATGTGGGCGTTGAGCACTACGCTGGCAATTTAAACAATCTTTCAGACTATTACAATTGGTCATTAACCACCAATGGAGTCACAGAAACATCTGAGCAATACAACACCACAAAACTGACAGATTTAGCGATTGAATGGATAAATCAACAAACCACCCCATGGTTTACTTGGCTGGCTTATTCAGCACCTCATGGACCTTTTCATTTACCGCCAGACTCTCTACATAACCGTAATTTATCTGGCACCCAAGAAGATATTGATAGCAACCCAAGAGCTTATTACTTAGCTGCTATAGAGGCTATGGATGCCGAAATTGGCCGATTGTTAAATTCAATGTCAGAACAAACAAGAGAAAATACGATTGTCCTATTTATCGGTGATAATGGCACACCGAAATCCGTTTTAGATACTTCAGCCTATATTAAGTCGCACTCAAAAGGCACCCTATATCAAGGAGGCGTCGCTGTTCCCTTTGTGGTATCTGGCAAGGGCGTAACTCGTCAGAATGAACGAGAGAGCGCATTAATTACGGCAACAGACATATATGCGACTATTGGCGAGTTAGCGGGTATTACCACCACCAAAATAAACGATAGCCAAAGTTTTAAAGGTCTACTGACCAATAGTAGTTCTGCAACAAAAGACCACGTTTTCACAGCGTACAAGTCAGCAAACGTGACAGGTTGGACGGTAAGATCTTCTGAGCACAAATTAATTCAATTCGAAGACGGTAGCCAAGAGTTATATTCTGTGTCCGATAATTTCGCAGAAACCGAAAACCTGCTGCCCAGCAGTGACGATCAAGTACTATCAGCACAACAAGATTTATCCACTGTAGCGGCACTTATCACTGGTGATGATCAAATACCTGGTGGCCCACTCGATATCACTAACGCCATTTTGACCAACAAAAGTCAAAACTGTGCAGACTACGTAGAAAAATACACATCAACAGTTAATGACGTGAACAAGGACACAATATTCTATGGGGATTTACAAATATCGGTGGTCGCCGACAAGTGTGTATTTAGTACCAATGCTATCCCTAATCACGATTTTAATGATGGCGGAAATGCGTTTCCTAATGATGTGAGTGCACAAAACGACCAGTTTGAAGTGACTACCAACCCAGCCCATGCTAGCCAGCCAGAACAATTATCTTTGCAAGTTGACAACGCCATTATGTTGAACGGTGTAAAAGTAGACCTATTAGCAGCAGGGTGTTTTGGTATCGGAAATGGGAAAATCGGCTGTAATGATATGTCTACCCCATGGCGTTACGACCCTATGCACGCCGCTAATGGTTTTAGAGTTGATAGCCATAACGCTCATGCTCAGCCTGATGGCACTTATCATTACCATGGTTCACCTATGGCGCTGTTTGAAGGAGACGCAGATATCGAGTCCCCAGTGATTGGTTTTGCCGCAGACGGCTATCCAATTTTTGGTTCATACGTCGATGATCAAGGTACCATTCGCAAAGTCAGTTCTAGTTTTAGAATAAAGTCAGGTGAACGCCCTTCTGCAGATGGGGAGCCTGGTGGAAGTTACGATGGTGCTTATCGAGATGACTATGAATACATAGAGGGACTAGGTGATTTGGACGAATGTAATGGTATGTCTAGAGACGGCATATACGGATATTACATTACCGAAACCTACCCTTATGTATTAGCTTGTTTTAGAGGCACACCAGATAGCAGTTTTAATAAATAACCTAAATACTGGATAAGTCGAACCTCTGGATAAGTTATGTTTCAACCCAACTAAGCCCTGATTATTTTTTAGCTTCAGTGCTCAAAACTTCTGTTATCCCCCCCAATTCTTGGATGACCTTGCTGATGGCTTGGTTGTCCTTTTGGCCAAGAAGAATATGGTCCACCTCTAACAATATTTGTCTGGCATCTGCCATCAACTTTTCACCGTTGTCAGTAAACAAAATCGATTTTTGTTTGCCAACCCCGTCCTCTTGTTTCAAAAAACCAAGTTTACACAACTCCTTGACTGTTTTAGCCACCATCTGCCGACTTACACCTAGGTTTCTTGCTATTTCAGAGCCATAATTTGTTCCACACTCCAGTACACTCAAAAAAGATAACAAAGAAGGTGTAATGGTTTGATATCCCATTTCTAAGAGTTTTGCGGATAGGTATTTTGCAGCAACGTCAGCTAACAAGGAAGCACTTTGGATCAGTTGAAGTGTCTGAGAGTCCACTAGTGGGACACCTTTCTGTGTAAACCTAGTTGACATATCTCAACTTATTAAATAATCTTTATGTCAACCAAGTATACATAAAGAGAAGCAAGATGTTGAGTTTACATTCAGTGATGCGCGCCAATGCCATCAGTTGTATTTTGTTTGGATTACTATTTTCCATATTACCCAGTCAAGTAGCGACTTTTTTAAGCCCACAACAATCGGCGCCATACTTAGTTGTTTTAATCCTTGGGCTGGTTTTGATTGTGAACGGTTTACACTTGTTATGGGCCGCTTCAAAAGAAAAACCCAATAAGTACCTAGTTTGGTATTTTTCTGCTGGGGATTTTATTTGGGTAATGGGCTCACTAGGTTTAATTGTCGCTAACCTTTGGATCACCACAAGCCTTGGCATAGCGGCAACGATTGTGGTGGCGATTACAGTAGGTTTATTTGGTGTAATGCAATTGAAAACTCCAGACCAATTCTAGCTTCACCGGCTATATGGTTATTGGGGTGACTGAAGCGATTAATGTTTAATTTCGATAAACATTCTAGCTACTTTTCTCGCCTATTTAATTCTAAAAAATTGAGTTTATGTCTGGCGTTGCTTTAAGCAAAATATCATAGGAATCACTGCCAAAACACAAGTCAAAACACAAGTCAAAACACAAGTCAAAACGGTATAAAAACATACCCAAACTTTTATTTTCAAGGTATTTGTATTACAATTTAATTAGACTAAAAATTAATCAAGTCTATAATTTTTGCTAACCCATTTCGAAGGAGTGATATATGAAAGTTAAATTTATTTTTATACTAATTACCGGGCTACTTATAAGTTGCCAAACTAGCTATCGTGCTAAAAATATTGTTGATGGTTTAGGTTATCAAGATGAAAAAGTACAAGAGGGCGTTTTCCATATTAGTTATAACGTCAATGCGAATACTCAACCTCAACAAGCGCTAAGTTATTGGCATCAAAGAGCAACGGAACTATGCGGTGACAGCAATTATTTTGCAGATGCTAAATTAAACAACAAAAGAATTTACGATGTAAACAAGTACCAATCGGGAGGAGTCAATAGCTCAAACGAGAATAGCAGTTTAGTTTCTCACCCCACTACCCGAGTATCAATTATCACAGGTGCCTCAAAGTTTCCAGAAGCGACTGGTTATGCATACTGCCAAGGCAAACCGGCAGTTTTACTTGTCCATAAACAACCCGAACATTACTGTAACTTAAAACGCAAACTTAAACGCAATCAAGTTTATCTCAACTCCTCTGCTGCACAATGTAATCAAGTCAGAAATACAGCTCGCTCAGATGTAATCGACATCCCTAAAAAGGCCACAGTAATAGACCAAACTTAGTATTCAACTTGAGAGGATAACTATGAAGACAACTATTCATTTGGTTTTATTAGCCATGATAACTTTATTACTGGGTTGCCAAACTAGCTATCGAGCTAAAAGCATCATAGATGGTTTAGGTTATCAAGATGAAAAAGTTCAAGATGGTATTTTTCATATCAAATACAATGTGAACGCCCATACACCTGCTACTAAAGCATTAGAATTTTGGCACCAACGTGCCGAAGAGTTATGTGGCAACAAACAGTATTTTGCCGATACAAGGTTGGGTAAGAATAGCAAATTAACAATATCTAAAAGGACTTACTATAGAGAATATTTCAATAGTTCCGATACCCTGCATACCTTTAATTCGGATCCAAAAACCTATACTACTATTTCGCGAGGAGGTGGTAATTTCCCTAAAGCTTCTGGATTTGCTTATTGTGAAGGAAAACCAGATAAACTAATGGCTCATAACGAAGAAAAACGATCTTGTATTGCGATGCGTAAACTTGAACGTAAACTTAAACGCAATCTTAGAAATATTGATCTTAGTAGTCTGGAGTCACAGTGTAAAAAAGTAACAACACCTGAATCGATGGAAAGAATAATACAACCTAAACAAATTAACTTAGAAGGTAATGCATAGTCTCCACAACCCTTGCAGCTAGGTATACACCAGCTAGTTGCAGGGTTTACTTTCTACTTACGGCGAATACGCTAATCAAGCTCAACTTCGGTTTGCATGACGGTGTTACCTGTGACGTCTTTAATACTCAAGACTAGCGGTTGGTTTGCATCGCTTGGTACATCAATAACACCATAATTAGCATTGCTA
The DNA here is from genome assembly GCF_051252315.1 of Paraglaciecola sp. GTDB lineage: Bacteria > Pseudomonadota > Gammaproteobacteria > Enterobacterales > Alteromonadaceae > Paraglaciecola. The sequence goes on along the minus strand of NZ_JBPOFP010000018.1, from coordinate 6,237 downwards.
TAAGGTTCACCGATTCGATGTTTATTTGGACTAACTTGTTTCCATTCTTCGGTTAATCCTGAAGCCGTCATTTCCCATAATTCTTGATTTCCTTTGCGTTTCACCTTACTCAACTCACTCCAATGAGTATCACCACTGACAATGACTAAGTTATCTATTTGATATTTATCAAGTAAATCTAAAAATCGTTGCCGCTCCTTTGGGAAATTAGCCCACGACTCCCAACCGGTAAATTCAGGTAACAACTGCAAACTTGAGGCTAAAATTCGTACATCAGCTGGTTGCTGCAATTGCTTTTCAAGCCATATCCATTGAGCTTCTCCTAACATAGAGGCAGATTCATCTTGATGAGGTTCGTATGGACCCATGTTAAGTGGCGCTTTAGTAGTTAGATAAGTCTGTTTACCTACACCTTTTAACTTTGTTCTATTCCAACGTAAATCAGGCAAGATCACCTGAATTCGCCTTGGTGCTTGGCCCAAAATATAACTGGTATAAATACCGTCTGGCCGAGTTCGTCTTTCGCTATCTTTGGGCTCAGCAAAAAAATCCAATAGAATTTGTCGAGAGGCCTCTTTTTGAGGATATTCTCTTCCTGCATCGTTTTCACCAAAGTCATGATCATCCCAAATACCTACCACAGGAGTAGCGGCTAACATGTCTTGCATGCCCGGCTTCTGCCACTGCTTTTGGTACTTAGCTTTAAGCTTAGCCATGTCTTCAGTATCGCCGTAGACGTTATCGCCTAGTAACACTAACAAATCGGCTTGTTCAGTATTCATTGCTTGCCAAATAGGCTGTTGTTTATCTTGATGTAAACAGGAACCAAACAAAATCTTAAACTGTTTAGGAGCCTCAGCAATAGATTTATAAGACGTGAGCAAAAACAAACTACAAAACAATAAAATAACTATTTTTAACATGGGTGACTCACCTTTTAACCACAGGTAATGGTAGACCAATATCTTTAGCATATGATTGATATTTCATACCCACCAATTGCAACGCTGTGGCGGCAATTTGATTGAGTTGATAAGTTTCTCCGCCACTCACCTCCCCCATTTTTTTGACATCGGGCCCCATTGCTGCAAACCAAACTTGATCGGCTCCCACAATACCGTCTGGGTGTTTGTTTAACCCTTTTAAGTAACCTTTGATTGCTTTTGGGCTGGCATGATGTTGCCAAGTTTGTGCGTTTTCACCACGACCATGATCAACGGTAATGATTAGATTCGTATTATTTTTATACTGTGAAATTTGCTGCAACTTGAGCCATAAGCTTTCGATTATTTGATCGCTTCTTCTGGCGCCTTTTAAATACTCTGGATAGTTTCCTTGGTGGGCATAATCATCGGTTTCACCTAAGGCTAAATAAATGACTTTGGGTAAATGTGCATCAATGTATTCAAAGGCAAATCCAGAGGTAAAAGCATCTAACCTGACATTATGCCAAGGACTAGGAATTTGTTTTTGTAATTGATTGAGCCATTTAGATTTTTCAGACAAATTGGCCCAGTTAGCCGATTCAAACCCAGCGTTGATGGGTAATTGACTTCTCTGTCGATTGATAATGGCTGGAAATACATCCCAACTGCCAAAAGCCGCGACTTTTCCACTGAATGTAGCTTGTTGGTCAAGCCATTCTAAAATCGTCACATTTGGGTTTGGATTGGCTTGATTTGAATTGATTTTAGGATCGGCTTTTCCGGTTAACAATTCGTTATACCCTGGATAAGAAAACCACATATCATTGGTTAATGACATATTAGAATTGATATCTCTGTTTCCTAACAAGACACCCTTTGTAGCAATTTCCTGCCACAAAAACGGCATTAATTTTGCGCGTTTTAATTGTTTAGTTTCGCCACCAAATTGATTCACTAAAGGTTCTTTTTGTTTGTTAAATTGTTCAAGGTTTAAGACATCATCTTGGTATCCACGAAACACTTCTTGCCACCGCAGTCCGTCAATACTGACTATCACTATATTATCTGCCGCATATAGTTTCACTGTGAACAAGGTCAACAGTATCACCCACATATATCTCATGATTTTCCCCTTAATGCTTCACTCTGCATTTTTGATTCCTCATTCTTAACCTGACCGATGCTCTTTCCATTAGGTATTAAAAAGGCGAGCACAAAGCCCGCCTTAGTTAACTGTAAACAGATATTAAGAGTGACTAATTAAAATTTAGCCGACACGTTAATTGCAGCAGTACGAGGAGCACCAATCCAAGCGGATTGACCTGCAATACCACCTAGGTAACTTTCATCAAACATGTTATTCACGGTTAGGCGAATTTCTAAGCCTTCAATACCTTTTACCGGAGAATCAACAGCTACACCTGCATACAAATCTGTGACTAAATAAGCATCAGCAATTTGTGTATTAGCAGAATCAATAAAACGATCGTCAACCCATTTAGTAGACAAACCAGCAAAACGCGCGTCTTTAGCCCAGTCCAATGACACAACTGTCATGTTTTCTACTGAACCAAATACAGTGTTTCCAGCAGGGAAACCAATAGAACCTTCAGTGTACTCAGAATCGTTATGGGTGAATGCACCATAGATAGATAACGACTTAGTTAAATTCACCGACAATGAAGCTTCTACACCACTCGATTCAATACCACCTACGTTTACATAACTACCATTTGTACCAATTAGGTAGTTAATTCCATCCGGTGAATCAGGTGCAATAAATGTTAAGCGATCATCAAATTTAATGGTGTAGTAAGTCAAACTGGCGTTCACATTTTGCGATACATAACGTAAACCTAAATCAAGATTTTCTGCCGACTCTGGTGTGACTAAATCTAAAGTCGAAGCATCACGTTCTAACACTGTGTCTTTAATTGCTGCAAAGTTTTCAGCATATCCAGCGAACAATTCAAGTCCATCTACCGGCATTGGAACAACAACACCCGCGGTAATTAACACATCAGAATCTGAAGACACCATAGCTGAGTTATTCGCATCAAAACTATCTTCACGCTCTAAATCAACCAAGAATTTTTTAGCTCCTAGACGAACATTAGCAAAACCCATGTCTAATTCATTTTCTAAATACAACATAGTGGTTTCAACTGGAAAAGTACGCTCGTATTGAATCCAATATGGCGTTTGGTCAAACTCAGCACTAGTTTTAGAGTCTAAAATTTTATGCCAATCGCGAGATTCTTCACGGTTGTAGTCTTCATACCAAATGCCCCCTCTCAGGGTATTTTGCATGTCGTTGATTTGCGTGAACCAAGCAAAATCAGCATTAAATCCTACACGCTCTTTTTCATAATGAGTGTGGCGATATGAGCCAACCGGTACTGCACCCGCTGCGTAACAAGCTGGGTCATAATGGGCATCAGCACCGCCATATGGGAAAGTAATAGAACTTTCACAACCAGCAATTGGAGCGACTGCCATACCGGCTTTATCCACAAAGAAAAGCTGTCCAATGGCTGAACCACCATACACAGTGTTACCTGAATTTAACTCAGAATGAGGGGCATTAGTGCCGTCAGCTTTGACGTCAACAATATATTGAGGAACCCAATCACCACGACCTTCGTTGTTGTGATAATAAACGTTAGCGTTTAATTCAAGATTATCACCTTTATAATCAGCAGAGACATAACCAAACAGGTTCTCTCTTAAGGTAGACCAGCCTTGGCGATACACTTGGTCAACATACGGTATGCCTGTCCATTCACCTAATAAACCATCAGATTCTGGATTTTGTTCGAAACCAGCCAAACTAACACGCTGATAGTTATCTTCGTGAGTATCATCCCAAGACGCGTAAGCGGTTACTTCAACGTCACCCACTAAACTAACAACTTTAGCTGCTAAATGGTCTCTAGTATTTTCGGCAGAACCAGTGATCCAATCGCTATTTTGACTATTAGACACGCTGATCCAAGCATAAGTATCTTTAGCTATTTCACCTGTGTCATAACGAACGAAGAATTTTTGCGCATCAAAATTACCTTGAGACCAACTTAGCGTAGTTTGTTCCGTATCGTTAGGTGCGATAGTCGTGAAGTTAAGTGTGCCGCCTAAGGCTTCGTTTGAACGTGAAGCTATATCACCTGTGCCTTGAGATACTTCCACTGCACCTAAATTTTCAGTGTCGATATAACGATTAGCTTTAGCACCACCACCGTAGTTAGAGTTACCATTGGCTATGCCATCTATGGTGATACCAATTTGTTGTTGATCTAAGCTCAATTGAAAACCGCGAATAGACACAGTTGTAGACCAATCGTCTGAGCCAAAAGTGTCACCTTCGTTAATCAACACACCAGGAAGGTTATCAATCACAGCTAACACACTGGTTAAGTTACTTTGCTGTTTAGCCATTTCATCTGACGTCATATTGTTAGCGTAAGAGACACTCTTACCAACAACCATTATCGCTTCCATTTCTGGCTCAGCTTCTTCAGCTTGTACAAAGTTAAGTGAAGAGCTCATCGCAAAAGATATGGCCAAAGCAAGTTTAGTTTTACAGTTCATTTAGGGTTTCCCATTAGGTTTTATTAATGGGCGTTAATGTGCACTGATTTGATGAAACTGACGTGTAAGTTTGTTTACACTTGAATGATGATTTTAATGCAAATTTAAGTCTTTTTTATGACGAAACGAATATATTAAAAACAAAAAACCTTGAAAACACTAATGTATTCAAGGTTTTAGATAAGACCAATATATTTAGCGCAGTATCTAAGAAACTAGGCCGTAAAAAGATTTAGTTATTCTTGCTCAATAAAGTATGTACCCCAGCCGTCGTAATGTACTTTATGTTTTTCGGCTACAGCAAATAATTTATCGGTATCTTGATTGATGAGTTTTGGGTCTAACATACGCTCTACAACAGCATCAAAGCACCAGACCTCTCCACCGTCGTCTAATTCTAGCTCTTCTGCATCACCTACTTCAAAACCTGCTTTAAACGCATCAACCGCAGCTTTTTCAAGCGCTTCAAAATCTGTACTGGCAAAATGATATTCAATGATATGAGCTTGGCTAGCGTCACTGCCATCTTCTTTTAAGGCATCTACGGTTTCTTGATTAAATTCATACCATTCAATCAACTCTGGATTTATTTGTGCACTCATATATTTACCTTATTTTGAAGAGCTCGATAATTCTTGATTTAACTTATCGATTGATTGGCTCATTTTAGCATGGAAATGTTTCACGTTTTCCTGAATAGGTTTATCTGAATCCAGACTTTCTGGATCACTAACCTCAATAATTAACGTACCATTTGACCAACGGTTTAGTTTAACTTTGTCTTGTAAATCGCTAACGGCTACTACCACTATTTGAGCATTTGTTTTCTCTGCAATGCGAAAAGCACCTGTTTTAAAAGGTAGCAAACCCCTACCGTAACTTCTTGTTCCTTCGGGAAAAAACCATACTGACAAAGATCGATTCAACATTTTCTGTACTGTTTTTTTAAGTGTATCACTTGAGCTGCCTTTGTTGTTGCGGTCAATCAAGATGTTACCTGATAACCAATACAGCCAGCCAAATACCGGGATCCAAACCAAACTCTTTTTACCTACCGATACAGTGCCTTTTACAACGGCGGCACCCACAGTAATTAAATCAAAACTATTTTGATGATTGGCAATAAAAACGTAAGGGCCAGCAGACTTAACACTATCAGGCATACGCATTTCAATCTTAAGTCCTAATAAGAACGACATTGTAGAATACAATCTCGCCGCCATATAAACATTATTGCGGTGGAATGGGCGCAATATACAAACAGTTAAAAGCACAATATTTATCAATAAAAAGTAAACAAATATTGCCAATATTCTAATTAAGCCAAGCACAAAAAATCCAAACAATGACAAGAACCGCGAAGTATACGTGTTTTTAGCAACGGCAAACACTCCGATAAATGGTTAAGCAAAATATTTATCGTAAAATCGATGAATAAATAAAACTTTTAGCCGATACTAAATCAATAAGCGTTTCACTAAGGCAATCAATTTAATGCAAATATTCAAACATGAAGATCTAGATGAAGACATTCTAACCGACCTATTAGAAGAGATTAACGAACTTTATGAAGCCAGTGAACAAGTGTTAATCGAGTTAGAATTAAAACCAGAAGACAACGAACTACAACGTTCACTATTCCGCTCTATTCACACAATTAAAGGTGATTTAGGTTTAGTTAATTTCTCTCCTCTTATTCCGTTACTGCAGCACGGTGAAGATC
>NZ_JBPOFP010000017.1:0-54014 GCF_051252315.1 Paraglaciecola sp. | reverse complement strand
CCTTTAAGCTATGCAGCTCGAACATGCACTTTTTACAATTATCTTCTGTCCAGGTTTCCAATGCGTTTTCCCAAAGGGTTAACACTTCAGATAATTTATCAGGCAGCGTTGAGGTAAAAAGCTCTCGTAACTCTTTTAGTTTTGCTTCGAAACTTTGATTCGACATTACTCATCCAATTTCGTAATAACTTTTTTATACCAATCACTTACTTCGTAATTTAGAGTATAACTAAAGCATAAAAGATGGGGTAGAATCAACTATTAGATCGAAATCAATTAAGGGAATTTTTTATTCGTTGTGACGGGTATTATTATTAACTACTCTAGCAAGTAATTTGTTGGGGGGAATTTGATCAAAAAAGGCGAGTGTTAATCGCCTTTTTATAAATAATATTTTGGTTATTTGAGGTGTTTTACTAAGTTTTGAACCACTTTAGCACTACCAGCAACAATTTCGCCTTTATGCATAGGGTCATTGCCTCCAGCAAAATCCGTGACTAATCCACCAGACTCTCTTACCAACAACTCGCCAGCAGCAATATCCCAAGGTTTTATTCCGCGCTCCCAGTAACCGTCGTATCGACCTGCAGCTACATAGGCTAAATCTAGCGCTGCAGAACCAGAACGTCTAATGTCGCCTGCTTGCATAAATATTTTATTAAAGCCTTGCTGGTATGTCTCTAAGCTCTCTTTATCTTTAAAAGGGAAAGCGGTCGCTAGAATAGTTTGACTTAACTCTTTAGCTTTACTTGCACGGATCCTAAATCCGTTTAATTGAGCGCCAGCGCCTTTACTTGCTGTAAATAACTCACCACGGATAGGATCGAATACAACGGCTTGATCTAAACGACCTTTATGTAATAAAGCAATTGAGACACAAAAATGAGGAATGCCTTTTATAAAATTAGTGGTACCGTCTAATGGATCAATAACCCATTTAAAGTCTTTATCAGACCCTTCAACTATGCCACCTTCTTCGCCCACAAAGTTGTGTTCGGGGAAAGACTGTTTAATTTTATGAATAATTGCTTGTTCAGCTTCTTTGTCAATACGAGTTACAAAGTCATTATCACCTTTAGCTTCTGTCAAAAGGTCGGTTTGATTCTCAAACCCTTTAGCAATGATATTGCCCGCAACGCGCGCGGCGCGAACCGCTATATTCAGCATAGGATGCATAGTTTACCACCAATTTTAAAAGAACATTAAATATAGCCCAGTAGTAATATTTTAAAAATAGCACAAAAGCTGAGCAAAAAATCGCCGCGCAGTTTAACAAAATCACTAAATTAAGCAATCAGAATATAAATTAACTTTAGGTCTTTGCACCTGGCTTAACAAACCAATAAAAAGGGAATAGCAAAAAATAGATAAAATTGTGCTATTATCCGCGCCCTGAAAAATTAGGCTTGGGTTACTTAATTACTATGTTAGAAAATATTCGCGTCGTGTTAGTCAATACTTCTCATACGGGGAATATTGGATCTGCAGCTAGGGCTATGAAAACCATGGGCCTTAGCCAATTAGTGTTGGTCGATCCTGTTTCGGCTCCAGATGGTAAATCAAGTGCATTAGCCGCAGGAGCGGGGGATGTTTTAGCTAATGCTAAGACAGTCTCAACATTAGCAGAAGCGGTGGCTGATTGTGGTCTTGTTATCGGCACAAGTGCTCGTTCACGGACATTATCATGGCCTATGTTAGAGCCAAGGGAATGTGGCGAAAAACTCATTGCAGAGGTACCTAATTATACGGTGGCTTTAGTTTTTGGTCGTGAAAACAATGGATTGAGTAATGAAGAGTTACAACAATGTCATTTTCACGTGTGTATTCCAGCTAACCCTGATTACAGTTCACTGAATTTAGCCGCGGCGGTACAAACCTTAAGTTATGAAGTACGTATGGCTTATTTAAATGCCACCCGGCATCCAAATGCCGATCAACCTAATGAAAACGAATACCCTTTATCTGAAGATCTTGAAGGCTTCTATGCCCATCTTGAAAAAACACTGGCTCAAACTAGCTTTATCGTTGCTAATCACCCAGGAATGGTGATGACTAAATTAAGACGTTTGTTTAATCGGGCTCGCCCTGAATCTCAGGAATTAAATATCCTTAGAGGTATTTTGTCGTCAGTAGATAAAGTGTCAAAACAAAAAGACTAATCATGTTCGAAACAATTAAAGAAGATATAAAAAGTGTATTTCACCGAGATCCTGCGGCGCGTAATACTTTTGAAATTTTAACTAATTATCCTGGTTTACATGCCATTTGGTTTCATCGTTTAAGTCATAAACTTTGGATAAATAATTGGTTTTGGTTAGCCCGCACTATTTCCACATTCTCTCGTTGGTTAACAGGTATTGAAATTCACCCCGGCGCTAAGTTAGGCCGTCGATTTTTTATTGATCACGGTATGGGAGTCGTCATTGGTGAAACTGCCGAAATTGGTAATGATGTCACCCTGTATCACGGTGTGACCTTGGGTGGCACAAGTTGGAGCGCTGGCAAACGTCACCCGACGCTAGAAGATAATGTTGTTATTGGAGCAGGGGCTAAAGTTCTGGGTCCAATTACTATGCATAAAGGAGTCAAAGTTGGCTCTAACTCAGTGGTAGTCAGAGATGTCCCAGAAGGGGCAACGGTAATTGGCATACCTGGGAGAGTAGTTGTGCAGCAAAGCAAACCCAAATCACCCAACAATGATCATAGGGAAAAAATAGCCGAAAAATATGGTTTTGATGCTTATGCAGTGGTTACCGACAATCCCGATCCAATTGCTCACGCTATAGGAGTCATGGTTGATCATGTGCATTTAATGGATACCAAAATGGAAGAAATGTGCAAAGAAATCAACAAAATGGGTGGGCAAGTTTGTGGCGAAACGTTACCTAATTTAGCGTTAGATGACTTCTCTGATCAAGAAATGGTTAAAGATATTCAAAAAGCACGAGATGCTTTCGATCCGCAAATTTAAATATAATTTATCATTTTGGAATAAGTACTTGACTAAAATAGTTGGTTATATACTTGACTAAATTAGTCAAGTAAGTAAAATTTACATCAAGTTTTGTCTTGAGTGTACATTATGAAATTAACCTCAAAAGGTCGGTATGCGGTAACAGCTATGTTGGATGTGTCTTTGCATTCTCAACGTGGCCCTGTGTCATTGGCAGATATCTCAGAGCGTCAGGAAATTTCGTTATCTTATCTTGAGCAATTGTTCTCTCGATTACGTAAAGAAAGCCTGGTTGATAGCGTGCGTGGTCCTGGCGGCGGTTATAAATTAGGTCGCGATGCTGGTGAAATATCTATTGGTGAAGTTATCCGAGCGGTAAATGAATCGGTAGATGCTACAAAGTGCCAAGGTCTAGCCGGATGCCAAGGTGGTAAACGTTGCCTTACTCATAATTTATGGGAAGGATTGAGCGATAGAATTAGTGTGTTTTTAGATGGAATTACCTTAGGTGAGCTTATGGAGCAACATGAGGTAAAAGAAATTGCAGACAGACAAGACAAAAGTAAACATCTTAATCAGATAGCGGCAAATGACATTACAATCAGCTTGCAGTTATAAGCGGAGTAAAAAATGAGCGAACTTAAGCTTCCAATCTATTTGGATTATTCTTCAACAACACCTGTAGACCCTAGAGTAGCAGCCAAAATGGCAGAGTGTTTGACTACAGAAGGTGTGTTTGGAAACCCGGCATCTCGCTCTCACAAATTTGGTTGGGTAGCAGAAGAAGCGGTAGACATAGCAAGAAATCAAATTGCTGATTTGGTCAATGCTGATCCAAGAGAAATAGTATTTACCTCTGGTGCAACAGAATCTAACAACTTAGCCATTAAAGGCGCGGCTAATTTTTATGGTAAAAAAGGTAAACACCTAATTACTTTAAAAACCGAACATAAAGCTGTGTTAGATACTTGCCGTCAGCTTGAGCGCGAAGGTTATGAAGTGACTTATCTAGATCCTGAACCAAATGGTTTAGTTGATTTAGACAAGTTAACCGCAGCTATCCGTCCTGATACGATTTTAATTAGTATCATGCACGTCAATAATGAAATTGGTGTGATCCAAGACATAGCCGCTATCGGTGAATTATGCCGTGCCCGTAAGATATTGTTCCACGTAGACGCTGCACAAAGTACAGGTAAAGTAGAGATTGACTTACAAACATTAAAAGTCGATTTAATGTCTTTTTCTGCTCATAAATCTTATGGCCCTAAAGGTATCGGTGCTTTGTATGTAAGACGAAAGCCTCGCATTCGTTTAGAAGCACAAATGCACGGTGGCGGACACGAGCGTGGAATGCGTTCAGGTACTATGGCAACTCACCAAATAGTGGGTATGGGTGAAGCATTCCGCATCGCTAAAGAAGAAATGGCCACTGAAAACGAAAAAATTCGTAATCTTCGAGACCGTTTATTAAAAGGTATTGAAGATATCGAAGCGACTTATATCAACGGTGATATGGAAAGCCGCATAGCAGGAAACCTTAATATTAGTTTTGCTTATGTAGAAGGCGAATCTTTAATTATGGCCTTGAAAGACATGGCGGTTTCATCAGGTTCAGCCTGTACTTCTGCAAGCTTGGAGCCATCTTATGTATTAAGAGCCTTGGGTTTAAGTGATGAACTAGCACATAGTTCGATTCGTTTTACCATTGGTAGATTTACCACAGAAGCTGAAATTGATTATGTGGTCAGTGTGATCCGCAATGCGATTGATAAGTTACGAGAAATGTCTCCATTGTGGGACATGTACAAAGAAGGTATTGACTTGAGTACAGTTGAGTGGGCTCACCACTAAGTTTCTTTCTATTAAAGAATATTGAATTTTAAAGTGTTGCTCACAAATGCAAGGCTTAAATTAAAAGGTAAAGACAATGGCTTATAGCGAAAAAGTAATCGATCATTACGAAAACCCTCGTAACGTTGGCGGTTTTGATAAAAATGATCCGAGTGTAGCGACTGGTATGGTTGGTGCTCCAGCCTGTGGTGACGTAATGAAACTGCAACTTAAAATAGATGACCAGGGCATAATTGAAGACGCTAAGTTTAAAACGTATGGTTGCGGCTCTGCAATTGCGTCTAGCTCTTTGGTAACTGAATGGGTTAAAGGCAAGTCTATTGATGAAGCAACGGCTATTAGTAATATGGATATCGCAGAAGAGTTAGCATTGCCACCAGTAAAAATTCACTGTTCTATTTTGGCTGAAGATGCCATTAAAGCGGCAGTTGACGACTATAAAAGTCGTCAAAAATAAGTTAGTTGTAATAGGAGTCACCAGTGGGAATTTCAGTATCTGACAGTGCTGCGAAAAGAGCACGTACTTTCCTTGAAAATCGAGGTTCTGGTATCGGGCTACGTTTAGGCGTTAAAACAACTGGTTGCTCTGGTTTAGCTTATGTACTTGAATTTGTAGATGAAGTTAATGACGATGATCAAGTTTTCGAAAATAATGGGGTTAAAGTCATTATTGACGGAAAAAGTTTAGTGTATCTGGAAGGAACCCACCTAGACTTTAAGAAAGATGGGCTTAACGAAGGATTCGAGTTCACTAACCCAAATGCTAATGGCGAATGTGGTTGTGGTGAAAGTTTTAATGTCTAAGAGCGTGTTGTATTTTAGCTAATGAATCATTTTGAATTATTTAACCTCAAAGCATCCTTTGAGGTCGATTTAGCTGAGGTGTCTCAGACTTATCAAACTCTTCAACGTTTAACTCATCCAGATAAGTTTGCTAATAGTAGTGAGCAAGATAAGTTACTAGCCATTCAAAAAAATTCTCAGGTAAATGATGCATATTCTATGTTGAAAACGCCTGTGTTACGCGCTGAGTATTTGTTGCAGTTGCGGGGTGTAGATTTGCAGCATGAGCAGCAAACAATAAAAGACACCGCATTTTTAATGCAGCAAATGGAATGGCGCGAACAACTTGCTGAAATAGAAGAACAAGCTGAACCTTTAGATGAATTAGAATTGTTAGATGATGAAATCCGCAAGGAAATTTCAAGTGAATTATCTCAACTAAAAATATTGTTAAACAATCAAAATGAACAAGCTGATCAACAAGCCGCTGATTTAATTCGGAAGTTGAAATTTTTATATAAAATGTCTGATGAAATAGCGTTAAAAGAAGAAGCTTTAAGCGACTTTTAACCTACCTTTATTATCAATTAGTCCAATTCACCAAGAACGAATTATATATGGCATTATTGCAAATCTCTGAACCTGGCCAAAGTGCCGTACCTCATCAACGTAAACTCGCTGTAGGGATTGATTTAGGCACAACTAATTCTTTAGTTGCATCGGTTCGTAGTGGAGAAGCAGCCACTTTACCTGATGAAAGTGGGCAACATATTTTGCCTTCTGTTGTGCATTACTTGGCAGACGGAGTGATAGTCGGTAACGAGGCAAAAACTCAAGCCAGTCAAGATCCGGTTAATACGGTTAGCTCAGTTAAGCGTTTTTTAGGACGCTCTGTAGCCGATATAAACCAGCATTACCCAAATTTACCTTATCAGTTTACTGATTCATCATCTCCTACCTTGAAAGTAGTGAGTGGCGAAGTCAATCCAGTGCAAGTCTCTGCAGAAATATTAAGAGTATTAAAACTAAGAGCTGAAACAACGCTAGGTGATGAACTTAAAGGTGCTGTTGTTACCGTTCCAGCCTATTTTGACGACAGCCAAAGGCAAGGGACAAAAGACGCGGCTACCTTAGCTGGGTTGAACGTTTTACGTCTATTAAATGAACCTACGGCAGCAGCTATTGCATATGGTTTAGATACTGGACAAGAAGGTATTATCGCGGTTTATGATTTAGGAGGCGGTACCTTTGATATTTCAATTTTACGTCTATCTAAAGGTGTATTTGAAGTGTTAGCCACGGGTGGTGATTCTGCCTTAGGTGGAGATGATTTTGATTCCGTATTGGTTGAGTTTATTCGCGAACAAACTGGTTTAATTGGTGAGCTTTCAAAAAACTTACACCGAACTCTATTAGATTTGGCTAAAGAAGCCAAAGAAACCCTAAGTCACGAGTCTGTCGCCACTGTGCTATTCGAAGACGACAATAATCAAACACACCAAGTGTTAGTGACGGTTAATCACTTTGAAAGCCTAATAGCTTCTTTGGTTAAACAAACCTTAAGAGCCTGTCGAAGAGCCTTAAAAGATGCCGAGTTAGTTAAAGATGAAATTTTAGAAGTGGTCATGGTTGGCGGTTCAACTCGTGTTCCATATGTGTGTCAGCAGGTTGGAGAGTTTTTTGAAACCACACCGCTTACCTCAATCGATCCAGACAAGGTAGTCGCTATTGGAGCGGCTATCCAAGCAGACATTTTGGCAGGTAATAAACCCGATAGTGACATGTTACTACTAGATGTTTTGCCTTTGTCTTTGGGCATTGAAACAATGGGTGGCTTAACCGAAAAGGTTATTCACCGTAATACCACTATTCCAATTGCTAAAGCCCAAGAATTTACAACCTTTAAAGATGGTCAAACGGCTATGATGGTGCATGTAGTCCAAGGAGAAAGGGAGTTAGTTCAAGATTGCCGTTCATTGGCTAAGTTCACTTTAAAAGGCATTCCTCCCATGGCTGCAGGTGCTGCACATATTCGAGTGACGTTTCAAGTTGATGCAGATGGTCTACTTAATGTTAGTGCCATGGAAAAATCTACCGGTGTGAAGGCTCAGATTCAAGTGAAGCCATCCTATGGTTTAGAAGATCATGAAATAGCTGAAATGTTAAAGTCTTCGATGCAAAATGCTGAACAAGATATGCAAGCTCGTATGTTAAAAGAGCAACAGGTTGAAGCTGCAAGAGTGCAAGAAACACTGCAAGCCGCTTTAAATGCAGACGGCGCATTATTAAACGAACAAGAAAAACAAGTGATAACAGAGGGTTTAACCGAATTAGAAACTCTCGCTAAAGGTTCAGACAAAGAAGCCATTAAAACGGGAATAGAAAAAGTTGATAAATTGAGCCAAGTATTTGCTGAACGTCGAATGGATCAATCCATCAAAAAAGCATTTTCTGGTCACTCTGTCGATCAAATATAACTGAATCAAATTATTTATTATTAGGAATACAGATATGCCACAAATCATTATTTTACCTCACGAAGAATTGTGCCCAGACGGAGCCGTTCTAGAAGGCGAAAAAGGGACGTCAGTACTCGACGTAGCATTAAAAAATGGTATTGGTATTGAGCATGCCTGTGAAAAAGTGTGTGCCTGCACTACTTGTCACGTCATCATTCGCGAAGGGATGGACTCATTACCAGAAGGTGATGAATTAGAAGAAGACATGTTAGACAAAGCTTGGGGTTTAGAGCCTGATTCAAGACTAGGTTGCCAAGCCATTATTCAAGACGAAGACTTGGTTGTAGAAATTCCTAAATATACAGTCAATATGGTTAGCGAAGGGCACTAGTTCGTTCTGTATAGATTATAAAAGTGAAATGAAGTTTTGGAAAACCACTCGACCTTAATAATTAATACCAATCGAGTGGTTTTAAGAATGATTAACGCCAACTAAAGCTAACCCTATCCCATTCAACGTCAACGCTGAAGAACTTGACGTATATATGACCTTCTGCAGTTGTCCAAGACGTTTGGTTAGCATTTCTCAATGTGTCCAAATCATCAACAAACGTGCGATTACTTATCGTAAAGTCATCGGCCATTTTAGTAAAACGAACGACTGTTGAGCCATCACGAGGACCATTGACTGCAAAATACAGAATATCGAAGCCATCTGAAGCTGAGTTATTACCATCTGGCAGTTCCACTTGGTAATCACCATCATTTAGCTTCATCAAAGTATTTGTACCAGCAAACTGTCCTGTACCTGGTGTACCTTGTGCTTGATCACCATCAGGTGAGGTTAATTTAAACGTTGGGTTTTGTGGAGCTCTAAGCCTAAAAGTGGCGTACAAATCATCTGATATTCTGGCGTTTGTGTAAGTTGCTGGTTTGAAGTCATCATCATCATAAAAGAAAGGATGATCAGCAATAACGGTGACACCTGCGCTGCCACCTACAGCGGAAGTTAAGGTGCCGTCTTCATCAAATATTACTGATGGCATTGTTTTTCCTATCGCAGAATAATTTGAAAACCGTCCGTCGTTATCCGAGAACGCCATACTTGTTGAGGTGCCATCATCTTCAAAAGTAGTATTTCGAAAGACAAAATGTGTATGTCGAATAGCAATAGAAGTAGTGCGCATAATAGATGCGTTCTCAGCAGTGAAGCCGGCAAAATGAGTACCGTCTAAAGTATTAGCGCCGTCGTAAAAAGTATGACCGGTGACTATTTGATTTAAATCACTATTACCGCGGCTATGACCAACATACAAAGAGTCTGTAATGCGCTGGGTAAAAGTAATAAAAGTACTGGTAAAATTATCTGCTAAAAACATTTTTTCAAAATTACCAGTACGACCGCGATGATATATGCCTGTTGTATGTTTGTAGGCAGTGTAATGATAAACTTGTGGTTCAACACTGGGCCGATATGCATCACCATCAAATCTAGCTTTCAGCGTTGCCCCTACAGCTACTTCTAAATCACTACCACGATCAAAGTTTAACCCTATCGGGGATGAGTGTGATGCGTTGTACTCAAATTGACCCAAGTTAACTCTATCTGGCTGAACATTGTTATATTGCGGATCATCAGCAGAGGCGCCTACTGCTCGTTCGGGAAACAAGAACCAGAATCCCGTTCCTTCGGAACCAGCGGAGACATTACCAATCCAAGTATTATCTGGGTTGGTCATCCAATAGCCTGCTGAATTTAAGAACCTAGTAGGGTTTTGACCAGCATGATCGTGAGTATCAACAAGAAAAGGATCATTAATTTCCTCTTCTGTATCGCCACCTACCTTGTGTATTGCAAAAGTGATATTTGATAAGAAAGTATTACCCGTTTCAACCGCATCTTCCATAAAAAAGCCGTGGCCGTGAATATCATGCAAAACTACATCTTGAATCAATAAATTATGAGTGCCGTGTATGGTAACTCCACGGTTATTCGAATTTGTTATGGCCACGCCACGTAATATATCGCCTTGACGATCTCCTGCTAAGTGCCAATGTATCGGATAGCGACCTAAACGGCCGGTTTGACCCATGCCATTTAGCTGCACACTATCAATAGTCATTTGGCCTGCAGTGTCCATGATCATGATATGGCCGCCAACGCCTTGACTTGAACCTGACTCAAAATTCAGGCGATCTCCCAAATTCACATCCGTGTCTTGTGAAGCTAACCCTTGAATCTTAACGTTGCGGTTTAATAGTGCGACTTCAGAGCGCATTTCCATTACACGAGTGTTATCGTCTTCGCCATAAGTTTCGGTTTCACCATAATGGCGAAACGTTAACGCTTCATTTAATTCAATTTCGCTGCGGCCATCTCCGAGATCAGTAATCGCTTTTATTGTACGTATATCTTGTTCTAAATAATCGTATGAAGAACTCGCAATAACAATTGTGTCACCAACTTCCCAATCAATTGTTCCATCTGACGAAACAGATGTTTCGTCGTCGAAATTGCGTTCGATGATATTCTCAACAAAAATAGAACTCGCACCAATTTCTTCAGTTTCGGATAAGCGTGTAAAGCTGAGCTTTTTATCGCCATAAAATTGTAAACGACCACCTCCCGCAGCCATAATAAAACCATTATTATTTCTAATATCCATACTTCCCATTGCGGTCTCAATGGTCCAATCTGCGAGAGGATCTGTACCTGTAAGTGTTAAGGTAAACTTCGCTTGATCAAAAGGGTCTACTTCGCTGCCAATGGCAAAAACACCATTTGAGTTAACATGAACCCAATCCGTTTCTAACTCAATATCAACATTATTTTGTTGGTTAACATTGAGCTGTCCTTGTACAACAATGCCATTGGCTTGCAGATTCATGCCGTCAAGGCTGACAGTAACATCTTGAGGAATAACAGCGCGTTTTGTTGCATCGGGTATACCGTTATCCCAAGTTGATTCTTGTGACCATCCACCATTACTAGTCGCTGTTGTCTTTAAAATTATGGGATCTATAGGGTTGTGTTCGAATATCACATTGTCAGCATTCCATTGCCAAGCACTGTTGCCACGGCTTTGAATTCGTACATCGTGAGTACCAGCAGTTTCAATTTGAAATTTTCCTATTTTGAAATCAACAAAAACTCCCCAATTACTACCTGTTGCTGTTTGCGCTATTTCTCCTTCGGCAACTTCAACACCATTAATAAAAAGTACTACCTTGGTATCTCCATTTATCGGCGTTGCGGCGTATATTGTTGCTCGCCATGTACCAGGCGCATTAAATTCTACGCGGTAGTCGCCCCAATCGCCGCTAGTATTCCAACTGATCGTGTCGCCGTTACTAAAGAAACCATCATTACTGTCACCTGCAAAGGCTTCTAGATCGCGACTGGAATCAATAAAGCCTTCCATTTCCATCACGATATCTTCAACAGGTTCGGGATCTGGCGTTGGCTCAGGTTCAGGAGTTGGTTCTGGTTCAGGAGTTGGCGTCGGTTCTGGAATAGGAGGTGGACTTTCTTCTCCAACTTTCACGTTAGGCTCACTGCTAGAACCTCCGCATCCAACTAGCGCCATTGATAGTGCTAATAAAAAAACCTTAAATGTTATTTTCATTTTAATCTCAGTACATCGTTATATTTAATTAACATAATATTATGTTTAATTAACATCACATCATTAAATGTTAACATCTAACTTTAATGCAGAAATAGAAACTAGATAAAAAATAACCAGTAAAAGAAATTAAATAAAAAATAACAAGAACCACAGCGTTTTTTTAATAAATAAAATCTATTTACGATGGCGAAACTTATTTCTTCGATAAGCATTATTCTTATGAGGATTTTTGTTTGGCTGTAGCGAGAAGTAGGCCAATAAGCTGGCATACACACTATGGTTTACATTGCGTTTGGTGAGCGAATAATAATGGCCAGAGCCGTTTTAAACACAATCTTAAAAAACTATATTGATAAACAACACACCTTCGAAAAGGTATTAGACAAAGCTTGGGGGTTAGGGCCTGACTTACGCCCTAGCTGCCAAGCCATTATTCTAGACGAAGACTTGGTTGTAGAAATACCAAAATACACAGTGAGTATGGTGTCTGAAGGGCACTAATTCTTTGTAACTTTATGATTTTAAAGAAAGGGTAATAACAGCAATGTTATTACCTTTTTTCATGGTCAATAAGTCTAAATAACTGAGTGTTTAAAATAGGTATTGAGCCCTTAATGAAATCGCATTGCCATCTTGATTTTCGGTGGAAAGTGTTTCGGAGTAGGTATACCCAAGCATTAACTTTAGATTTTTACCTTTATAGAAGTTTAGACCGAGTAGGGCGTTTTGTATTTCTTGGCCGATATCACTTTCAGTGGTATCTAGATAACTCAGCCTTCCCACCAGTTCAAATATATTTGTGTTTTTAGCAAGCTTAGGGCTAGCAAGCTTGTTTTTCTTTACCTTGTACATCTCGCCGCCAAACAAGAATCCAGCCTGTAGGTAACCGCCTTGGTGTGTCACTGACTCGTATGGTTGTTGCGCTGTCTCAGCTAAGCTTAATTTTTGTAAAAACCACTCGCTAGCAAGTTTAACTGGCCCAGATGCCCACTGTGCTTCAATACCCATTAAGTCGAGCGTATCTATCTCATACTTTTTAGTATTCAGCACATTTTCGCTGGTATATATTTCTGCATTCGATTTTATATCACCTCGATAACCATCGAGGTTTCTATGGGAAATTGAACCACCAATATGCAGGATGTTGTCAGTTAGATTGAATATCTCAAAGGTTGTGCGGCCCGTTACCGCAAAAGAGTCGGCGTCATAACTATCGTTGTTATATGCGCCTAGCCACCAATTGAGTTTGTTACCGGTGTTATTAAGGCTGAATCCAGTATTCCTTCCTGGAGAAAAAGCTTGGGTGGCCATCGAACGTTCAATTGTCGATAGCTTTTTTGAACCAGTGGAATATTCTAGGCCAAAGGGCTCTTTGTGTTTTCCTAAAGTTAAATGCGCCCCGTCCCAACCTTGATAACGTATATAATAATCATCAAATTCGACTTCTTTGTTTTCGATGTCCCAATCAATCTTGGTTTTTACTAACCAAGACTGGTTACTCCATTTGATACTGGTTTGAAATCGTCTTACTTCACTATTAAATTCGTCGATGTTGTACCAGTCTTTTAAGTAATCACCATCAATCATGAGTCGGTGATCAACCTGCCAATTTAAGTCGCTATCTTTGCTCGTTGCAAAGTGCGAATTGCAAAGTGCGACTAGCGCGCTAGCGAATACAATATAACGGCTCATCAGTTAACTCCCGCCGTTTTCTTGTTTGACTAATCCATTATAAGTAGGAGGTAAATTATCTTGGTTTTGAGTTTGTTGAATGACATTTTGGGTACGATAATAAACGGTTAATTCTGCGACATCTTTTAATAGATCGACATTGCCTATTTTGACTGAAACCACATCTAAACCAATGCGTTCCTGTAAATCAGCTAATAATTTGTGATGATTTTCAGGCCGAATATTTTCGATGTTTTCATAGTTCACACTTTTTTCGTATAGATGTGCTGCTAATAACTTAGTTTCTGCAATGGCTGCAATAAAACATAATATGCTATTTACCATAATAAGATGCATGATTGGTAATTTACTAACGGCAGCCATTAAAGACATGACTATAACCAAGAACAGATAAGTCATGTCTTTGATATTAAGTGATTCGGTGCGGTAACGTAACATGGAAAACACGGCAAATAAGCCAAACGCAAATCCCATAGACATGTCGACATTGTGTAAAAAGAAGGTGACCAAAAATACACCAGAGCCAAACATCAGTAGGCCAAACAATGTTTCTCTGTTACCTGAGTATCGAAAATATATACCTCGTACTAAAATTAAAATAAATAGTATATTGGTTAAAAATAATTGCATAAAAGGTAAATCAATAGTTGAAGTCATAATTTCACTCACATATTTTCTATTTTTTTTAGCTGTATAAAGCTTTTTTTGAACCGGTTGGTTCTTAACCTGTTCGCTGAAGTTAATGTCATGCCCATACAATACTTGCTAAATGATTGGGGTCTAATTGACATTGCTCTCATCGCTTTATACAACGGAGATTGCCGATTATGTCGTTGCTGTTTTAGCTCAACGATCACGGCGTTTTTTAATTGGGCATAGCGCCAAGTTTGTACATCTAAAAATTGCAATTGACTGTCAATCGTTAGTCTTTCACCAAGCTTTTCGTTGGCTAGGCTAAGACGGTGGTATTCGCCACTTTGCACAATCTTTAACGAACTAGGTGCAATAACATTTTTATCCTTTAAGAATTGCTCAGATTGATTTAGAGCTATACGTGGATCTTCACATGCTGCAACTCTGGATTTTATCGTACGGCCTTTATTGTTTTTGAATTTCAATTCAACAAAGGCGCTGCCTGTATCTACATAATTTCTGTGGCGTACTTTAATCCGGTTGAGTTTTCCTTTGTGATGCATATTAAAAAAAGACAAATCGTCGGTGTCGTAGTAACAGCTTTGATAACGAAAATGGTTAATGCCGTTAATCTCAAGTAATGAATAGTGCTGTTTGCAGTGTTTTAACACTTCAGTTAATTGGTGTTGTTCGATTAAGAACTTGCTGTCGACGCGATTCATTAATGATGAATTGTCTAGATCTTCTAGTCCATGACGAGGAAACGTCGATAATATCCCATCGACATTTCCCTCAACGGATGTGTTCGTTATGAACTGCATCCGCCATTGCCTCCTGTACTTGTGCTGGGAATAGTACCGCTTAATTGCTCAGAAACACTGTTTATACGCGCAGAAAGAAACTCTCTAATCCCTGCTATGGTGCCACTTTGTCCCATTCCACCACCGGGTATCATTCCGCCACCACCAGGTATCATTCCACCGCCACCAGGTATCATTCCACCACCACCAGGTATCATTCCGCCGCCACCAGGTATCATTCCGCCACCACCTGGTATCATGCCACCTCCTCCAGCAAGATTTGAGGTGCTGTCTACCGATACATCTAGTGAAGTTCTCCATGTTTCTTCATCAAAAAACTTAGTTGGATCAGCCGCAACAAAAGGTGCTATTAGGGTGGCAATGTTATCTATTTTAGTTGACATCGCTCCATATTCGGCTGTTGTGGTTACCAATTCATTTAAGTACTTATGGAAAGTTTGTTTGTATTCATCTATAGCTAATATTTTGTCCACTAACGGGCGAGCTTCTATTGAGGTAGTTACCGGTTCGTCAATTAAAAAGTCACTCATGTTTTCAAGGTTACACCCTCCCGAAAATCCCCCCATAGACATGTTGTAGTCCCAGGGGAGCATTGTGATTTGGTCGCCTTGTTCATTGATATCTTGATACAGATAAAAATTGTGGGCAAATATCCCTTGATAACTGTCTAAATTTACTAAGAAGGTATTAACTGCTAAGTACCTAAGCCATAGGTCTACATTTAAATTGTTTGCCGGTTCATTGGAGTTTGATAAGGCATCTACAAAGTTAATCAGTGCTTGTTTGTCACTGGTTTCTTCATTGGCTTTTAATTCAAGGCTATTATAACTTTGCGCTGTATAGTCAACGAAAGTTAAATCAGATCCGATATCCGCTTTATATAGGTCGCCTTCATCATTATCAAAATGACGTTCAATAAACTCTGAGTCTATCGCTTCGACAACGTTGTACAGTCCCATGTGCTCACCACCAATGTATAAATCGACATAGGCAATTCTTGGTGTAGGCACCTGCATATCATCCATCATTTGGTATGATAGATATTCACGCATCATGCTTGGGTCTGAATAATTGTTATTAAAACTTAGCTTTTTAAGACCTAATAATTTTTGATCATCTTGATAATAATTTATGTCTACTTTAAAGCCATATCGATTGCTATCTGGATCTCTAGCTACAGCGTTTAAAGATGAATTGCCTTTAGTTCTAACTGCAACTTCAGCTAATTCAATACCGTTGTAGATTAATGAGGCTGGTTTGTATTCTTCGGCAAGAGGGTTATCCAGGATATTTTGCCAGTCTTCATCACTTAGGTTAATTTCAACTTTCACTACTTCTTCAGTTAAAAATGCATTAAAAGGAATATTGTCTTGGTTAGGAGTAGGGTAGAGGCGCTGAAGTTCGCCTGCATATTCGCCATAACTACGCCCTTTTTTCACATCACTATCTTGCCAAATAAGGCTATCGATGACTTGTTCACCATAAGTTAATGTAACTGAGTCATCATCACCTAATTTAAAGGGCACGTAATAACTGCCATCGGCAGGTGCATTATCGGTTGCTTGTACAACAAGGTATTCTCCAGGTTGAACGACTATTTCTGGTAGTGCTGCTGGTTCACTTGTACTGTCGGCAACAGTAAATCCAGTTAAATCAACTGCCTGTTCGCCAATCACTTGAATTTCTATCCAGTCGTTACCATCATTTTCATCTTTGGTTAATACTTCGGTGATTTTTAGTTTGCCGGCATAGTTAATACTAGGGTCGACTGGGGCATTGTTTTCGATATTTGTATTGTCACTTTCTGTAGTGCCACTGCTACCACAACCACAGACTAATAAGGCCGTTAATAAGGCTAACGAAATTTTACTTTTTTTTAGTTTATTCATCTTTTCATACCGTTTTGCTTTTAGTGAGGATAAAGTTAGCAAGCAAATATGGTCAGAATATGGAGACAATATGTGATCTTATGTTTGATTTTATATTGTTGTATTTATTAACTATTTTTTTAAAAAACAACAGGGGGAATCTGTTGTTAATGGTTGGGAGCCGAGAACGTACACCATCAAATTTGGTATTGTATCGAGTTAGGGGGTAGCTAGTAATATTATCGAATACTTACTTTCTTAACCTCTGTTTCATGCTACGAGATTATTGCGCTTTTAATGAATAACCAATGCCGTAGATGGAGGCTATAAAATTTTCACCGCCAGAGACTTGTCCTAGCTTTTTTCTAAGGTTTTTAATATGTGAGTCTATCGTTCTTTCGTAAATTTCTAATTCGTGTTGCTTAACGGCTAAAAGTAACTCTTTGCGAGAAAATACTTTTTCTGGATATTGCATTAAGGTTTTCAGAATATTAAATTCGTTGCCTGTTAACTTAATGCTTTGCTGATCAACATCGACAGCATAGGTGTCACAATCTATGGTTAGTGATTGGTAAGTAAGTTGATTTTTGGGGAAAAGTTTAGACTCAGCTCGTCTTAATAGCGCTGCTACTCTGGCCATTAATTCTTTTGGGCTAAATGGTTTACATACATAATCATCGGCACCTTCATTAAAACCAATGAGTTTATCCACTTCTTCAACACGTGCAGTTAACATGATAATTGGTACTTCACTGAAATCTCTGACTTGCTGGCAAATTTCCAATCCACTCATCTCTGGTAACATGATATCGAGAATACAAAGATCTGGTTCGATAGATTTGATTTGCGAAATCGCGTCAAGACCAGAATACAAACACGTGCACTCATAACCTTCTAAGGTTAAATATTTACTAATAACGGTGGCAATACGTTCTTCATCTTCTATCACCAATACATGCTTTTTGTTCATTGGCTAATCTCCTCCACTATTAATAGGAAAGCTGAGTAATACTTTTAAGCCGCCTTTGTCACTGGGAAGAGCCTGAATATCGCCATGATGTGCAACCACTATATTTTTACAAATTGCTAAGCCTAAACCTGCCCCACCACTGGTTCGGTTTCTGTGATTATCAATGCGGTAAAGTCGATCAAATAACTTATCTATATTTTTATTGTCTACACCAGGTCCTGAATCTTCGATGCTTACTATCGCTTTATTGTTTTCTATATAGCAGGCAATCCACACACATCCACTATTTTCGGTATATTTAACACAATTTTCTAGCAAGTTATCAATTACCTGCATCAGACGGCTTGCATCTCCATGTATGGTACAATTCTGTATATTTAAATTGAGTATAATATTGTTTTTAAACAATTTTGCTTTGAATCTATAAGCGGCACAATCACAAACCTGCTTTAAATCTATCTGCTCCAAATCTCGGGCCAATAGAAGATTGTCGGTCACCGATAATTCATGTAAATCATTTATCAGGTGATTTAGTCTTAAAACATCGTTTTTTAATAGAGACAAATTTTTCTCGTTTGCTTCGGTAACGCCGTCAACCATAGCTTCAATTTCTCCTCTTATTACCGTAAGGGGGGTCCTAAGTTCGTGAGCAATGTCTTGCAACCACTGTTTCTGAGTGGTTTCAAAGCTGGAAAGCCTGGTACCAATGTCATTAAAATAGTGGGCTAAATCTGCCAATTCATCGTTTGAACTTATACTGATTTTTGTATCAAATTGACGGTTAGATAAATTAATCGCACCTTGGGTAAGACTTCGAATTGGCCCAGTAAAATGTCGGGCTAAACAAAAACTGACAACGCCCGAAAAAACTATTCCAATTATTGTCAAAGTCATGGTTTGCTTAAAAAGCTGAGATAAAAAAAGGTTGTCCTGTTTCTCCGCCATCTCTGCTTTAGCAAGGCCAAGCCAGCCTACTTCTTTTCCATTAACTTCAATAGGTTGCCAATGAAAGATATCATTGGCACCTTCAGCTTCAATAAGTTTATTTTTGTTGCTATCAAATAAGCTGATACGAGAAGAAATAAACGTTTTCTGAAGCATACGTAGTGGAGGAAGTGGACCATTATTTTGTGGGGGCGGCATAGGCATACCATTAGGCTTTTCAGCCATTGCACCAAACCTTGTATCAAAGGGACCTTTATTTTTCCTATTGATGGGCGGTTGTAACGAACCCTTGTTAATAGCTTGGAGAACAAACAATCGCCACCGAGTGGAATCAGCGGTAAATTCCTGCCAACTGTTATTTTTTATATAGAACTTACTTAATACTTGCGCCAAATCAGTGACCAAATAGGTCTCATGTTTTTCCACTGAGTTAATCAGGTATTGACTCATTTTTTTAAAATTTAAATAATTAAATGAAGATATAACTAAGGCTAATAGAAGGATAATGGAAATATTAGCGAGGAAAATTTTTTGCTGCAGCTTTAGTTTCATTGTAATGCTATATCTATGGACGTATTCGACATTGTTAGCTTGTTCACATTTTAACTTTAATTCAAGTCTGAAAGGTAATCTCCACAAAGTTACCATATTTTGGATATAACAATATGGCTGCAATTGTAAATTTAAAACTTGGCGGGTCATATTTTACCTCACGAAGAATTGTGCCCAGACGGAGCCGTGTTGGAAGGCGAAAAAGGCACGTCAGTACTCGACATAGCATTAAAAAATGGTGTTGAGCATGCCTGTGAAAATGTGTGTGCCTGCACTACTTGTCACGTCATCATTCGCGAAGGGATGGACTCATTACCAGAAGGTGATGAATTAGAAGAAGACATGTTAGTCAAAGCCTGGGGTTTAGAGCCTGATTCAAGACTAGGTTGCCAAGCCATTATTCAAGACGAAGACTTGGTTATTGAAATACCAAAATACACAGTGAATATGGGGTCTGAAGGGCACTAATCCTTTTTAACTTTTTTATTTGCAGCTAAAAATGGCACTATCTAATGTACTATTCGTTTTTTAATTTTTAGAAAGTAACAGCAATTTTGTACAATATTTATTGTATTAAACACGGTATTTATTATTGAGTATGACGATAAATATTAAAGAACAAGCGAACTTTTCAATAGCCAATGCCTTTGATGGTATTGAGATTGTTAGTGCTGATTATAAAAAACAAACGTTTTCCAAACATGTTCACGAAGGTTACACAATCGGCGTAATTGATAAAGGAGCACAACGTTTTTATCGCAGTGGGGGAGTTCATATTGCGGATAAAAACGCTATTATTTTAGTTAATGCTGACGATGTGCACACGGGCGAATCTGCTACTGCGGGTGGTTGGATTTATCGTGCTATGTATCCTGTACAAAGCGACTTTGAACGTGTGTCTGATGATCTTTATGGCAGAGGAAAATTCGCACCTTATTTTAATTCGGCAGTAGTAAATGATCTTCAATTAGCCGAACAGCTGAGATTACTTTTCTATCAAGTTGATAATAATGCTTCCAGACTATTAACCGAAACTATTATGTACAGTATTTTGATGAGATTGACTCTAGGGCACTCAACATTACGCCATGTGCCGAAAGATATTTCAGGTAGTAAGAGTAAACTTATCTTAGTAAAGGAATACATAGATAGTTATCCTGCAGAAGATATTTCTTTAAGCAAATTAGCCCAAATTGCTGGGTTGAGCCAATACCATTTTATCCGTCAATTTAAAAACTTATTTGATTTGGCTCCTCATAGTTATCAAATACAGGTAAGGTTGAAAAAAGCTAAGTCGTTACTAAAGCTAGGTGTCAAACCTGTAATGGTTGCTACCGATTGCGGTTTTCATGATCAAAGTCACTTTAATAGACACTTTAAAAAAGCCTTAGGCACCACGCCTAGTAAGTTTCAAAAACAAGCAGTTTTATACAAGAATTAATAAATAGTTTAATTTAATCTCCTGCATTTCTTAAAGGAGTTCATTTATGTCAACCAAAACTAGTCATAATGAAGAGGGCATTCCACCTGATGGAAAGCTTATTTTTCAAGCTGTAATAGACATATTGCCTCTATCAATGGCGACCATACCTTGGGGAATACTATGTGGCTCATTAGCGATTAATGTGGGGTTATCGCCCATCCAAGCTCAGCTTATGTCATTGTTAGTTTTTGCTGGCGCAGCTCAGCTTGTTGCTATTAACATTATTGGGGTTATAGGTTCCACAGCTTCTATTTTTTCATCGACATTTGTTATCAGTTCGAGGCATTTACTTTATTCGGCCGTTTTTCGGGAGCAAGTAAGAGATGCCTCGTTAGGCTTGCGTTGTTGTATAGCATTTTTTCTTACAGATGAAATGTTCGCCGTGACTTGTTCTTTCATGGAAAGATATAAAGTATTTAGTGCCGTTTATGCACTCTCTTCTGGTATTACATTTTATGTGATTTGGAACTTGGCCACATTTACGGGAATTGTTGCGGCTCAATATATTCCAAACTTAGAGCACTTAGGTTTTGAATTTGCTATTGCAGCTACATTTATTGCGATAGTTATTCCAACTATTAAGAATAAGTCCACACTATTGGCGGTTATCACCAGTGGCTTAAGTGTTGTCATTCTCTCGGTGTATGCCAGGGATTATGCCTTAATTGTTTCAACAATTATTGGCATGACCTTTGGCTATTTGTCATCAATTAAGGAGAACAAGCTTGGATAACTTTTGGCTGATTTTGACTGGAATGAGTGCGATAACCTTTTCTTGTCGTTACTTCTTCTTTTCTAAAAAAGTACCTTTTGAGCTAGGGCCTAAATCGAATAGATTACTTAGTTATACGGCTCCGTCTGTTTTAACTGCTATGTGGGCGCCTATCGTGTTCATGGGACACCAAGGTACTCATTACCAATTATTTGAAAGTCCTTTTTTGATAGCTGGATTAGGGACGATTGCGCTGAGTCTAAAAATAAAAAGTGCCTTGGTTATCGTAACTCTTGGAATGGCTGGGTTTGTTATATTAAGGGTGCTCTAACTATCTAGAGTTCGGGTTAACTATTTTAGTTAAAGGTATTTCATGCATAACTTCATAAACTGCTACACCAAGTTTGTAGCGCTAAATGTAGACTAAAGTGTAATGTCTACTAAGCTAAAAAATGTGTTTCACTGAAATTGTTTATTTTTCGTCGGTAAATAAGGATATTAAAAACCGTTTATTAAACTAGGATTATTAACCAAGAGACGTGCACTTGGATCAGATAGAGATTTCTAAACTGGCATATATCAGTACAACTGTGTTGTTGGCTTTTATTTCTGGTGGATTTTTCTTACTTAGCCCTTTAGGTAACTTCCAAGATAAACGCCCTATATTGACTTCTTTTTCACTATTCTTTTTCCTTTCTGGAATGGGCTTCCTACTATTTATTGTCACGTTAGACGAGATCAAACTAATAACGGTTGTTTTGAATCAGGCTTTTTTTATCCTGTCGTTTTGTTTTTTGAAAAAAGCATTAGTCCTCAGGAAAGGCCGCAAGGGTTACCGGATAACTAAAGATATAAAGTCATTAACATACATAGCTGTTGGCCCGTTAATTAATGGTAGTTTATATCTAATCAATCCCGATTCAGTAGGCATTCGAACGGGGGTAAGCATTGGCATTTTAACCTTAATTGTCGCCTCAACGTTTAAATACGTATTTATCAATAAGTCACAGCGAACTTTTGGTGAGAAGGTGATGAAAAATACACTTGTTATGTCACTAATTTTTATGCTGATTTTGATTGTAGTGATTGTGTTAACTCGAGATTTATACATTTACCTTACCGTATTAACCGTTACCTTTACTTTGTTATTAGCGTCTTTGTTAGGTGCCATTCAAACGTTATTACTTGGAGATTTATCAAATTTATATAAACAAGATTCGATCACTGATTATTTAACGGGTTTAAACAACAGAAGGCATTTTATTAGTAGAACAAATGAGTTAATAAAGTTAGCTGAGCGTAAGCCTTTCCCTTGTTGTGTTATTTTGTTGGATATTGATGATTTTAAAAAGGTAAATGATGCATACGGCCATGGTGTTGGTGATGAGGTACTAAAATATGTATCTGAAACGCTACGCTCTAATGTTAGAGAGTCGGATGTGGCGGCTCGCATTGGCGGAGAAGAGTTTTGTGTTACCCTGCCAAATACTGGCGTTGAAGCTGCTAGCGAACTAGCGGAAAGAATACGAACAGAATTAAACAAAAATATAATATGGACTCATCCAAAAGAACTAAAAGTACAGGCCAGTTTTGGTATTAGTGAAATATCGATTGAAGAAGAAGGCTGCGTGGTAACAAATGCTTTAAATCAAGCCGATAAGGCTTTATATC
Source organism: Paraglaciecola sp. (assembly GCF_051252315.1). GTDB lineage: Bacteria > Pseudomonadota > Gammaproteobacteria > Enterobacterales > Alteromonadaceae > Paraglaciecola. The sequence continues at coordinate 30,989 of NZ_JBPOFP010000017.1, read as the reverse complement.
GTTCAAAAGCGCAAGGCAAAAATAGAGTGTCTATTGAAAGATTGTCAATGTCTTAACGATAACAGATAAAACCCTTAAAATACTTACAACTTAATACTGTTTCGCTTTGTCGCAAAATAGTGTTTAACTGCAAAATGTATAATACCTTGTATTGGTTTGAAGTTTGGATGACGCAAAAATGAATACAGAAACAATAGAAGAACAAAGCACCTTAGAAATAGGTACCCAGGCGTTTGCAAAATACAGTTTTCAATTTTGGACATTACAGTTTAGCGGGTGGTTGGGATACACCTTAGTTGTGTTTTTTGCCATTATTCGCCCACAGTTTGAAAGACCTGATTTTAATTTTTCAGGGCAAATGCTGAATCTTTGTATCGAAGTTATTAGTGGCTTTGTATTGAGTTATATTCAGTGGCAAATTATTAAAAAGATTGTTCATTTACCGCTTCGTAAAACCCTATTTTTAAGTTTCCTTAGTGCCAGTTTAATGGGCATTATTCTTAATGTGATTAAGTTGGCATCGTATAAAGTTATCGTATACAACCAAGAATGGTATGCGCAATGGAGCATGTTGGAATTTGGCGGTTGGTTTTTATTTTCCTTGTCAACTATGTTTGTCTGGACTGCTATATTTTTTATTATGTTGTATAACCTTAAGTTGCAAAAAGAGCATGAAATGTTGTTGCGGGCTCAAACATCCGCTAAAGATGCACAATTGCAAATGTTACGTTATCAACTCAACCCGCATTTTATGTTCAATACCATGAACGCCATTTCAACCTTAATATATAAAAAAGATACGGATGTAGCAGGTGAGATGCTAGACCAATTATGCGCATTTTTGAGGTATTCTCTAGATGATAAATCGTCACCTAAAACAACATTACAAAAAGAAATAGAATTGTTAGAGTTGTACTTGTCTATCGAAAAGGTGCGTTTTGGTGACAAATTGTCAGTGAATATGGATATTGCCGACAAGGCAATGTTAGCTGAGGTGCCAACCTTGTTTTTACAACCCATTATTGAAAACGCCATCAAATATGGCATAGAAACCAATAAGGCGGGTGGGCATATAAGTATTTCAGCCAACCCTGTGGGAAGCATGTTAGAAATTATTGTTGTCAATGACGGGCACACTAAAAATAATGTCAAAGAAAAAGGATTTGGTATTGGACTCAAAAATACAGAACAAAGATTAAATACTTTGTTTAACCAAGTTTGTAAAATAGACATGGCGTATATAGATAAAGGCGCTCGGGTACGAATTTTATTTCCCTTGATTCAGGTGGACACTTTTGACGGATAAACGCATTTCGGTAGTAATAGTAGACGACGAACCTTTAGCAATCGAAGGGCTTCGATTACGTTTACAAAATATTCCTGACATCGATATAGTGGGTGAAGCAGAAGATGGTGACCAAGCCATAAAACTGTGCCAATCACTACAACCTGACCTATTATTTTTAGATCTTCAATTACCCGGGTTAAATGGTTTAGAAGTTGTTCAGGTATTGCAAGCTGACGTCATGCCCTTAGTGGTTTTTGTGAGTGCATACAGCGAATATGCGTTAGACGCGTTTGAGTTAAACGCCATAGATTACATTATGAAACCTGCTAATTTAGGTCGTTTGCAAAACACTATGGAGCGTGTAAGGGAGCGCTTAACGCCGCAGCATAGAGACCAAGAAAAATACAGGCTACTTAAAGCTCTAGGCGAATCATCCGGGCTGGCTATTTCAGAATTAGAGGCGTGGCTAACCAAACCACAACAAGCACTACCCAGTAATTTTCGACATGAACTGGTGATTAAAAACTCCGATAATGAAAAAGTCTTTGTGTCAGTTAAAGACATTCATTGGATTGATGCGGCAGGGGATTATATGTGTATTCATACTGACGCAGAAAACTTTATCGTTCGAATTACCATGAAACGTTTAGAACAAGAATTAGACGATAAAATGTTTTGTCGTATTCATAAGTCCACGCTAGTGAATATCAATTCTGTTAAAAGCATTCAATCTTTACGAAATAATGAAAGCTTACTCGACCTAGGAGATGAAATTAAACTTAAAGTTAGTCGTAATTATAATGAAGCTGTCGCTAGGATTGTGGCTTCTAGAAAAGGTTAGTGGGCTTTTTATTTTGCTAGAAGCATGTGCTGCGCCCATTAAAGCATTCGCTTTGCGAACTATGCGCTATGCTTATTTTATTCGCTACGCGAATCGTCATCCATGACGAGTTTTCAAACAGCATCCCTGCGGCTCGATTTACTTTTTCCCAACAGCCGCAAAAAGTAAACAAAAAGGGCCGCGCTCCACAAACTTACGTTATCTAAAAATAAACAGGCTTATTTTTCGAATCGGCAATAAGCCGCTCCCAGCTATAAAAGATTGCCTTGCCCAGATGTCCATATCTGGACATTCGACAAGCCCATTTCTTTTTAGCGTAAGTTTCATTCGCAGGAAAATCAAAAGCTATAGCGACAAAATCAAGATGTATGTGACGGCTTCGAGTGAATTGCAGACCTTGGGGATATTCAGTTTATGATAGAGCTACAGCTCTAAAGTGGCGAAGCCACCGCAAAAAGGAACGTAGTAATGTGGGTCAATTTAATAACCTTGTTAGCTCTCACAGGCCCGCTCCCACTGGTTGAATTTTTTATAGATAAAGTCTTTAACTTCTTTTGCTACTGGTATGTCGTGGTGCTTTACTTTGTAAGTGAAGTATAGATCTTTGTAAATCAGAGCTTGGTCGCAGCTATAATTTTCAGGCTTCTTTCCAGAACAATAACCAAAATACCACTCGCTGGGACGATCCTCAGCTGACCCAAGCGGTACCGAACGGGCCAAGCTCCACCAAGTATCTATAAAGCGCTTATCCCCAATCTCATACAATCCTAATTCCTCATTGTAGATATGATGAGGCTGCTCTTCTGTTGTGCTTAAATTCCAAGCCTCTTCAGCCATACCATCGGGAGTTCCTATTTGTTTTTTTGCCCAGATAATTCCCGTGATGTCATGAGATAAATCCACTTTGTATTGGTTGATATGGCTTTTGGTATAGCCCTGTACTGAATCTAATATCTCTTCGGCAGATAGAATATAGAGTCCACCCGCCGCATCTTCATCGAGATTCTGTGCGAACCATAGAAAAGGGAGGCTTACCGACAACTCATATTCCTTCGGAATACATAGCTTTGTACCTCCGACTTTCACAATACCTTGAGTACGCAGTTTCTCGGACGTACATTTCACGAGAAGTAAAAGCATGGGAACAGATATTATTCCAATTAGTATTTTCTTGATCATTTTAAGAAGCTAACGCCTTAAGCAGCGGCGCCGCTTGCGGCGTCCTGCTGACTTAATTTGTTAGGCTTAATTTCTAATTTTGGAATAGAATCTTCGCCGACTACCACCGAATAGATGAAGCCATTTTGGAATTCTATTTTATCGAGCTTTATATGCTCTTCGGCTGATCCAAGGTAACTATCCCATGTCCCATTATTATCTAGGTCTAGAAGTATGAGCCAGTCATGCACTCCAGGATTGACAGGAATAGAAACCTTTTCAAAACTTTTGACCCCTGACTTTAAGATATATTGACCGTACTCAGAGATATCGTATACCGGCTCATTGTACGACCATCCATCTTTTATCACGGTGGTTATGTTAGAAGTACTGGCCGCAATCCCCCAGCGTACATCTTGAGCATATTCATCCCATTTTTTCATGTCCGTTTTTGCAACGAACTCAATGATGGGGCTCTTTGTGCTTTCTCTTACTCCATGATTTTGGGTTTTTATGTTTGCCCCACACCCGACCAAAAGAGCAACAAAAATTGATATTGAAAAATATTTCATCGATTCCTCGTGGAGTCTAACGCCCGCCTAACACGCAATGTGTTGGCATGGCTTTTTGCGTTGTTTGCCAAAACCATGACAACTTAACATTGTCGGAGTTTAGGCGCTTGTTAGTTGCCGTTGTTACCAAAATACTTTTGATAGATTCCATAGCTACCTTGCCAGAAAGAAAGTGCCGATAACAAAAATAGGAAAACCAACAACAACCAAAACATATTTGGATCGGTTTGCTCTGTTAAAAAGCGATCACGAGCGGGAATATAAATTGTGCCAGTAACAAGAGCAATTATGCCAATAATACTTACCATAATTGAACCAATGAATTTCCACCAAATAGTAAAAGTGGTCTCATTTTCCTTAATTAAAAACACAAAATTCCTTAGGCAACTAACGCTTAAGCTAAGCGGAAAATACGACGCGTTTTGGCCGAAGGCCAGCGAGTAATTTTCCGATTGAGTTTTTTGTTAGCATGTTAGTTACTCCTGTTTTAATTTTGGTAGCCCAAGCTTGGACTCTAAACCTGCAAACTGCACTTTTGTATAAGGGCCGAAAACAAACTCATTGTGTTCAGCGAACTTATGATCGTTAGCTTTATCAATATAAAAGTATGAGCACGTACTTTCTGGACAGGCGTATACGGAAAGATATTTATTGTTTGAAGCAATATATTTAGGCTTATCGACACGTCCGATGTAAGCACCTTCACCTAATGAGTATCCTAAACTTTTAGCACCGTCTATATAGTAAACTTCATACGGTAGTTCTTTCCATGTTGGGGAACAACCGGTGAAGAATAACGACGCTAATACTAAAATTACTCTCAAAACTTTCCCTGCATCCTAACGCCGCATTAAGCGGAAAATTACTGTTGGCTAAAATGTTTGAGGCACGAAAAACAGCCAACTGTAAATTTTCCGTTTAAATGCCTTGTTATGTAATTATTCCACTTTAAAACTAACTGAAACTTTTGCTTTATAAATAACTTTTTCAAAAGATGGTTTAATGCTTGGCTTACTAACAGACGAGTAGCTTTTTTTAGCCATACTTCCCCTGAATCCCATGACCTCAATAACTTCAATATCATTCTGAGGGTTAGAATTATTATCTCTAAAACTGACTGTATGTAGTTTTATTCCTAGTTTTTTCGAATAAAAATCTTTTTCTTTTAGTACATTGTCTAAAGCTTTATTTTTAACTTTATCAATATATTCTTCTTTTTGAGAATGCTCGTATTCTGTTTTAAGTAAAGTGACTTCTTTATTGTTATCTACTACTTTAGCAATACTTTCTAATCCTCCTTCATTTGTTATGCGGATAGAAATAACATTGCTTACCTTGTAGCTATCGGGCTTATCTCCAAACCAACCATAATCTGGAGATGTAGAAAATTTCGAATTATTAATGTTTTTTAATAAAATTCCTGATTCGGTTAATACTGATGATATTTCAGCTCTTAACTCTGAGTTTTTCTTTAAAGCTAAAGACAGTTTATCTTCTTCTGTTGTTACAACCACACTAACAACAGCGACGTCTTTAAATACAGTTTCTTCAGCTTCTCTTGTAATGGTTATTATATTTTCAGAGGGATGAAGAAATTTTTGTAATTCTTCAGGACTTCCTTTTAATTCTGTTGCCGAGAAACAATTAAAAGACAGAACAGTAATCAGTAATATTATTAATTTATTCAAATTCAACTCCATTGTGCATGAATTACATAACGCTTTTTATAAATGGCGCGCGTTTTTTGCGCGTCCAGTGAAGGCCGTTTTTTGGCCGTAACGAAATTTAATAAACTTGTTAGCTTTTACTTTTTAAGTAATTCCAATTTCCCATTTTTGGCTTTATATAATCCACTTTTAGTACTGATATAAAACTCACCATGCAATTTACCCAAATATGCGTGAATTTCTAAGGGTGTATCCGTTAAAATATGTGTCGCAAATGGTACTGAGCCTTCAGGATTATTTAAAACAAGACATGAGTTTGATAAGCGTTCTTTACTTATTAGCGAAGAATTAATCTTTGAATATGTAAACCTATAATGACCGCCAACAACAATCTTATTATTTTCTGTTGTTGAAGCTAAAGCATAAACAATATATTCATCAGAATTTTCGATAACAATAGTATTGTAGTTACGACTACACGGAGCTTTAATCGACTGTAAAGACATCTCTCTTATTGTAAATTTATCTGATAGTTCTTTTGATATAAGTGATGATTCAACCAATTCAGGTGTTTCACCATCTTTAAACTGAACCTCAAAAATAATTTTATATTCTGGTGAAGTGCCACCAATAAAGTACGTAGTTGGCGTATCATTATTAATTTCAGTGATCCAACCAGAAACACCGCTTTGAGCTTTTAAAAGATTTTTTTGTAAAAGTAAATCTGTTGCATTCGCAGCATAAATGTCTTTAGCATAAATTTCAGCTCCACGCTTTTCAGCTAGATCAACTGAAATTGATTTAACGGGTGATAAATTTGTTTCGACAGCTCTATGAGCTGGTTTGTTCTTTGTTGTATTACACGCTGATAATACGAGTACTGACAGTATTGCTAATGTTCTCAATTGAGTGATACTCCATGTAAAAGCTAACGCTTTTTATAAATGGCGCGCGTTTTTTTGCGCGTCCAGTGAAGGCCGTCTTTTGGCCGTAACGAAATTTAATAAACTTGTTAGTGTGAACTTGGATCGAAACCATAACGCCACTCATTTAACCTACCATCTGAGGATTCTATTTTATAGATATCCATAATTTCTTCCATATATGATAAACCACGATCCATTTCTTCAGAGTCCATTTTAGCGAGTTGCTTTGCCGCGACTTTTAAGATTGACCAAAACTCTTTTTCAGAAAATTTATCCGATGGCGACTCTATGAGTTTAACCAACGCTGAATTTATTATATTTTCAGCTGCAATTCGTGTTAGCTCGTCAGGTGTTCCAGGGTATAATAAGGCCATATCTTCAATGAATTTTTTCTGCGATTTAAGTCCTTGAAGAGCCTCTTTGACTTCACTTCCATTTGATAGCATTTTACTTTCCATTTCATTGCAGCCTTGAATTATGAATAAGGCTAATAGGATTATCACAAGTTTCATATGTTCACACTAACGCCCGCATAACGGGCTAAAAAGGCTTGGCTATAATTGGTCAGGCACGAACCAAGCCAAGCTTTTTTAGTCCATGCGTTGATGCGTTTGTTATGTGAATTTATACGCCTTGCCTTTGATGCTGCATGATAAAGAACCTGTAATAATTCTTTTTAAATTTGTTGGGCCATATTTACAAACAGAATTTTTGTCTATCTTCTCAAAACGATAAGAAAATACTTTTTTGTCCTTGTCATACTTTGAGACGAAAACATATTTAAATTGAGAGTCTAAAGTTTGATTGATAGTTAGTACTTTCTCGACTGGAAACTCCATAAACTCTTGATAAAGCATTCTGATAACAAGATTGTTTTCACCTTTCAGAAGTAAAACTGACATTGCAGCACCTTGCATAGATTTTCTTTGCCACGCTTCTTGACCATTAATATTTAGAAGTACGGCGCTATTTAAACTGTCATCATTCATCCATACTTCCACAGAATTTGGCTCATTTGAGAATGCTTTTGGTGAGTTGTATTCAGCTACTGTCGTTTGGCAGCCAACGAGCAAAAACAAAATTGCAAAGATACTGAAAAATTTCAAAGATGCTTCCTTATTCACATAACGCCGCGGTAATTTGCAGCTTTGTAGTTGGTTGTGTTGTGGCAGCGTAGCGACCGCCACATAAACAAGCGACGGAAAAACTGTCAATTTGACCGCCTTGTTAAATGCCGCACTACCAGAGTAACAATGAAAGGCAGCCATGAAATAACCGATATCGCTAGCCCATGCAGCATATAGTTAGTTTTATTTAGATAAGACCAACCTAGCTCAGTACCCCAAGGGTATTTATTAAGCTCGCTTTCTGATGCGAAAACACCTACATATAAGCCATCCAATCCCATGAGAGCAGAAATTAGCAAGCCTACCAACCCCATAATTATGAGCGCCATATTCTTTTTTTGATCGATATTTATCGATTGAGAATACAAGGAAAGCTGTCAGCAAGGCTAACTGAGCTAACATATCGATAAATACAATATCATATGCCGCCTCCCCATCCAGAACTACGACAGAAGATATAAAATTGATTGGGCCGAAAATTCCCTGATACATCCATAACCGCCACCAGCAAACTGAGCCTGCCGCTGCAATCAATAAAACAATTGATATAGTCCTGATACTCTTGTTCATTCTCGGTAGCTCGACTGGCATTTAACAATTTAATAGTGCGCGAACCGCGCATATTTCTATTTACAAATCGCGCACTTTCCTAATTTCACTATTTTTAACAAATTTCATAACATATTGCTACTTAGAGAAAAACTTAACCTCTCTGATACTTCAGACTCCACAAAAGTGCGCGATTCGCGCATTTTCCTGAATATGGGGGAAACTGCACTACACTGTATAAATAAACAGCTGAGAATAGATATGTAAAATGAAAACTTACAGCATTCAATCGATAGGATCAGTGACGTTGATTTATCAAAAGTTGAATGTCAGGTATTGGCACACTCCGGCAAGTCAATTTTTGCTCATTAAACTTGCTCTAAAAACGCAGTGCCTTGTGTGCGAAGCACTTGTTGTGGCCTAGCTATGCTTTAGGATTCCCGCGAATCCAAATTGCCCAACTAACAATTGTCTTGTCGAATGGCCGAACAAGGACGTTCGAGCAAGGCAATCTTTTATAGCATGGAGCGGCTTATTATAAAATACATCCATGTATTTCACCCTTCGGGCCATCCTTCGGATGTTCAAATTAGTTCCATACGAATTTGTGCCGATTAGACTTTGAAGGCAATTGTTTGGTGGACCAGAAATTTGTTTGGAGCAGAAGACGTTTTGTTTACTTTTGAGTCTTTTTAAAAGTAACTGGTAAAGCAGGGATGCTTCATCAAAAACGCAAGGGATTGCGGTAAGCGAAGCGCATGCTTTTATTCACGAAGTGAATGTTTGGTGTGCAAAACACATTCTTTTTTAACAAAAAACGCGTTAACGCGTTTTTATCTCCTTTCATCGATGAACACCCCGACAACCCGCCAATGTCGCATTTACATTTCTTAACATCTCATTTCAATTGTTAACGTTTTGTTGTTATTTCATTATCAATTTTAATTAGTTTACTAATTGTCACCTCGAGCACTTTTGGTGTTCCAAGCCTAAAAATATAATAAATAAGGCTCATGAGGTGGAGAGTAGCTCAATACTCGGACAACAAATTGTTGTCAGTACTCGAGATTGAACTTGTTGCTTAGCCTAAATTTGAGAAATACATAATGAAAAAAGCAGCTCGACACATTACACACTTAGTCGCTGGCTTTTCTGCACTCACATTGTTTGGATGTGGTGGTGGAGCCGAAACCAAAACTAACCCAACGGTAATTGACCCGGTTGCACCGGTATCTGACTGGAATCTTGTCTGGAGTGATGAATTTGATTCCAGCTCAATTGACAATCAAAAGTGGACCCATGAAGTCAACTGCCAAGGTGGCGGCAACAACGAGAAACAGTGTTATACCGATAGTGCTGAAAACTCCTATATACAAGATGGCGTTTTACAAATAGTGGCTATGCCAGCTGAAGAAGGCGCTGAAAAGCCTTACACCTCGGCCAGGATGATTACTCAATACAAAGCTGATTTTAAATACGGTCGAATGGAAATAAAAGCGAAACTACCAAGTGGACAAGGTAGTTGGCCAGCTTTTTGGATGATGCCAACAGATAGTGTTTACGGTGGCTGGCCAAGATCAGGCGAAATTGACATATTAGAAGCAGTAAACTTAAAAACAGTTAATGACGAAGGTGCCGTAAAAAGTAATATTCATGGCACTTTACACTACGGAAAACAATGGCCAGATAATGTAAATTCGGGTCAAGCTTATACTTTCCCAGATGGTTTAAATCCTGCGGATGACTTTCATACTTATGCTATTGAGTGGCAAGAAGGCGAAATTCGTTGGTATGTAAATGATTATTTGTACGCTACCCAGCGCAAATCGGAAGTTCGTTACAACAGTAAAGAACAAGCGGTAGGTTTAGCCCACAGAGGTTGGTTTGCTGAGTATTATGATTTAATTACGGGAGAGCTTACAACGCATTGGGGCAACGCACCTTATGATCAAAAGTTTTTTCTTATTTTAAACTTCGCAGTTGGCGGCGATTGGCCTGAAAATGTAGATAACCTAGGGATAGATACCACTGCATTTGAAAACGGAAATAAGTTTGAAGTGGATTACGTACGAGTTTATGAGTGTGCTCAAAACCCTGATACCGGACGTGGCTGTGAAACCGTTAGAGGCGGATACGACAGTTTAGATGATGCGTTAGTTGAAGGTAAGGCTCCTATTCCTTCACCTCCATCTACAGGCATAGCTCAAGACTTAACTATTTTTTCAGGTGGACTAAATCCAAATTGGCCAGCCTGGGATTGCTGTGGTGGTTCTATTCCTACTCTTGTGGATGATGCTGACAAAGGCAGTGTAATGGAGTTTTATGTAGGCGCATCTCCAACTGTTAATGGTTTTATTACTCGTTCTGAATTTATTGATGATGAAGCAGGTTCTCCTACTCCTTTTGATGCATCACCTCTTATTGACTCTGGCAGCATTAGTTTCGATCTTAAAGTCGTATCTTTGCCTGCTGATGCGAGTGCGAGTTGGACAATTAAAGTAGAAAGTTTGGAAGCAACGACTGAAGCCGCTTTAGATTTAACGGCTAATAGTCAAGGCCTAGAAATTGTAGAAGGTGAGTGGCAAACATTGAGTTTTCCATTAAAAGCTTTTGCTGATATTGGCTTAGATTTGTCTGCAATTGATGTTGTGATGGTTTTCCCTTCTTGGGGATCAGGTGAAGGTGCCGTTTATCAGATGACAAACCTAACTATTGCTGGTTCAGGTGCTGCACAAGCCCCATCTGTTGTTTTGTTTGAAGACAGTGAAAATAGCAGTTGGCCAATGTGGGATTGTTGTGGTGGTTCCACACCTATGGTAGTTGACGATGAGGATCCTGCACATGGCGCTGTAGCTGAATTCGCAGTAGGAGATAGCCCAACTGTTATGGGGTTTATTTCTAAAGCGGGTAACACTGAAACTCCTGCTCCATTTGATGCAACAGGTATTTTAGCAAATGGCATAGTGCAGTTTGATATGAAAGTCGTTTCTATGCCAAGTGATAGTAGCGCAGCTTGGTTATTTAAAATTGAAGGTGATGACGCCGCTACAGCCGTTGAGCTAGCCTTGTCAGCCAGTGTCGAAGGTGTCGGGCCGGTGGAAGGTCAATGGCAAACCTACACCTATAACCTATCTGATTTAGCCGATGCTGGCTTAGACGCAAGTGCCATTGATGTTGTGATGATTTTCCCTGCTTGGGGCGCCGGTTCCGGTGCTGTTTACCGTGTTGATAACGCTAAAATTTATGATCCTAATGCATCAACTGGTTTCAACGGACATGTGTTGTTTGCTGACCAAGCTTTAGATCAGTGGAGTATTTGGGATTGCTGTGGTGGTTCTACCCCAACGGTGGAAAACGACGACGCAGCACATGGCTTAACAGCTGAGTTTGTCATTGGTGAATCACCGACGGTTATGGGCGTATTAGCAGATGATAACGTGTATTTAGACGCATCGAATCTATTAGCCAATGGTGTTGTTCAGTTTGATATGAAGGTCGTTGACGCCCCGAACGACAGCAGTGCTCCTTGGTTATTTAAAATTGAAGGTGGCGATGCTTCCTCAGCGGTTGAGCTTGACTTATCAGCTAGTGACGAAGGCCAAACTCCAACTGTTGGCGAATGGCAAACCTATACCTATTCATTACAAAGTTTATTTGACGCGGGCTTAGATATTAGCCAGATCGACGTAGTTATGGTGTTCCCTGCTTGGGGAGCCGGTGAAGGTGCTGTATATCGATTAGATAACATAATGATTTATGATCCTAGCAGTGTGCCTACTGCTGTTGGTTTAACAATGTTTGATGATAGTCAACATGCTGATTGGTCTATTTGGGATTGTTGCGGAGGCTCTACACCTTCGGAGCAAGCTGAAGATGGCAGAGGCCAAGTAGCAGAGTTTGTGATTGGTGCCTCTCCAACTGTAATGGGCTTCTTGGCGGCTGATAATGTGTATTACGACGCCAGTGCATTATTACAAGGTGGCGCTGTTCGCTTTGATTTAAAAGTGGTTGAAGCACCTAATGACAGCAGTGCACCTTGGTTATTTAAAATTGAATCAGGTGACGCTGACACGGCTGTTGAACTTAACCTTGCTGAAAGTCAGGAGGGTGTTGCGCCTACAGTCGGTGAGTGGCAAACCTATACCTTTATGTTGAGCGACCTATTTGCCGCCGGTTTGGATATCAGTGCCATTGACGTGGTGATGGTTTTTCCAGCTTGGGGTTCCGGCGAAGGGGCGGTTTATCGCATCGATAATGCAGCGATAACCATGCCTTAGGTTGGATAAAAAATAAGTTACCCGCTGCAGGGCAGCGGGATATTAGCAACTCATTTTATAAAGTAGGTCATCATGAAACAGTTTAATTTTACGAAAACACAGATCGCATTATGCATCTCTACTGTGCTTACCGCTGGCGTAAGTACCCACATTCAAGCACAAGAAGCAGAACCTAGCCAAGAGGCACAAACAGAGCAGATTGAAGTACGTGGTATTCGAGGTAGTTTATTGCGCTCAATGAACTTGAAGCGAAGTGCATCTGGCGTGGTAGATATTATATCTGCCGAAGACATGGGTAAGTTCCCAGATACCAACCTTGCTGAGTCATTGCAGCGTATTACAGGTGTTTCTGTAAGCCGCTCAAACGGTGAAGGTAGCCAAATAACCGTTCGTGGTTTTGGTCCTGAGTTTAACCTTATTACCTTAAATGGCCGTCAAATGCCGGGAACAGGTAACACTCGTTCTTATAGTTTAGAGAATTTATCTTCTGAAGGTGTGAGTGCTTTAGAAGTGCAAAAAACGGCACAAGCAGAAACGCCTAGTGGTGGATTAGGGGCAACAGTGAATGTTGTTACTACCAAACCATTAGCCAGCCCAGGTGAAAAATATTCTGTTTCCGCTAAAGGTATAATGGATACCTCAAATGAAGCAGGTGAAGATATCACTCCTGAGTTATCAGCGGTATACAGTAATACTTTTGCCGACGAAACCTTTGGTGTGGCTTTTTCCTTTAATCACCACAGAAGAGACTTTCAACAACAATCAGCTGGAATTCAGGGTTGGCAAGCCAATGTGTCTTTGCCTGATCTAGATGCAGAAAATGTGATTGATGCACGTCCGTTGGATGCAGAAGGAAACCCGTCAGGAAATTATTTCTTCCCTAGAAATATGGGGTACACCAGCCAAGATACACAACGTGAACGTACCAATGGTCATCTTGCGTTACAGTACGCGCCAATAGACGATTTAATCATCACCCTAGATTACACTATGACCAATGCCATTACGGGTACCAACTCAATAGGCTGGGGGATGTGGAACGACTATGGCGGCAACATTAATGCTTATGAATTAGATGAAAACGGAACAGTAATTTTTGCCGATATAAGTGGTAATGATGGTTCATATACAGCCACTCGTGTGACGACTGAAGTGAAAGAAAAGTCCGTGGGTCTCAATTTTGATTGGCAGGCAACAGATAATCTTAAATTGACCTTAGACTACCATGACTCAAGTAGTGAAAATGACAATGGTGCTGATGAAGGTTTAGGCAGTCAAGGCTCTTTGGTTTTAGGTTCAGATCAGTTAACGACTAAAACCTATGACTACAGAGAGGGCGACGTTCCTAGTGCTGAAATTTATTGGAATAATGGCACCACCGAATTAGCGCCTGGCGAAATAGATACTCATTTTAGTCAGTTTATTCATTCTCCTGGTAAGTCTGAGATTGAACAGCTTCAGCTAGATGGCCGTTGGGATAACACTTTTGATATTCCTTTAGTCGACGTGAAGTTTGGTATTGCGCGCACAGAACAAACCATGGGTGGGTCTAATGCTTGGAGTGGTTTAATTGGTGGATTCTTATTCAACCCTTCATGGCCCGAGATGTTGCCTGACGGCATGTTTACCCGCAATAGTACTGATAATTTCTTAGACGCTATTGATGGTGGTGGGGCTGATTTAACGCCTAATTATTATTACACCTTTGATTTTGATGAGGTTGTGGCCCGTTCCGAAGCTTTTTTAACCAATGATGTTTTGGGCGGTGATGATTATTTTGCCACGACGGCTTATCACCCAATGGGAACCTACTCCGAAAGTTCGGTGACGGAAGAAACCAGCAGTATTTACATTCAGTCTTTGTGGGAGTTTGATTTAGCCAATCTACCTATGCAGTTAAATGTTGGGGTGAGATATGAAGAAACCGAAGTGAGTAGTAGTGTATTGCAACAAGTCCCTACAGCCGTTTGGTGGAAAGGTGGCAGCGAATGGCATACTCAATACTTAGACGGTGATAGCAACTTTCTACAACTTGAAGGGGAGCACGATGTTTTGCTGCCTATGTTTGATTTGAAAGTTGATTTAACTGACGACTTAGTTGGTCGAGTATCTTGGGGCAAAACCATTGCACGCGCGCCACTAGGCAACTTAGCTGGTGGTAGACAATTATCGGGTAGTCCTAAGATAGGTTCAAGAAATGGTAGTGAAGGTAATACTAACCTACAACCTTTTGAATCAACCAACTTTGACCTAAGCCTTGAGTATTACTATGACGAAGGTAGTTATGCGGCGGTAGGTTATTTTAGGAAAGAAGTAGAAAACTTTATTGGTAGTCAAATTGTGTCGACGACCATTGAAGGGTTTAACGATATTTATCAAGGACCTAGATGGCAGCAGGCTGAAGCAGATTTAATTGCTGATGGCGTACAAGCCACTAATGATGCCATTTTTGCACAGATTCAAGCCAACGGAAGTAGCTTAAATGCGCAAGGTTACATTGAGCCAGAAGCGGGTGATCCTTTAATCACTTGGGATATTAGCCGTCCATATAATAGCCCAGAAACTAAAACGGTTGATGGTATTGAAGTTGCGGTACAGCACCTCATTGGAGACTCTGGATTTGGAGTAGGCGTTAACGCTACTTTTGTGGAAGGAGATGTTGAATTTGATGTAGACAGTTTAACTCAACAAACACCTTTAACTGGTTTGAGTGATTCTGCTAACTTCCAGGGTTTTTATGAGAAAGATGGTATATCGGTCAAGTTAACCTACGCATGGCGTGATGAGTACTTGATTGGTGTAGGCCAATCTCAAGGTTCATCAGATAACCCGCCTCAGTTTGCGAAGGCATTTGGTCAATGGGATGTCAGTGTTAATTATGACGTTGATGAAAACTTTACCATTTTCTTTGATGGAATTAATTTAAACAATGAAACTGAACAAGGATTTGGTCGCTATAAAGAGCAATTCTTATTTGCTCGCCAATATGGTCCAAGATACATATTAGGTGCGAGATATAGTTTTAAGTAGGGTAATTGGGATCCACTAAGCGTGTGTAGTGGATCCTTTTTTTGAATGTACCGAATGGGTATAGGGTAGAGCCTAAACAACAAGCTTTAACCCCTTACACATTTTCATCAATGGGTGCTAACAATGTTAAGATTAGCTAATACTAAAGTAATTATCGGTGGTTTAAGCTTACTAATGGTTGCATGTAACAGTGACAATATTAATCCAGATTTAACAGATTCAGATGTAAAAGCTAAAAGTGAAATTTGGCCTAAAATCGAGTCGGAAGTCGTTGCCGATCCCGCAATTGAGCTAAGAATAGATGCTCTGCTTGGCACTATGACACTTAAGCAAAAAATTGCTCAAATGATCCAACCGGAAATTCGGGATATCACAGTCGAAGACATGCGAGAGTATGGATTTGGTTCATATCTTAATGGAGGCGGTTCGTTTCCTAATGGTAATAAACAATCAACTCCTCAAGATTGGATAACCTTAGCAGAAAATATGTACCAAGCTTCAATCGATGATTCTATTGACGGCATTCGAATTCCAACTATGTGGGGAACCGACGCTGTTCACGGACATAACAATGTTATCGGTGCAACCTTGTTTCCTCATAATATTGGTTTAGGGGCGGCTAATAACCCAGATTTAATCGAAAAAATTGCCGCTGTAACGGCCACTGAAGTGATGGTTACCGGAATAGATTGGGTATTTGCACCCACTGTTGCTGTAGTGAGAGACGATAGGTGGGGGAGAACCTACGAAGGTTACTCAGAAGATCCTGAAATTGTGCGTACATATGCTGCATCTATCGTAAAAGGGTTACAAGGCGCTGCTGGCGAAGACTTCCTTGCTGATAATCGGGTAATCAGTACTGTTAAACACTTCTTGGGAGACGGCGGAACAGTAGATGGCAGCGATCAAGGTGACAACATTGCTTCTGAACAAGCCTTATACGATATTCACGCCCAGGGGTATGTTGGCGGATTAACAGCGGGTGCACAATCCGTGATGGCTTCGTTTAATAGTTGGCATGGTGAAAAGCTACACGGCAACAAATACTTATTAACAGACGTATTAAAAAACAAAATGGGCTTTGATGGATTTGTTGTTGGCGATTGGAATGGACATGGACAAGTTAAGGGCTGTACAAATGAGAGTTGTCCTCAGGCGATTAATGCGGGCTTAGATATATTTATGGTGCCAACTGATGCTTGGAAACCTCTTTTTCATAACACGCTTGCTCAAGTTAAAGCGGGTGAAATCAGTCAAGAGCGTATTGATGACGCGGTTCGTCGAATTTTACGGGTAAAAATACGTGCGGGTTTATTTGAAAAACCGAGCCCTGCAGAACGTATGTTTTCTGGAAAGACGGAGTTGATTGGTCAACAAAGTCATAGAGATGTAGCTAAACAAGCCGTTAGAGAGTCTTTGGTTCTACTCAAAAATAACGGAAATATTTTACCTTTATCACCTAAGCAACATGTATTAGTTGCCGGAGACGCTGCGGATAATATTGGTAAACAATCTGGTGGATGGAGTGTCACTTGGCAAGGTACGGGTAACGTGAATGCCGATTTCCCTGGTGGTAGCTCTATTTACGCGGGTATTGCTAAACAAGTTCAAAATGCTGGTGGCAAGGTTACCTTAAGTGAGACCGGTGAATTTCAAGATAAACCTGATGTGGCAATCGTTATATTTGGCGAAGAGCCTTACGCTGAAGGTCAAGGAGATGTTGACCACTTAGCCTATCAATCTGACACTAAGGCTGATTTAGCTTTACTGAACAAACTAAAATCTCAAGGTATACCGACAGTCGCAGTGTTTATTTCTGGTCGGCCTATGTGGGTTAATGCAGAATTAAATGCAAGTGATGCCTTTGTTGCTGCTTGGTTGCCGGGATCTGAAGGTTCAGCCGTAGCGGATGTTCTAATGGCTGACAATCAACAAAATGTGCAACAAGACTTTATAGGCAAACTGTCATTTTCATGGCCTAGTGCGCCAGATCAGATGCCTAATCGATTTGATTCACAATACGATCCACTATTTGCTTATGGATATGGTTTACGTTACACCGACAAGGTCGAGGTATCTAATAGTCTGCCAACAGAAGCTAAGGTAGCCAGTCACGCTGCAGGTTTACCTGTGTTTAACGGAAAGCTAAATAATAAATGGTCGATGACATTATATTCCGCACAGCAGGAAATTGATGTCGCCTCGAATACCTTGGCTTTACCACATGTTGCCTATCGTACTGTAGACAAAACTATTCAAGAAGATGCGTTCAAATTAGATTTTCTGGGAACGGGTGAAGGTGGTGTAAAGTTTGTGCTGCAAAACAGTAGCCTTTCTCAAACATTAACCAAAGCAACTGCGCTGATTTTAAACGTTAAAACATCGCAGCCTAAATCGGCTTCAATACAGGTAAAAATGGATTGTTCTTTATTGCCAAAAGATACTAGTACTTGTGCTAATCAATTTGATTTAAGTAAACAAATTGCCAATCTACCTGCTGATGTTTATACGGATATCACTATTGATATGAAGTCGTTGGTCAAACAAGGCCTAACACTCAATGATATTGTGGACACCTTGTATATTTATTCAAGCCAGAAGAACTCCCTATTTATCAGTGATATAAGGTTTGAAACTCCGACAGAATAAAGATGTATTATCTCTGACCTTAACTTTGGAATAATAAAACTTGGTTTAAGATAAGCTCACTAGATGAGTTTGTCTTAAATCTAGTTTTGCGCCGGAGACTAACTTCAGGAAACTAACCTTTTAGCGTCGACTATTTCGAATTCGGCTTATTACCTTTGCTTAAATTAAACCATTGATTGTGTGGCTATGTAAACGTAATGTAACCCACCTAAAACGTTTACATTTTGGTTAGCTATGAAAGTATTAAGAACGAAAAGATTGTTTATTGGTTTACTCTTGTGCGTGGCTTTTAATTTAACGGCATTTAATTTAATAGCAAAAACGTCAGAGGTGCGTACTGGTTTAACTATGGTGCCAGAGCAGCTTGAACAAAAAGGTGTGCCTAAAGGAAAGTTAACTGGGCCGTTTGAGTTTCATAGTCAGATTATAAAAAATACCGTTCGAAGATATTGGATCTATGTGCCAGCACAATATGAAAAAAGCAAAGCAGCAAGTGTTTTGGTGTTTCAAGATGGGCAACGCGCCACAAATCCAAAGGGTTCTCTGCGCATAACCAATGTGTTGGATAACTTAATAGCCAGTGGTGATATACCAACTACTATCGGTATTTTCATTACTCCTGGCAATAAGTCTAAACATTACCCAGATAATTTAGGCATGAGCAATCCAAACCATAGAGCCCCTGAATATGATGCTATGGACGACAGGTATGCCAGATTTGTGATTGAAGAAATGTTACCTCATGTGGGCAAACAATATAATCTGACGGATGATCCTGAACAAAGAGCCATAGGTGGCACCAGTAGTGGTGCAATCGCCGCTTTCACTGTTGCTTGGCATAAACCTGATTATTTCCGTAAGGTCTACAGTGCAATTGGTAGTTATGTGTCTATTGGTTTTAAGCCTGAGTCCCAACCAGTCCGTTTGGGGGGGCAAGACTACCCTGCATTGATCCGTAGAGAGCCTATCCGCCCTATCAAAATGTTTATGCAAGATGGCATCAATGATTTAGACAATGAATGGGGAAATTGGTTTTTAGCGAACAAACAAATGTTGTCGGCTCTCAACTATGCTAATCGTACAGCAGACAAAAATGCTGTGCAGGGACCAAGATATCAGGTTACCCATGTTTGGACAGACGGAGTACACAACGACAAACATGCTGGGGTTTTATTGCCCGAAGGATTGCGTTGGTTGTGGAATGATCATAAATAACCTGAACACGGGTTAACTTAAAGGATTTAATTGTATATGGCGTATGATCAGGGTTTAGCTCATAGGCTTACCGAACATTTCGAAAGTTATACAGATGTTGAAACTAAAAAAATGTTTGGTGGGTTGTGCTTTATGGTGTGCGAACACATGTGTGTAGGCATAGTTGGCGATACCTTGATGGCCCGCGTTGGGCCAGATAATTACCTAACCTGTTTAAATGAACCCCATGCCAGAGAAATGGATTTTACCGGTAAGGCCATGAAAGGTATGGTGTACGTTACACCTGAGGGAATAGATAGCGATACTGAACTGGCTCGTTGGGTGGGGATTTGTGAATCCTTTGTAAGGTCACTGCCACCTAAAAAGCCTAAAAAGAAAAAGTGATTAAAGTATTTCTAGCCTTGTTTGGTATAGGTTTAGAATACTAAACCATCTGTTATCAATTAACTGAGATACGATAAAGTTTCGAGTCATACGTCAGGTTTACGCATATAAAATCTGTACGCGCCGAGCTTGGAGTTAAATAACTGCGAACTGTCTAACCAAGTTATGATAAACGTTATGCAGTTTATCCAGCTCCTCTCGACGACTGGATTCATTTTTAATCAAGGTTTGAATACTTTGGTCTAGCTGGTACAGGTTTGCTCTTAAATTACTGTCAGCGACCATGCTTTGCATCCAAGTGATTGCCGCTAAGCGTGTGCCTTTAGTGACCGCTGTCACTTTGTGTAAACTGCTTGATGGATATACCACGGCATAACCAGCTGGCAGTTTAACAACTTGTTCGCCAAACTCTGTGGCAATGACAAGTTCGCCTCCTTCGTATTCTTCAGGTTCACTCAAAAACACCGTCATCGATACGTCACTGCGGATCACATCTGAACTATCTGGTAGGCGCATTATGGCTGAGTCAACGTGATAGCCATATTCTTCCGATTCTTGATAACGGTTAAAACAAGGTGGGAATATTTTGTGGGGGAGGGCAGCAGATACAATTTTAGGAGTATTACCAACGCTAGCCAATAGCTGGTTAGCTAATTGGCGTACCTTGGGATCATTAGCGTCAGCTTGATTGTTATTTTTGACGCTAGCCGCCATGCCCATAGCCGTTTTGTCGCCATTTTCCCAAGGAAGGGATTGTAACGCGCCACGGTATTGAGCTACTTCTTCTGCGGTTAATAATTTTTCAATAACAATCATGCTGAAGCCCCTAATTAGTTTTTAAAACTGATAATTTACTGTCAGACGAGTATTTCTGGCATCACCTAAATACATAAATGATCCTGAGCGATAGGCCGCAGTCCAGTACTCTTTGTCTAGTGCATTACCCACATTAAGACGTAAGTTTAAGTCTTCTGTGAGTGTGTAACTTGCAAATAAATTAACAACTTGATAGCTAGGTACAACAATACTGTATCGAGCATTTTCTGAATCATAACCAGCTGCCGTGTCGGGTTGACCCCCATACATTTCACTTTGATAAGAGTAATCACCACCTAGGACAAATTTGTCGCTAAGTTGATATCTTAACTGTAAATATGCGCTCTTGTCTGCGAAATTACTTAGGGTTAAACCAATACTCTCTTCATTAAATGAGTTAATTATTTCGGCATTCATTGATGCGGCAGAAAACTGAATACTTAACTCATCAGTAATATTTCCGGTGAAGCCAAGTTCAATTCCTTTAACTCTATTTTCACCTGTATTTAGCGTACCTAGGTTCGAATAGCTATCACCAACACTTTCCATTACATCACTTTTTGTGATTTGGAAAATTGAACCGGAGAACAATAATTTTCCATCAAATAACATCCATTTTGTGCCTAATTCGATGTTCTCGACTTTTTCAGGATCTGATTGCAAAACTTGCTCAGGCGTGCCACATAATCCTCCATAACCACAACTAGCACCTAGGTCAGATTCACCGCCATTGATGTTAGTCGCTGTGCTGTAATTGACATAAACATTCGTGTCTTGGTTAAAGTCGTAAACTAAACCAATATGGCCGTTGTACATTTGATCTGAGTAGTCATATAAAAACTCGCCACTACGGCCAATTGTGTCATTGCTCAAATCAAAGCTGTCTCGTCTTAGGCCAAAAAATAATTCTAAGTGCTTGGAAAGTGCAACAGTGTCCATTGCATAAATTGAGCTGGTTTTAATATCGTATGCGGCGTCAGTAATGCCTCGTTGATAACTACGACCCATTAATTGGCTGATATTATCAACTTGTATGCCATTACCATCTAATAGACAGTAGGATTCTGTGACGCCTCTACGGCCACTTGTTAAACAGTTTGATGGATTATTATTGGTAATATCAAATACGCCGTTATCAACTGACTCATCACTAAATTCCGCACCAAATACCCATTTATGTTTAAAGCCAAACCCTTCAGTATTCCAAAAAAGGTTGAATTGGGTACTAAGGTAATCAACGTCCTGCCAACCTTGGTGTGTACTGATAGAAAGTGTGGCTGCACTAGGTGCGACAGGGTCTGTTGCATCACGATTACCCCCTCGCATTCCAGTGGTGATGTAGGCATTTTCGGTTTTACCCACTCTGGTTGCGTTGTAAAAAGTAAAATCTTCGTTAATTTCGTACTTAGTTCTGAAGGTAAGTGTAGTGACTTCAGAATCTAACATGTCGGATTCTTGCGCATATACAGGAATATTTTTCAGTGGAGCACGTGTAGTTTGATCAAAGTAACTACCTAAATCAGGTACATCTTTAGCATCTAAATAATATAGATCAGCGATAAAAGATAGGCTGTCTTGTGGTAAATAAACGGCTGAAACTTGCAGCCCGTCACGTTCTCGAGAGATACCTTCTCTACCTGGTTTGTCTTGCTCAGCCGTTAAGGCATTAAGACGAATTGCTGCATCGTCAGACAAAGATAAGTTGTAATCTACACTTAATCGAGTGTGCTCATCAGAACCTACGCTAGCATCTACACGACCAAAGTTATATTCAGTTGACGCTGTCTTGGTTACGCTGTTAACGGCACCACCTGAAGAGCCTCGACCAGCGAAGGTTGAACTAGGGCCTTTGGTTATTTCAACTCGTTCAGTGGCAAAACTTTCACGAGTTGTCATACCTGGATCTCGTAATCCATCAACAAAAACGTCACTACGTGCTTCGTGACCGCGAATAATATATCTATCACCAAAAGCATTACCGTTCTCACCTGTACCTAAGGTTACGCCTGCTTGAGCGGCTAGTATGTCTTTAAGGTCTGTTTTGCCTGATTCTTGAATTTGGTCTTGCGTTAATACAGTGATAACTTGTGGAGTGTCTACTAAATCAGCGACTCGTCTTAGATCGCCTGACTTCTCAAACAAATAAACAGAATCTTGTACGCCATGTATACGTATTCTTTCGATGGCTTGATCGGTTTGATTCGCTTCACATTCTACTGTGTTGTCTTCTTCGCATTTAGGTGCTTTTTCTTGGGCTGCAACTTGTCCTGAGTTGAAAATTAATGCAGCAGCTACTGCCTGTGCGCCCAAAGCTATTGTGTTATTTGTATTTTTCATAGAAGTGTATGTGTCCAAAATTTCTCGTTCACTTAAAAGGAACAAGGATGATAAACACTTCTTAAAATAATGCAAATGATAATTACTATCATTTGCATTTGGTTATTTGGGTTGTAATCGTGTAAAAGCGTCTCTTATTTTGACTAGGTCAAAAGCTGCAGACCAGTCTTGGGGGCGAGTTTCGTATGGATTAACTAATTGGATCTTGTTAATTTTATGCTTTGACCAAGCGGGCACAGGTAACTGTACTTCCGTTTCCCCCAAGGGATTATTGGCGGTACAGGCAAAATAGTGAGTGTTGTTCTGGCTAACAAAAAGTAATTCTCTTATTTCTACATTGAGTCCGGTTGAGTTCCAGGCCGCTTGGTGTGCTGAACATTGAGCACTTTGGTCTTTATTTTGTTTTTCTATCGGTACACTCCATGTTTTTTCTTTCAGAGTTTCTATAGCCAGTAACTTGCCATTCAATTTTATCAAACAGGCTGCCGGAGCAGGAGGGAGTGTTTTTTGTTGTGCTTGTATCCTACACATAGGATCGGCAGGAATGTCTTTGCTACATGCGGTAAATAGGGAAAATACGGCCAAGATTAATGCAATTGTAAATTGTATATTCATCTTTTCTTCAATAGAGATTAGTTTATACCAATAAAAAAGCCCCACTAACGAGTGGGGCTTCTGTCATTTCTGCTATTTTGTTACTCGTCTAAGAAGCTCTTAAGTTGTTCTGAGCGACTTGGATGACGAAGTTTACGCAAAGCTTTTGCTTCGATTTGACGAATACGCTCACGTGTTACATCAAACTGTTTACCCACCTCTTCAAGTGTGTGGTCAGTATTCATGTCGATACCAAAACGCATTCTTAATACTTTTGCTTCACGAGCTGTTAAACCTGCAAGTACTTCTTGTGTAGCATCTTTCAAACTTCCGCCAGTGGCAGAGTCTAAAGGTTGTACTATAGTACTGTCTTCAATAAAGTCGCCTAAGTGTGAATCTTCATCATCACCTATTGGTGTTTCCATTGAAATTGGCTCTTTAGCAATCTTCAATACCTTACGAATTTTATCTTCAGGCATTAACATGCGTTCTGATAACTCTTCAGGTGAAGGTTCGCGACCCATTTCTTGTAACATTTGGCGGCTGATACGATTAAGCTTGTTAATCGTTTCAATCATGTGCACAGGTATACGGATAGTACGTGCTTGGTCGGCAATTGAACGTGTAATCGCCTGACGTATCCACCATGTTGCATAAGTAGAGAATTTATAACCACGGCGGTATTCGAATTTATCAACCGCTTTCATTAGACCGATATTACCTTCTTGAATTAGATCTAAGAATTGTAATCCTCGGTTGGTATATTTTTTCGCAATGGAGATAACCAAACGTAAGTTGGCTTCTACCATTTCTTTTTTCGCTCGTCTGGCTTTGGCTTCACCAATAGACATGCGACGGTTAATGTCTTTAATATCAGCAATGATTAAACCAGTTTCTTCTTCAACTGTATTCATTTTGCTGATTGCACGCTCAAGCTCTTCTTGATGTACGCGCATTTCTTCTGCGTAAGGCAGCGTAGAATTTAGGATTTCAAACAACCAGTCGGTCGATGTTTCGTTACCTGAAAATGCCTTAATAAAGTTTTTCTTCGGCATTTTAGCTGTTGTTACGCAGTGTTTCATTACGATACGCTCTTGCACACGGATACGATCCATCATGCTACGCATATTTTTAACCATGCGATCAAACTGCTTAGGGGTTAATCTAAATTCTTTAAACACTTCACTTAAGTCGTGAATTACGGCTCTAGAGTCAGGGTGTGAACGACCTTTAGCTGCTATAACGTCACGAACAATTTCATATTGTTTACGTAATGCTTCAAACTTTTCACGAGCAAGTTCTGGATCTGGCCCAGTGTCTTCTTCTTCCTCATCTTCGTCGTCATCATTGTCGCCGTCTTCGTCTTCTAGTTCTTCTTCAGATAATTCAGAACCAACGTGAGTAGCAGTAGGTGCAACGTCTTGTTCATTTGGATCGACAAAACCAATGATAATATCGCTAAGGCGAATTTCTTCGGCTTCGAATAAATCCCATTGATCTAACAAATGAGTAATGGCTTCTGGGTATTCTGCAACTGAACATTGAACTTGGTTGATACCTTCTTCAATACGTTTAGCGATAACAATTTCGCCTTCACGGGTCAGAAGTTCTACTGTCCCCATTTCACGCATATACATACGCACTGGATCTGTTGTTCGACCTATTTCACTTTCAACGGTTGCAAGTGCTTGAGCCGCAGCTTCAGCTACTTCTTCATCGGTATCACTTTCTTGCATTAAAAGTTCATCAGAATCAGGTGCTGTTTCAGCTACCTTGATTCCCATGTCATTGATCATGCGTATGATGTCTTCGATTTGATCCGAGTCGACAATGTCTTGTGGAAGGTGATCGTTAACTTCCGCAAAAGTCAAATAGCCTTGTTCTTTACCTTTAGCAATGAGGAGTTTTATCTGCGACTGCTTGCTTTGCACCATATAACCTTACACTTATTGAATTGATTAAAAAATTCTGTACAACTCTTCTTAGAGAAAAATTTTACATCGTAATAAATTGTTTGCCGAAAAATAACTTGGTTAGTCTTCTTATAAACACTAAACCTTTAGCGAATTCGCCAGTATAGCAGACTTAACTACCTTACTACCAGATGTTGGGTCATCTTTGTTCTTTTACAAGTAGGTTTAACTCTTGTTTTTCTTGTTCTGTTAAAAAACTGGTTCTTGATTTAGCAAATAATTCGTCCATGCGGCCTTGTAAATGCCAATCGAGTAGTTTTGCAAAGCTGTCTTCAAACACTGCGGCTTGATTTTGTTCAGCATATTCCCACGTTAAAAGCTTGGTTAAGTGACCACTATGCGGGTGGCCTCTAAAGTGTTCAAGTATCTGGCCTGTGTTGGCAGTTGGTTTGTTCCTACACAACTGAAACACCTCGTTTAGCATGTTGACACCTTGAATTGAAGTTCCTGCTAACAAACTTGGATCTGCATTTGGACAAGATGTGGCTATGCTTGGGTCATCGAGTAATAAACGTAACATCATACGGACGGGAGAGATGTTGCTTTTGTTGGGTAAGTTATAATCTAACTTTTTAGGTTCTTTATTTTGATTGGCCTTGATTATATCGTTTTCTAATTTGTGTTTATTATGCTCACCCATATGGGTGCTGAGGTCTGCAATTAAACTTGCACGTATATTATCACCTAGTATTTGTTCTATAAGTGGCAACGCTTCCGTTTTTAAAGCGGCTTTTCCTTCATTGCTGCTGATTTGATGGCGCTGTAATAAGTTATCAAAGAAAAACTTGGATAAAGGTACAGAATCGACATTCAACTTTTGTTCAAAAGCCTCTTTGCCTATTTGACGAACTAAGGTATCAGGATCTTCGCCATCAGGTAAAAACAAAAACTTCATTTGTACGCCGTCTTTCAAGAACGCTAGTGCATTTTCTAATGCTCGCCATGCTGCTTCACGACCTGCACGGTCTCCGTCATAACAACATATGACTTCGCTGGTTGAACGAAATAACATTTGGATATGTTCAGGAGTGGTGGCTGTACCAAGTGAAGCGACAGCATAGTCGATACCAAATTGACCTAATGCCACTACGTCCATGTAGCCTTCTACAATCATCACGCGTTGTAAATTTCTATGTGCTTGCTTGGCTTGGAAGAGTCCGTAAAGTTCGTGGCCTTTATGAAATATTCGAGTTTCTGGGGAGTTTAGATATTTAGGACCCCCATCTTCTAATACTCGGCCACCAAACCCTATCACTCGTCCTCGTTTGTCACGAATAGGGAACATGATGCGATCTCGGAAAAAATCGAATCTTCTTCTTTTATCGTTTTCCGTAATTAACTTTAAATCAAGCAATTGTTGTTGTGTGGCGGGGTCGGTTCCAAAGTTTTTTAAAATTGAATCCCACTCTGGTGGCGAATATCCCATATCAAACGCTTTGACTATCTCGCCACTTAATCCGCGGCCTTTTAAATAATTAACCGCTTTATCTTTTTGTTCGTGAACCTTTAATTGTTGAGAAAAGTATTTGCTCACTTTTTCCATGAGTTCATAGTCATTATTTTTTTGCTGTTTTTGTTCAGCGCTTAAAGCCGGTGCTGAGCCTTTTTCGCGAGGGACTTCAATACTGTGATATTGGGCAAGTTCTTCAATAGCTTCTGGGAATTCTAATCTATCGAATTCCATTAAAAATGAGATTACATTACCGTGAGCGCCACAACCAAAACAGTGGTAAAACTGTTTATCTTGACTAACGGTAAAAGAGGGGCTTTTTTCGTTATGAAAAGGGCAGCATGCTTGGTGATTTCTACCGGCTCTTTTTAGTGATACGCGACCATCAATTACTTCGACAATATCTGTTCGAGCAATTAGGTCATCTATAAAGTCACGAGGAATACGGCCTGACATTCTGAGTGTATGTTCTCTACATTAATTGATTAAGTATGATGCCACACTTTTCTATAAATAGTCATGATATGAACAGTTTAGAAAAGTTAACCTTGATTTTTAAAGGTTAAAAAACAAAAAACCGCAACAAGTGCGGTTTGGTGAATAACTATCAACAGTATATTAGGCGTTTAGTTGTGCTTTTATTTTGCCGCTTAATTGGCCCATATCTGCACGACCTTGAACTTTAGGTTTTAACCAACCCATGACTTTCCCCATGTCTTGCATGCCACTAGCACCCGATTCTTGCATCGCTTGAGCAATTAAAGCTTCAAGTTCTGCATCGGTAAGCGCTTGTGGTAAAAAGTCTTGTAAAATAGTTATTTCAGCAAGTTCTACGTCGACTAAATCTTGGCGATTAGCGGTTTCAAACTGACTAGCAGCGTCTTTTCTCTGTTTTACCATTTTAGTCAGTATCGCAATAACGTCACTGTCTTTAAGCTCGATGCGTTCATCGATCTCACGCTGCTTAACAGCGGCTAAAACCATGCGAATAGTGCCAAGACGAACTTTGTCTTTAGCGCGCATAGCATCTTTTTGTGCATTTTTTAAATCATCTAATACAGACATGGAATGACTCAGTGAAAAAACGGAAAAAGGATATGTGGTAAAACTTCTTTTGGCGCGCTAGTTTCAACTAAATTGAAATACAACGCGCCAAAGGAGAGATTAGTACAATCTGATGCGACGAGCGTTTTCGCGAGATAACTTCTTCAAAAGACGTTTCTTAGCGGCAGCTTTCTTACGCTTACGTTCCCAAGTAGGTTTTTCAAAAAATTCGCGACGACGAACTTCAGAAAGTACACCTGCTTTTTCACATGAACGTTTAAAACGACGCAATGCAACATCAAAAGGTTCGTTCTCTCTAACTTTAACGATTGGCATTAAAATCTCACCTCAAAAATATAATAATTGTTCGAACTAGTACTAAATGTGACCAGCTCGGTTAAAAATGGTGCGGAATTCTAATCATATCCGCAGTAGAAGTAAAGCCTTGATAAGCTAAAAAACGAATATCTTCAAAATAATTGGCGCTTTTTTGCTAGACCAGTAAAATGCCGAGCATCAAAATTAATAAATTAGTAAAAATATGCGTGTTTTGGGTATCGAAACGTCCTGTGATGAAACAGGCGTTGCAATATATGACGAGCAATTAGGGATATTGTCTCATCAACTTTATAGTCAAGTAAAGTTGCACGCCGATTATGGTGGAGTAGTGCCAGAGTTAGCATCTCGAGATCATGTGCGGAAAATAGTGCCTTTAATTAAACAAGCTATGTCAGACGCTAATTGTTCGGTCAAGGATTTAGATGGAATTGCCTTTACAAAAGGTCCTGGATTGGTAGGGGCTTTGCTAGTGGGCTCTTCTGTTGCACGCAGCTTGTCCTACGCTTGGAATTTGCCTGCAGTAGGTGTACATCACATGGAAGGTCATTTATTAGCGCCAATGTTGGATGAGCCCAAACCTGAATTTCCATTCGTGGCCTTGTTGGTGTCTGGTGGACACTCTATGATGGTTGAAGTTAAGGGAATTGGGCAATATACAGTGCTTGGCGAGTCAGTAGATGATGCTGCAGGAGAAGCCTTTGACAAAACGGCTAAACTTTTAGGCTTAGATTATCCCGGTGGCCCATTGTTAGCAAAACTAGCTGAGAAAGGGGAGCCAGGTCACTACAAGTTTCCTCGACCTATGACTACCAAACCTGGCTTAGATTTTAGTTTTAGTGGGTTAAAGACGTTTGCAGCTAATACTATTCGTGAGTCTGATGGTAGTGAACAAACTAAGGCTAATATTGCATTTGCTTTTCAAGAAGCCGTGGTTGATACATTAGCCATTAAATGTAAAAGAGCTTTGAAACAAACCAAGTTAAAAAGGTTAGTTATAGCAGGTGGTGTAAGTGCAAATAAACAGTTGCGTTTGCAGTTGGCCGATATGATGAAGTCCATAAAGGGAGAGGTTTTTTATCCTAGATTAGAATTCTGTACAGATAATGGAGCTATGATAGCCTACGCGGGTTTACAAAGGTTAAAAGCCAACGAAGTAGAGGACTTGTCTACCAAAGCTCAACCTAGATGGTCTTTAGAGGAATTAGCCGCGGTTTAGTTTTTGTCGCGTATTTTTGTTTCTTGGTTGAAAATAAGACGAATGATGTTTTTTCTATGTCTAACAATAATCAAGGTACTTAATATCGCTACTGGGAGCGCGTAGTCGGGTTTTATTATCCAGGTGAATAAAGGTGCAAGCGCAAAGGTGACTAAAGAGGCAAGTGATGAATAACCACTGTAGTAGGACACTAAAAACCAAGTCACTATGAGTAGGGCTGCTAAATCAAGTCCAAGTGGTAAAGTGGCACCAAGGGCTGTAGCTACGGCTTTTCCGCCATTGAAACCAAAAAATAGCGGGTACATATGGCCCAAGCAAGCAAATACAGCCACAAAGGCAAGATGGACTGGTTGTAAACCTAAGTAGTAACTAAACCAAACGGGTATAGTGCCTTTTAGTAAATCAAAAGTGAGTACCAAAAAAGCTGGAATTTTTCCACCAAGCCTAAAAATATTAGTAGCACCGGGGTTTCCAGAACCTTGTTGCCTTGGGTCTCCTAAATTAAATAATCTGCTTACTAATATAGCGCTAGAAATCGAACCTAATAAATAGGCTAGCGAAAACATTAGTATTGTTAATGCTGTCATATTGGGTTTCTCGAATGCCTCTGCATAATTTAACCTGAGCTCGGGATAAGCCGAACCTCTCAATAACGCTCTTTTTGCGCCTAGCGGCGTTGGGTTTTCTAACAATAGCCAGCTATTGCGCACGAAAAGCCGCCTTGCTATACGATAAAAATTTCGTCATCGAGTGAGCTAAAAGTAATCGTAAACAAGTGCTAATTTATAAGTATATGAATTTTATATGAAAACTGAACCTAGGCGACTCTTCTTATCCCAAGTTCAGGTTAATTTAACTTTGATAACTCTTCACATCTTAATTGTTTCGTTAGAATAGAATGAGTTACAATCTGTGCAGAATATAACAATCCTCCACAAATTACTGCGCGGATCTCTTATGCAAAAAATTTATATCGAACAACTCGAAGCTTATTCGCTGATTGGCGTGTACGATTGGGAGAGAGAAAATAAGCAAAGGTTATTGTTCGATATTGAAATTGAAGCTGATCTTAGTATTGCTGCTCAATCTGATAATGTCGAAGATACGCTTAATTATGCACAAATTGCATCAGCCGTCATTCATGCAGCAGAACAATCAAAATTTAAGCTTATAGAATCGCTAGCTAATTACTTAATCGATAGTATTTTAGAGCAATTTCCCTCAATTTCAGTGGTTAAACTAAAATTGAGTAAACCAGATATCTTAGCCAATGCAAAAAATGTTGCAGTGGAATTTTGCAAAGGACAAGTAGGTTGAGCTCATTGACTAACCATCATCAAATATATATCAGTGTTGGCAGTAATATTGATCGGGAAAAACATACAAAATCTGGCCTACAAGGAATGTATCAAGTTTTCGGAGAGTTAGTTTTATCTTCAGTTTATGAAAGTGAATCTGTCGGGTTTGAAGGTGATAACTTTTATAATATGGTAGTAAAGGCTTCCACCTCATTGAGTATCGAAGAAGTATGCAAAAC
>NZ_JBPOFP010000016.1:0-54293 GCF_051252315.1 Paraglaciecola sp. | reverse complement strand
ATCTGTATCTAAATACCATTTTGGAAAAACAGCATGAGGAAGCTCTTCTTTGTAGACCCCCACAAAAATATCAGCCTTGTTTTGTAAAAACTGATTCTTAGCACGCAAAAACTCACTGGATGTGAATGTACATTTACAATTTGGCAATGCTTTTTTGATAACCTCAAAATACATTCCACTGCCGTCCTTATTAGTATAATCGGGCCAATAAGGTGCAACTATATGGATCGACTGTGCTCTCAATCCCCAACTTACACTCAAAAATACTATGACTAAACAACCTGACCGCAAACTACGCATTATCTAAATATTCCAGCTTTAAGGTAACCTATTAAATATATATTGCATTAACTTATCAGCAAGCCTAGTGAGCACTTTTTGAACTAAAGTATTAGTAAACATACTTACATTTCGAAATTAATACTTGATAATCGAAAGTTAAAGACTAAAATAAATTTCGTTTTGAAACTTAATTATCAAATAAATGCAAAAACGCAATACTCAACAAAGACGAAGAGCCATTATAGAGCGCCTGAATTTAGATGGTGAGGTATCTGTTGATCTCTTATCTAAATCATTTTCAACTTCTGAAGTTACGATTCGTAAAGATCTCGCTGAATTGGAAAATAACGGCCTATTGCTTAGAAAATTTGGTGGCGCGGTACTATTGCCCGTAGAATCGTCTGAACTTTCTAGTGAAAAAGTTTCAACTCGAAAGATTGCCATTGCAAAATTAGCTGCGACCTTAATCAAAGATCACAATCGTATTATTATTGATAGCGGCAGTACCACGTCAGCACTCATTCCAGAATTAAAAAGCAAGTTAGGCCTAGTGGTCATGACAAATTCTTTGCATGTTGCCAATTCATTATTAGAACAAGAAAACGAGCCCAAAGTCCTCATGACGGGTGGTTCATGGGATGCTCAATCTCACTCTTTTCAAGGTCAAATGGCCGAACAAATGTTACAAGCTTATAATTTCGATCAGGCTTTTTTAGGCGCCGCTGGTTTAGACATTGAAAAGGGGTCTACCACTTTCAACGAATTAACCCATTTAAGCCGTGTCATGGCAGACGTAGCGAATCAAGTGATTGTTATGGCCGAATCTGAAAAATTACAGCGTAAAATTCCCAATGTGGAATTGCCATGGAAATCAATATCCATCTTAATTACTGATGACGAAATAGATTTAAAAACCAAGAATTTAATTGAACAGCAAGGCGTTGAAGTATTCTGCGCCTCTACCCAATAATACGGAGAACATTTTATGTGTGGGATAGTTGGTGCAGTAGCACAGCGTGACGTAGTTGATATTTTAGTAGAGGGGTTAAAGCGCCTTGAATATAGAGGATATGATTCAGCAGGTGTAGCAATCATCAATTCTGATAGTAGTTTGCAACGTGTTCGTCGCTTAGGAAAAGTGCAAGAACTAGCAGATGCTGTCGCGACTAATCCATTAGTTGGCGGCACTGGGATTGCGCATACTCGCTGGGCTACACACGGTGTACCAAGTGAAAGCAATGCCCATCCACATATTTCTTCTGACAATATTGCCATAGTGCATAATGGCATCATTGAAAATCACGAAACATTACGCACAAAACTAATAAGCCTAGGTTATATATTTACTTCTGAAACAGATACCGAAGTTATTGCCCACTTAGTTCATCACGAACTCAAATCTCATGATTCTTTGTTGGCTGCTGTACAAACAACAGTTAAACAATTAGAAGGCGCTTATGGCACAGTAGTCACTGACTCAAATACCCCCGACAAAATGGTTGTGGCGCGCTCTGGTAGCCCACTAGTCATAGGTTATGGCTTGGGTGAAAACTTCATTGCCTCAGACATGATGGCACTACTACCCGTTACTCGTAAATTTGCATTTTTAGAAGAAGGCGACGTTGCCGAAGTAACACGTTTTGAGGTTAATATTTTTGATATTGACGGTAACCCGGTCCAACGTGAAGCAAAAGAGTCTGAAGTTAGCCACGATGCAGGCGACAAGGGTGAATATCGTCATTACATGTTGAAAGAAACGTACGAACAACCGATTGCCATTCGTAATACATTAGAAGGTCGAATTGTTGGTGACGAGCTCAGCTTAGATTGTTTTGGTGCTGGCGCTGAAGACATATTCAAAACCATTGAACACGTTCAAATCATTGCTTGTGGCACAAGTTATCACTCTGGCATGGTGGCACGTTATTGGTTAGAAGCGTTAGCGGGCGTATCCTGTAGCGTAGAAATTGCAAGTGAGTTTAGATATCGCAAATCTTTTGTACCTAAAAATTCATTACTCGTCACTATTTCGCAATCTGGTGAAACAGCCGATTCATTAGCCGCATTACGTTTGGCAAAAGAGCTCGGGTATCGTTCTAGTTTGTCTATTTGTAATGTTAATGGTTCTTCCTTGGTACGTGAATCTGACCTAGCCTTTATGACCAAAGCAGGAGCAGAAATAGGCGTAGCGTCAACCAAGGCTTTCACCACACAATTAGTTGGACTATTGATGATGACAGCAGCCATTGGTAAGTATCACGGCATGTCTGAAGAAACTCAAAAGTCTGTTTTACATGCATTAACAACCTTACCTAACAAACTTGAAGAAGTGTTAGCTTTAGCAGGTTCTATCGAAGATCTAGCAGAAGACTTTGCTGATAAACATCACAGCTTATTCTTAGGTAGAGGCGATCAATACCCAATCGCAATGGAAGGCGCCCTTAAGTTAAAAGAAATTTCTTATATTCATGCCGAAGCATATGCTGCAGGAGAGCTAAAACATGGGCCACTAGCGCTGATTGATGCTGAAATGCCGGTTATAGTAGTCGCCCCTAAAAATGATTTAATTGAAAAACTAAAATCTAACGTTGAAGAAGTCCGAGCTCGTGGTGGTTTGATGTATGTATTTGCTGATACCGACGCAAATTTTGAAAGTGACGATACAATGAAAGTCATTAATGTACCGCATTGTGAAGATATCATTGCACCGATTGTTTATACCTTACCACTTCAGTTGTTATCTTATTATGTAGCAATTATTAAAGGTACGGATGTAGACCAACCACGTAACCTTGCAAAGTCGGTGACGGTTGAATAACTGAATATTCGACAATAGCGATAAAAGAAAAGGCCGAAAGGCCTTTTTTTGTGTCTAAATAATAACTCATCTGGCAATTAACGATTTCCCGCTCACTTTATTCATTTACCTTTGCATTAATTTCCAATCACCAACACCTATGGTACCATCTTTTCAAACATCATATCTTTAAAGTTTTAGTATCATGGTAAAACAATTCATTAGCATAATTTTAGTGGCCGTATTTCTAACACTCTCATCCTGCGGCAGTGGCAGCAGTACTGCAATTGATGAGATTATCGAATGTTCAAATGGAGGCACAGATTATCCAGCTTGTACCGCGCCAGTTTGTGCAAATGGCGGAACTGACTACCCTGTATGCACAGCTCCAACATGTGCAAACGGTAGTACAGATTACCCCGCCTGCTCTGATCCAAGCTTGCCTGAGTTTTTAGCAGAAAGTGACTTTTTTGAAGATACCTCATTAACTATTCCTGAAGAACGTCAAAAAACGCTAACCAATGCCAACGGTAACGACTCAGGGAACTTAAACGCACTGATAACCGAGTTGGCTGATTTAGGTGGCGGCATTATCAAGATTCCTGCGGGTGATTGGTTATTTGGTGAAATTGTATTAAAAACGAATGTGCATTTATTTATCGACCCTGCAGCGATTATCACACCTGTACGTGTCACCTGGAACGGCCCTACTTTTCATTTGGGTTACAACGATTTAGATGTGTCGAATGTGAGTATTCGTTCAACCTCAGAATCCGAAAAATTTACCATAGACATGACGAGTTTACCCGACAGCTTATACCCGGTTTATCCGCTAACACCCGAGGCTACCGTTAGGCAAGAGCCTAGAGTCATGCCTTTTAGGGTGTCAGAAGTCGAAAATTTTATGATCCGTGGCGCTTTTATTAAAGACAAACACACTATTCATTCTTCAGTTAACTTTATACCCAGTGTGAAAAATGGAATATATGCGGGCGCAACCAAAGGTTTAGTCAAAGATATTTCCGTTATCAATGCTCATGGTGGTTATGGCGCGGTACAAACTCGTGTTGCAAAAAACATATTCTTTAAAAATATTGATTCTCTAGGTGGCGGGGCAACATTACGGATTGAAACAGACGCACCTCATGCATCTGGTGGAAAAGCCCCCATTGAAACCATGATCATAGAAGACATATTTGGTTATAACATTGGCTGTAAAGACGGAAATGCTGCTGTCATGATCCAGCCGTGGCAGGCCATCAATGGCAAATTTGATGTACAAAAAATTCAATCAAATAGTTGCGGTGCTGCTGTTCGTATCGACAGAGCATTTGTAGATTGGCGTACACCGAGTGGCAGCTTTACTAATCCAGATAATCTGCAAGTTGGCAGCTATGATCCAAGTTCTCGTATCACAGACGTAAAAGCAATCTACGGTACTACCGCCCAAGTAAAACAAGGTACCTCTCCTTTTATTCCATGTGAGTTACGTCATTTATACCAAGCAGAAATTTTGATGGAAACCTTCCACCAAGGCCCAAGTATCAGCCCGTTACTCTATGCC
This sequence comes from Paraglaciecola sp., assembly GCF_051252315.1. Lineage (GTDB taxonomy): Bacteria > Pseudomonadota > Gammaproteobacteria > Enterobacterales > Alteromonadaceae > Paraglaciecola. Next base: position 49,650 of record NZ_JBPOFP010000016.1, on the reverse strand, counting down.
GCAAGTAGCAGCACATTAGCTGACGATAGATTCTATGACATTATTGTTCCGTCAGAAGACGAACTAATAACAGGTGCGACTGGATTCCCTGGAGCCTCTATAATCATCTCCCGTGATGAACAAAAAATTACCACATGCACTGAGTGAGTTGTTTGATAATAGGTACTGCATCTTGCAGTACCTATTATTGTATGAGCTGCACAATTGTAATTTCAAAATAGCTCAAGGCCTTATTGAGCATTCTCTAAATCAAACTTTAACCAAAGTTCTTTACGTTCTATCGGCGTTTTTTTGGTCAAATACTTATTGTCCAAGTGAATGATTGTCCGATTGGATAAGTTTGCCTTCTCAATAAAATCGGCAAAATACTGGTTAAACATCTCTTGTAAAACCCCTTCAGCAATCATTTTTTCTAAACCAAACTCTATCCTTTGGGCTATTCGAGGCGCTTTAGGCGAAACAAATATGTAGTAAGGCTGGGGCAAATATATCGCTAACCTAGGCTCAATCATTAAACTTGATAATTCTTTTTCTCGTATCGCGAGTTCGTCATACACTTCATGTATGCCTCTAGGAATAAAATCAAAGCGGCGTTTATCAAGCATTTTAAATGTACTGTCGTATGAGGTACTTTTTACTAGTATAAATCCTTCCTCATCTAACACCTCATTGAGTATCCAACCTTCTTGTACGCCTACCGTCAGCGCTTTTAACGCCTTAACCGAAGCAATATCTTTAAAGGTATTTTGATTCTTCTCGTGAATAGCCAGTAAACGATAACTCCCCACCCCTCGCCTAATTGGAATGCGAATAGGTAACGTTAAATACTCCCAATCTGGAGACGCCATGGACATGGCCACATTAATATCTATACCATCGTAAATCATCCACCTTTTCAAGTCGTTCGAAAGCGCCTTATCTATTACTACAAGCTCAAAAGGCCCAAACTTTTCAGTACTTAATTCTAAGGATTTTTTTAAAATTGCGTGAGTATATTTGGGGCGTACATCTAGCGCTGAATCACCAGTTGTAGTCTTGATAAGATCGACACTAAATGAATTAAAAGATAACAATATTAACGCCACAAACAACAGCACCATAAAGATAGTGGTGTACTTAGTCTTCAAATATACTCGGCCAACTACCAACACACTAATAATCAAACAAAGCGCTATCAGGCTTGCGATAAGCAGGGTATTTTTGTTTTGTAGCTCAGCTATCTTGTTTTCTTTTTCCAAAAGGCTTAATTTATTTTTTTCATTGTCTAACTCTAGCGAAATCAACGACTTTTCGCGCTTCAATCTCTCAAATGCCCTTTCTTTTTTTTCTACATCTAAAATGATATACATCTCTGCAGAGCGTTTATTAATCGTATCCGTTTTGATTTCATCAGTTAACGCCTCCTTAGTTTTTGCGTAAGCCAGTGCCTGTTTGTAATTATGACGCTTTTCTTCAGCTAAAATTAACGCACTATAGGCCAACTCAGACAAGGCTTTTGCCCCTATTCTATTAGCTAACTCCAAACTATTTTTTGCAAGAGAGACTGATTCTGAGATATCTACATTAGAATATACGATAGCAAGATACGCTTGGGTCTCGGCTTGATTCCACACATCCTTTAATGACTCAAATAGGGTAATGGCCGTATGATAGGTTTGAATAGCATCCGTCTCTTTGCCCATTTGGTAATAAACATAACCAATGTTCTTTTTAACCGTAGCTAACCCACTTCGATCACCTACTCGTTCGTATATTTCGTAGGCTTCGTTTGATAACTCAATCGCCTTGTTATGTTGCCCATCAGCAGAGAGCAACTTAGCTAAATCTCTAAGCGCCGCCGCACGGTATTTAGGGTTGATTTCAGCACTAGCAATATCTATAACCTGAGAAAAGTATGCCTTAGCATTTTCACTCTGGTTTAAATGAAGGTATACCAGTCCAATAGAGTTTAAAGAGGCCGCTAATCCATTAATACTGTTGTTTTTTTGATTTAACTCTATGGCTTCTAGACCATTTATTAAAGCATCTTCGTAGCTACTAATTTTTCTATAAAAAATTGATAATGAAGAGAGTGACTTTAATATTTGTTTTTCATTTTTAAGTGTGCGGGCCATGGTCAAAGATCGCTTTGCGTTCTCTATAGCCTCCGAATATTGGCCAATTTGGGCCTGTGTTTTGGCCAACTCAATAATGGTATTTGGCATTGCGGCTTCATTTTCGTTACTTTCTAGAAAAGCCAACGCTTTTTTGTAATAACGAATACTGGATTCAAACTCTTTAATATTTTTATAGGCATTTGCGGTATTTCTATACAACCTCAGCACATTACGGTTGGTTTCGTTAGACATATGACGTTGCGCCAATAAGTAAACCGTTACGGCATCTTCAAACCGCTTCATTGTTTGTAACAAGGTACCTTTGATAAGTAAGCTTTTAAATACCAGACTAGGTTCATTACTTTTACGAGCAATCACCAAAGCTCGATGGATATAATCCATACTCCTTTCATAATTTTTTAAATACCGTTGAATAGAAGACATATTGCTTAACATGTCTACCGATAGCCTAGCGTTGTTGAGCGGTAACATGACTCTCTCGGCTTGAAACAAATATTTTTCTGCCATCAAGTATTTTTTTTCAAGTTTTGCTGTTTGAGCTTGCTCGATTAACACTCTCACAATCAGGTGTTGTTTATTCTGTTCCGTTGCCAATCTATAGGCATAATCTAACGCTTTGTAGGCTTCGTTTGGGTCTGACTTTTGTTGACTTAGTGCATATTCAATATGTGCTTTAGGATTATTTTTATCTTCTTTGCCAACCGGACGGGCTGATAAATGGCAGGACACAATAACAAGAAATAAAATCTGTAAAACAATACCAAAACGCAAGGACATACATAAACCTCTGTTTGCTAAAATTAAACATTCCTGTTCTGAAAAACTTCCAACGATAATATGTAGGTGATAGTTAAACCTAGTTCAATTTCTCTACACCTGCAATTAAATCAAAATGGCGACACGACAAATTAGATCGTTACTATTTTCGGGAATATCGACGTAGCGTTTACCTTGCACGACATGTCCAAAATAAAAGTTTGACGATTAAAGATGAAACTATAAATGAAAAGCTTTCAACTCAAAATTAGACCATAGTCGGTATTGAAGATCTCATCTTGATTACAAGCTGATGCCTTTGTTGCTCCCTTAAAGGGTCGCTCAACGTATTAAAAGAGTGGTTATAATGCATGTCCTGAAAATTCATGCGATCATTGAAAGCAAACCTAAGAGCCAGATACTTTCAACAAATAAGGAAATTGTAACTATGTCAGATATTTATATCGCCGAGGATGGCAAAGCCTTATGTGCTTGGTGCAAAGCCACACCACAGTATATTGCCTATCACGAAAACGAATGGGGTTATCCGGTAACCGATGATCAGCGACTATTTGAAAAAATCTGTTTAGAAGGATTTCAATCAGGCCTAAGTTGGCTGACTATTTTAGTAAAACGCGAAAATTTCAGAGCGGCCTTTGCACAGTTTGATTTTAATCTGGTGGCTAAGTTTACCGAAGACGATGTTGAACGTTTAGTGTTAGATGCCGGCATAATACGTCATCGCGGAAAAATTACAGCCACCATCAACAACGCTAAACGCGCACAAGAATTAATTGCAGAATTTGGTTCATTAGCTCATTACTTTTGGCAGTTTGAACCCAAACGAAATGAGGCTATTGCGCCAGAGTTTATGGCCACGTGTGAAGAATCAGTGGCTTTATCTAAAGACTTAAAAAAGCGCGGTTGGAAATTTGTAGGTCCCACAACTATGTATGCATTTATGCAAGCAATGGGCATGGTGAATGATCATGCCCAAGGTTGTGATTTAAGAGTAAAAGCCATGAAGTTAAGGGCTGAGTTAGTTCGTCCTTAAGCTAATACCAATTTCAGAAAAACAAAGTGTCCCTTGCAGATCACAGGTATCGACATTCCGAATAAGGTAAGATAGCAAGTCTTAACATTTTCCTTTACGCGCCTTGGTATCCACAAGTATGACAAACACATCGCCTGAAAAAAACGCTGCTACAATTTCTACGCTTAAGGATCTTGCGTCTTTGGCTAATTATTCCCTGATGGACACACTCAATTGTGATCCAGACGCGACAGAAAATGGTGTCGACCATGCACCTCGGCAAGTTTTCTCGGGTCATTACGTACCGGTTAACCCTACTCCGATTAGCCAACCAGAGTATATAGCCCACAGCAAAACCTTCTTCAATGAACTAGGTTTTTGCGACAGCATGGCGCAGTCAGTCGACTTTATGCGTATGTTCTCCGGCGATACCTCTAAGGTGCCAGTCCCAATGCGCAAAACCGGTTGGGCAACAGGTTATGCACTTTCCATTTATGGGCGAGAATACTTTCAGCAGTGTCCGTTTCGAACGGGTAATGGTTATGGCGACGGTCGTGCTATTTCTGTACTTGAAGCTGTCATTAACGGTCAACGCTGGGAGATGCAACTAAAAGGGGGCGGTCAAACACCCTATTGTCGTGGCGCAGACGGTCGCGCAGTATTACGCTCAAGTATTCGCGAATTTTTAGCTCAAGAACACATGTACGCACTGGGCGTACCTACATCAAGGTCGTTAAGTTTATACGTGTCTAAAACCGACACAGTGCAGCGCCCCTGGTATTCACCTGGGTCGTTATCGCAAGATCCCGACAGATATTTTGATGAACCTACCGCCATATCAACAAGGGTTGCGCCGTCGTTTTTGCGGGTTGGCCAATTAGAACTTTTTGCTCGTAGAGTGCGGTTCGAGCAACATCCGGCTGCATTGGAAGAGCTGGAAAAAATTGTACTTCACGCGATTGACCGCGAGTACAGCGACGAAATCGACAGCCAGCTGTCGACCCCCGATAAAGTATTGTTACTGGCGCGTAAGTATCAAGATCGCCTTTCATCATTGGTTGCTAATTGGATCCGCGTAGGGTTTTGCCAAGGTAATTTCAACAGCGATAACTGCGCGGTAGGGGGCTTTACCCTTGATTATGGTCCTTTTGGTTTTTGCGATAGCTATCAACCTTATTATCAACCTTGGACTGGTGGCGGACAACACTTCTCTTTCATGAACCAACCCAATGCCGCGCACAAAAACTTTGAGATGTTTTGTTCTGCATTACAGCCTTTATTGGCAGAACATCAAGACAAGCTAGCTGAACTTGAGCAAATCCAAGATGAGTTTTCTAAGATTATGAACACAAAAATGAAAACCATGTTGGCCGCCAAATTAGGTTTACGCTCATTAAAAACGGAAGCCGACCAGTCAGCTTTCAATCTGTTGATTGGCGAATTAGAAACCCTAATGACTCAAACACCGGTGGATTACACTATTTTCTTCCGCGAGCTTTCGTCAATCCCCAGCGACATTAGCCCGTTAAAGAAAAGTTTTTACAATAACGGATCCAATCACGCCCTCAAAACTAATGCCAACAGCATAGATGCCACAGAGTTAGATAAACACTGGACGCACTGGTTAGAAAATTGGAAAACTCTGTTATTTAGCGCGAATATCAGCAATGACACTTCACCTAGTTCGAATGAAGAAATCGCTAAACAAATGAAAATGGTTAACCCAAAATACATTTTACGCGAATGGTTTTTGGTGCCAGCTTATCAACAAGCAGCAATGGGCGATTATGCACTCATACACGAACTCCAAGAGATAATGACTCAACCCTATGCAGAACAATCAAAGTTAATTGAAGATAAATACTATCGCTTGAAACCAACTGAGTATTTTGAGGTCGGCGGGTTGTCTCACTTGAGTTGTTCTTCATGAAGATTCTGTATTTTTTATAAGAAATGAAAAGCACGCTACGCGCCATCGTCGTGATGGTTTTTGACTCGAATCTGTGAGAGCAGTTACTTTAGTTCTTAACTGCAAAATGCTTGACGTTGACGAATTTAAATCCCGGTTCACCCGTCGTATTAGCCAAGTTTACTTCTATAACCAAAAGTAAAAAACGAATATTTTGAATAAGCATATGCTTCACTTAAACCTTTCTTTTTAAGCTGTGAAACTTTTCAAAAGTTCAAAGACTAGTTAAGCTTTTTATATTGAGTAGGTGTAACTCCAGACTTCTCTTTAAACACTTTATAAAAGGTATTCCTATTGTTAAAACCGGCTTGATAAGCAACATCAGCAATGGAATATTTATGACTGATTTGATTCAGCAACTTTAACGATTCTTGATAACGCAGTTCGTTTAAAAAGTCGTAAAAACTGATACTCATGTGCAAGTTAAACAATTCTGACAACTGATTTCTAGTCACGCCTAACAAGGATGCCAGCTTTGGCAAAGAAATATCGTCATCCATATGCGGTTGAAACTCCTGCACTAAGCAGTCAAGTTTAGACTGTAAATCTGCGGCGGCTTCAGGGGATAGCTCCACGTTGCGCAATTTTTGTGACGGCGGCTCTCTTTGAACATCATTTACTTCATTAGCAGTTGTAAAAAATTGCGGGCGAAAAACAGAACATAAAGCGATGCTATTGACATAGATTGAAATTAAACAGGCTAAAGTAGTCACCAAATTTATATCAGGGGTTAATCCTAGGTTAAACGCACTAAGGATAATAATGTCAACCAAGGTGGTTATCAGCAGCCCAATAGCAAAAAACATCATCCAAAAGTAGAGTGTATTTTGATGCCCAGTGAATAGATTTTTAAGCCTAGTTTTATGCTGGCTTAAAAGGTAAACCGTGTAGCTTGCATAAGTAAATATTTGAATGAAAAGTAAGGTTAATAAGAGCCAGTTGTATTCGGCTAGCACCGGGAGTAGACGTAAGACGTTCACTAAAATTAGCGGCGTGAGATGCAAAACAAGTTCACCCTTTGTTACCTGTTTTAACACCCCTTGTTTTACCAAAAAATACAATAATGGCCCGTAAGCCCAAGTGAGGTTTTGGCTGATGCGGTTTAGCCATTGAATAGGTTGATCGTTCATTATGGCCAGATAACCATTAACGGGCGATACCAGTAATACTAGGATATATGACACCATAGTCAGCTTGATCATGGTTTTGACTTGCTGCGCCACGGTAAGATTAAGGCAAGTCCACACACCCAAACTGAATGAAAATATATACCAGACTTTCAGTAACTCAATTTGCGTGCCGGACATGTTGTTCCTTATTCTTAGTTGATTAAAGTTAGAGGGAGTCTGATTCAATTACTACTAGTGAAGGTAGTAAACCTACCCGAAAATATAATCAACCCATCCGCGAAGTTTTGATACCAGATCCCAGAATAAGGTGTTTGGTATACATACACCATAGTGTAATTAGCCGTAAAACCGAGCGAAGGAATGGTTTGCTCGGTTTGTTCAACCACCACATTTTTCGATATTTTTTCATACTGGTAAACTCCATGGTGCGCTACTGTTCCTGGGCCAAAGCCAACCGCATCATAGGTGTTTTCAGCCGTGTACGACTGCAACACAACCGTACCCTGACCTGGATACCCTCCGTCGGGAATATTTTCACTGGCTGAGTGCAATATACTGAATACTACAGTAGTGCCACTATAACTGTCTGGGGCAAAGCTTTCATCAAATGTAGTCTCAAGACTAAATCGCCCCGATATGATTAAATCACCGTCGTGATCTTTACGCGTGAAAGAGCCATTAGAAATGGATTCAAAGTAAAAGGTAGTATTAACAACCTCTCCTGTAAGATCATCAGTCAATTTCTCACTGGCAATCGACTTGCCTCTTCGACGATACTGGTATCTTGCACTGCCTTCGCTATGCAATGTATCGCCAACCCCCGCATATGTCATATTTCGTGAATCTGAGTATTGCTGCAAAACCACGCCTTTAGACGGATATAGACTATCTACAGAGTGCTCTACCTGTAACACAATGGTCTTATTCTTTAGCGAATGAGGCACAAAGCTATGGTGGCTAGGAGATGTTGCCTGACAACCAAAACTAAACAAACCTAATGTAACAAAAGCCATTATTTTACAGCGCACCTTTGCCGCAGTGTGATTGATAAATGCCATGTTGTACTCCCTTAAAGTTAGATTGCGTAATAGTAAGCAAATGCCATTCACTTGCTTCGGGGTGGCAATATACACACTGTTAATTGGTATAAGTGTCATTCGGTAGAAAGTGACAATTTAATTAAACGTTAGAACCGTACACACTAGTAATAACAAACAAGGGTAAGCGCACAGTATTAATATGCTATTAATTTGTTGAGTTCAGCACATCACAGTGAACTAGACAAAATGGCGGTTTAAAAAGGGGTAGCGAGTGCATAGAAGACACCGATTGCGCCTATCCAAAAACAGCTATGACTTGAGCAATCAAATTATCATGCCTGTCCTGATAATTCCTCTCGCAGGAATTATTCGCGGTGCGAATGCTTTTCATCTTAGTAAGCAAATTGCGTACATTTGTTTCATTGCTACCAGAACCCAAAGGGCTTTATACTGATTCTTAACCTAAACAAAAAAAGCCTTATTGATGAAATTAATACATCTTCTCCCCCTTGTGCTGTTGGCCGCTTGTTCTGCTGAAGAGCCTGCTTCATTAGTGTCTGAAACCAAACCAGCTGTTTCGGTTGTAGGTGAAAAGGTCACTACCACTAGTCGTTATTACGAACATGTGCCTACGCCTTCTATTTTGATTTTTTCTGAGACCCGTGATTGGCGTCATGAGGAAGGTATTGCTGGTGCAACTTTGGCAATTATGAAGATCGCAAAAGATATGGGCCATGGTTATTTCACCACTGAGCATAGTGGCGTTTTTAACGATAAAGACTTAGCTCGTTATGATGTTGTAGTGTTTAACAATATGACTGGCGATTCGTTAACACCAGATGAAGAGGCGGCTTTTGCTAGGTGGCAGGCTAAAGGAAACGGAACTGTGTTAATTCATGGTGCGGGTGATGCGTCACATCAAGATTGGGGTTCTTATCATAATGATTTGTTAGGTGCGACCTTTGTGAGTCACCCTATGGCACCACAATTTCAAGAGGCACGGGTTGAAGTGTTAGCACCGGCCCACCCAGTAATGCAAGGTGTACCAAGTGAGTTTATGGCCACAGATGAGTGGTACACATTTGAAGCACCGCCAAGTGATGATTTTGTGATCCTAGCGGGTTTAGATGAAAGCACCTATAGCCCAAAGAATACAGTGTATGGTGACCGTTCAGATTTACGCATGGGGCCTAAACCTGCCGACCATCCAATTATTTGGTCCCGTTGTATTGGCAACAATCAGGCCCGTTCGGTGTTTACTGCTATGGGGCACAGATACGAAACCTACGAAACAAAAGAAGCATTACTTTTATTAAAGAATATGCTGAATTGGGTGGCTAAGAAGACCGATCCCCAATCGGGTGGTTGTACAAAGTAACTGTTTGCGCTTTTTACCAATTTATCTAAACAAATTTACGATACACTGATGCTGGTCTTAGTCATTATTTGATTCTTCGGAGAAGGTTGTGAGTTCTAAAGCTAACTATTCACAAGGGCTATTATTATTTCGCCTAAAGAATGGTCGTCAGTTCGCTTTGGGTACATTAAAAATCTTAGAGCTAGTGCCGTATAAACCTGTCACACCTATGATTGGCTCAGATGGTGGTGTCAAAGGGGTATTAACCATTCGCGACAAAACGATTGCCGTAATCGATATGGCTGAAGTAGTCGGGGTTGGTCCAATTCCTGAAGGCGAACTTAGCCAGTCTTTTATTATTGTGACCGATTGCCAAAGAAAAGTGGTGGGCTTTGTTGTCAGTCAAATTGACAAAATAGTTGAGACTAACTGGCGTGAAATTAAGCAGCCCAATAAAAAACTGGGTACCGGCGTTTTTATTACTGGAACGGTTGAAGTAGAAAACGAGTTTCTTCAACTAATAGATGTAGAGTTACTACTCAATAAAGTTTTTCCACCCGATCCCCGTGCGGCAATGGCTGTCGTGACCGATTTGCAACGGGAACAACTTAAACCCATGAATATACTGGTAGTAGATGATTCTTTAACAGCTCGGCGGCAACTAACCGATGTTTTAGAGTTGTTACATGTGCCATTTCATGTGACCGACGATGGCCATAAGGCATTGGTGTATATGCGAGAGCAAGCTGCCAGTGGACATCCGGTAAACTTGTTGGTGTCTGACATTGAGATGCCTGGTTTAGATGGTTATGAATTGACTTTTGAAGTGCGTAATTCGCCAGAACTGGCTGCGGCTTATATTATTCTTCATACATCCCTATCGAGTTCAATTAGTGTTAGCCAAGCCCAGCAAGTGGGAGCGAACCAAGCCTTAACAAAATTTGATGCTAAAGAATTGGTACTGGCTATGCTAAAAGGCGTGGAGTTTATTCACCACTAAATTGTGCAGCTAGAGCCAATTCATCTAACCAATTGTTAAAAGAAAAAACAGCGATAGTTTTATTGGCGAGCTTTATTGGCGAGCAAGGTCAAAACATTGATTAGCAGATGGTCCAATTTATAGATCACACTTAACATAATTGAGGTTAATGAGTCTAACGCCAAACGAAACTTGTCCGTTTTTTTTACACTTTATATTTGTGGGCTAAACAAGAAACGCACAACTCATTGTATTTTAATAATAAAATAAAATGCGGAATGATTTTTGCGTAAATATTAATGATTAAAATAAATATATACCCATCATTTATCGTCGTTTTGTTCTGCAAATGGTAAGTGCCTCAGGCTAGTTTTATCACCATGTAGGAACAGTTATGTCTCGAAAAATAAAAACACTCACGCTGTTAATATTAACTCAATTTTTATACATACAAATCGCCGATGCTGGTCTTCTCAGGACTACTGGTAGAGGTTCGTTAAGTAGTAACTTTGATCAAGCTTTTCATTATGTAGACAATAGTTATTTGAGAATGAACTCCCTAGGTATTACGGATGATTCCTTTGATAGTTTTCTTTTTAATAGAATCACCAAAGGAGTTGGTGGTGGTGGACGTGGATTAGGGGCTGCACCAAGTTCTTGCGTTAATGGTTATACACAAGATCAAGTAGATGATTTCGAAACTGATAGAGATTCTCAACTTTACGCTCTGCCGAGTGATTCAAATTACGATGCTAGTGCAGCTCAAATTAATAACAGTATCGACCAACAGATTCAAGCGATGACGGTAGGTGAACCTTGTGCCTGGGAGTTCGACGAAGGCGAAGATTTGTTTGCTTTTGGATTTTTTAGCTTGTTTTTTGGCACTCCAGATGTTGCCTATGATGTGAATTGGCTTATTTCTGGTGAGGGCCAAACCTGGAGCTTGCCAGGAAGCGTTAATACTGTGCCTGATCTTGATACTGCGGATGGCATTGTTGAAGAGGGCTGGGTAACTTTAAACACTTCCGCTCCTGTGGATCTATTTGCCGGAGATTATACTATCAGCGTTAACGTTGCCCTTTCTTCTACCAATGGTTCTTTCTTTTGGGAGAATGGTGATTCAAATGACACTGTAGAATTAACTAGGAAGTGCGAATTTAACCCCGCTTGGGATGCTTATTATTCGGTCGGTGGAGAATACGAACAATGGCAGACCGATTATTTCGCTTGGGAAGATGCAGGAAGTGTTGGAACAGCTCCCGTACAACCCACAGAGCCGGCCGATGAAATTTGTGGAACGGCTAGCTATAATAACGACAGTGGGTTAAGGAGTAACGCACCCACGCTTTTTTATTCTGAGACTGAAATACTACGTATCTTACCGATAAATTCAGTGCCAGATAACCAAACTGTTAATACGCCAGCATCGTTGGGGGTATTATTATTCGGACTTGGTTTTTTAATGAATAGAAAGCGCTCACATCTAAAGAAAGAAACATAAATAATTATTTCTTTCATTTTCATATAAATAGAGGCATTTTTCGCCTCTATTAGTTTTCGCTTTTATCGAATTGAAATTAAATAACCTTAACCTACTCTTCGGCAAATAATGCCACTACCTCTGCTTTTTGTCTGAGCAAGTCGTCATCAAGAAACTGTATTAATTTTTGAAATTCTGGTTGTTCTTCAAGGTTGGCTAGCAGTGGATCGTGTTGGGTCCACCACTCTCGCCAGCCGTTATCAATTGCTGTAGAAAGAGCCTGTATTGCTTTATCCGATTTATATTGAAGTGCATAAAGACGAGCTGCTAAGTAATGTAGCTCAGAATAGGTAATGGAGGATTCTAATTGTTCATCCATTAACATCGTACATTTATTAAATAGTTTATGTGCGTCTTCTTCCTTACCAAGTTCTTTTTGGGCCCATGCAATTTCAATAGCAGGGGAGCAATGCGGCATACCAAACTTATCAATTTCGTCAATACGGTTTGTTTGTTCAGTAAATAGGTTAAGAGCCTTATTTTTGTCACCAATCATGGCGTGATACCAGCCTGCTTCAAATCTAATCCAATAGTCGTCAGGATTAGCCGCCAGTTTAAAGTCCAGGTGTTCAAACAACGTTTTAAAGTCTTTATCAAAAATCAAAATGCTTTCGTAATAGTATTCAATAGCATTTTTCCAGACAGGATCATTTTCTTTCTCTTTGACTATTTCGGTTAACCCCAGTTGGAGCACTGGACCAATTAGTTTATGAGCTAAACCCTCATCGTCTGGAGAAAGCTTTAATGCTTTTTTCCCTTCACTAATAGCTCCCACAAGATTACCTTTACTAAAATATGTATCTGCTAAACCCTGATGGGGGAATGGTGACTCTGGAAAATCAGTATGGAGTTGGTTAAAGATAGCTTGCGCATCGTCATACCGCCCTCGCCATGACAATAACATGCCTAAATTATAGGTACTGGTTAGAAATAAAGGATCAAGTTCTTGAGCCTTTTGTTGAGCTAAAATGGCCTCATCAAATCTCTGCAGACTGTTTAACGCAAGTGATTTCCACATATAAACTATTGCTAAGCTTGGATTTAGTTGCAGTGCTTTGTTGTAGTCTTCTAGTGCACTATCAAAATTGTTCCGCATAAAGGAAATATACCCCTTTACCGCATAAGCTTCTGGCATTTGTGGCTGGCGTACTAAGGCTTTGTCGATACTTTGCTGGGCCAAGGTTGCTGCTATATCGGTTTTTATAACACCAAAGCGTGTGGCACCTTCTGCGAGTAACACCAAGGTGTCAGCCAATCCTACGTAACCTTTTGCGTATTCGGGATCTAATGCCACGGCCTGTTCGAATAAAGTTCGAGCGGCTTTCATCGATTCAGTAGTTTGTTTACGATACTCTTCGCGGCCTTTAAGGTACATAACATAAGCGTCAGAGCTGCTGGTATTGGACAAAGTTTGAAAGCTGCCCGCTTCTAAATATTTGTTTTGCAGCAAATTGACTATCGCTCGGCCAATTTCACTTTGTATGTCAAATATGTCTTTTAATTCACGTAAAAAGTTTTTAGTCCATAAAGTATAGCCGTTTTCTGTATCTAATAACTCGACTCTAATTTTAAGGCGACTACCTATTGCATGCACACTGCCGGTAAGCACGGTTTTAACCTTTAACCGCCGGCCAATATCCATTGGTGTTAATCCTTTATCGGCTAACACTTGACTAGATCGAGAGGCCGAGACTTTAAACTCTTCTGAACGACCTAATAAGCTGGTTATTTCTTCGGCGAGTCCTAAAGCTAAATATTTTTGGTCTTGTTCCGGGCTTTGATCTGTGAAAGGAATGACCGCAATTGAGTCAGCTAGTTTGACGGTATTGAGTCCTTCTTGAGCAGCTAGTTGCTCTTTCTTTATTGAATCTAAGTATTGCATACCAATCAGGTTACTGACCACCAAAACTGCGGCTAACCCTATCCAACGCCCTATGCCGAATGGCGTTATGATTGGGTTTTCTAATTCATCAAGGTTAGGAGTACGCTTGATGCCTTCAAAACTAAAATCAAAATGCCATGATAAATACATGGCTACCGGTAAACCGCAAGTTAAGAATAATAATATACCGGGTGCAATTAGAGGGTTAATTGGGAGCATACCAGCAATGACACTAACCACTTGCAAAATAACCCAAGCAATACCCACATACGCCACTAATGATTTAATGACTTTACGTCGCCTTAATTCGCTTAGAAATCGTTCCACAATAAGAAAGGGTCTTTTTTTATTTTGATTTTAGAAGGATATGTGACTAACTAGCGTTAAGCAATAGAGTTTAGTGGTTCACTAAGGTTCTTAATATTAGGCTAAAACCAAATGTAGAGATGAAATAACCTTATGATCAAAATTTCATTTTTGCACAACTAAACAGTCAAACTACATTTACCCTAGGCAAAAACTGTAAATGTTCTGAGTTATCCAACTAACGACGATGTAGTCGTTGTATAAAGCGAGAGAGAAATAAAAGGGTTAACGTTCAATGGCTTTTGAATAAGAAGTCACTACTTTGATTGGTTTTATAATCGTAATTTGGATTGTCTATAAAAATGACTTTTCTGGTGGCTAATTTTGCGCGCCTAATATTTGCACCATAATATTTGTACAAAATGTCTTTTAATTCACCGCTAGCCAGTAACTTTTTTAACCCGGCTTCTAAACGCTCAGCCAACAATGGGTGTTTTGCAGATACATAAACATAGGTATGCATAGGTATGTGCAACACTATACTTGGCTCTATTGCGAGGTTTTCGGTTGTTGAACTTTGCATTTTTATATCGTCATACACTTCGTAAATGGTTCTTGGGATGTAATCAATACGTTGTTTATCTAACATTAAAAACAGACTTTCAAGATTAATTACGTCAACCAAGTTCTGGTTATTAGCTTGATAAACCTTAGTGGTAATCCAGTTTCTCAATAAACCGGCAGACAGGGTATTTAACGCTTCAATCGTTTTGATATTTTCAAACTTTTTTAGATCGGCTTTATTAATTACTAATAATCGATAATTTAACAGCCCCATTCTTACCGGGATCTTGACGGGAATATTTACCCCATCCCATTTTTTATTGGCTGGCATTAATGAAATATTTATAAGGTCGCCATCAGCAACACTCTTAAGCATTCTGTTTGGATTCATTGAGAGAAGCACTTCTTCAAAAATGAACTTTCCATATTCTAATTCAGTCACTTCCAATGCCCGCTGGATAACTTCAAAGTTATGTGCTTCTTTATTGCTAAATTTATTCTGTTTTCTAATTTTTACCACATCAGTTGAATAAACATTAAAAGACACTAAAGCGAAAATAAGTAGGATCGATAATCTTCTAAATTCCAGAAATATTTTCATGTTAATTACCAACTAACTTCGATGATCATAATGTTTAAATATAGGGCAGTAATCTGGGTTGAGCAATTTGTAATTTTAGGTAATTAGTCCACTCGATATATTTGTTTATATCGAATAAACACCATGAATTATTGTTAAGTATTACATTGCAGAATCAGACAACTTTTTGCAAGGGAAAACACTTGTCAGCGTTTCTGAAAGCACCCTTTTTAGCGGCTTACTTGCAAGGTCAGAGATGTCGAGTGCTTTCGCTATTTTTGACGCAATATGCTTACGGTCTTCATCAACTTGTAGACAGAACTGATAGTCAAAACTGTCTTGACGATTAGAATTTAAACGAGTTTGATAAACCCTTTGCAAAAATGCACTTTTTGTCTTGCTCTCCTTCGAAGAGTTCTGGTCAACAATTGCCGCATTATTGGTTAGTACCGCCGCATCTATAAAACCGTCAATATAGAGTTTACAAGCATTAACCTGCTCTTTATCGACTCCAGCTTGATACTGTTGGCAAGATTCAACAATATCGGATTTATAGTCTGCGGTAGCTGAAAATGACACGGCTGACACAATACAAACGAACAGTAATGAACTGCATTTAGTAAACGTTAAAACTAGCTGCTGAAGTTTAAGATGCATGAGAAATTTCCTTTTGGTTTTTATTGCTAACCGAATTAACACTTGGTGTATTAATTCGCTCATTAGCTATTTTTGATGATGAACGACTGATCATAAATGCTCCAGCAATGGCAGAAAGTAAAGACCCTACAAGTACCCCAACTTTTACCTGCGTTAGATAAGCTAAGCCCTGTTCTTCAAAGGCAAGCGTGCCGATAAATAAACTCATGGTAAAACCCACACCGCATAACAAACAGACACCGTATAGTTGTCCCCATGTGGAGTTTTCAGGCAACTTACACAGCTTGAGTTTTACCGCGACCCAACACGCTGCAAAAATACCAAACTGTTTACCTATGAATAATCCAGCAATGATGCCAAACGAGATTGAAGTAAACAGCTCGTCGGAACTCACACCAATGAGTGACACACCAGCATTTGCGAAGGCAAATATCGGTAACACAAAAAATGCTATCCAAGGGTGTAGTCCATGCTCTATTTGATAAGACATCGACTTAGCTTTGTCTTGAGCAATTGGGATAAACCATGCAACGGCAAAACCTGCCAAAGTAGCATGTACACCAGATTTAAGTACTGCTGCCCACACCACAATCGACACTAAAATATAGGGTGTTTTACTGGTTAATCGCATACGGTTAAAAACAAATAATAGGACCAGACCTAAACCAGCAATAATGAGTGAGGTTGCTGACAACTCCTGTGCGTAAAAGATAGCAATTATAAGAACCGCGCCGATGTCATCTATGATGGCCACCGAAAGCAAAAACAATTTCATGCTAGGAGGTAAATGTTTACCAAATAAAATAAATATACCAAGCGCAAATGCAATGTCGGTAGCTGATGGTATAGCCCAACCATTCGAAGCAACAGGGTCTTGGCTATTGAATGCAACGTAAATTAACGCTGGCACAGCAATACCTGCAATTGCGGCGACTAAAGGTAATACGATTTGGCTAGGGCTAGACAATTGCCCGTAGAAAAGCTCACGTTTAATTTCTAAACCGACGATGAAGAAGAACAAAGCCATCAACCCATCGTTTATCCACAGCACTAGCGGTTTCTCAATAGAAAAGGAACCTAGCTGAATACTAACTGGAAACTCTAAAAATGAAGCATAACCACTGACCAAGGCTGTATTAGCCAATAACATAGCAATTGCTGCACTAAACACGAGTAATATACCTGGACTTGCATCATTACTAATAAATCTATTCCAGCGTTGGAAAATTAAACTGTCTGACATATATGGCCCTGATAACTAAATTGAAGGCACAGTTATACGGCACTCACTTTGGTAACAAAAGTCGAATGTAATTGATTCTTTATCAACAAAAAGTTGATATAAATAAAAATTGTTTCATACTTAACTATGGAGCAACACTGGAATAACTTAGCTTTAACATGACAAGATTAAACTATCATCACTTACAGTATTTTTCTGCTATTGCCAATGCAGGAAGCATCGCAAAGGCCTCAGAAAGGCTACATATCACACCACAAACATTAAGTGCTCAACTGCACACCTTGGAGGAAAGTTTAGGCTATCAATTATTTGATAGACGAGGAAAAAAGCTCATATTAAATGACATTGGCAACATAACTCTTGGTTACGCGAACGAGATTTTCAATTTAGGCGATGAGTTAGTCAACTCGATAAAAAATCATTCAACCGATTTTTCATTTCGTTTTTCAATTGGCGTAACCGATGTTATTGCTAAAGTGTTTTCATTTAACTTTTTAAGAGAAGTTTATAAAATGGATGAAAACATTAAGCTTGTTTGTAAAGAAACCAGCTTGGAGGTGTTATTAGCAGAATTGGCAATCAATAAACTTGACGCCATACTTAGTGACACACCATTGCCAATCAATTCACCCATCAAAGCCTATAACCACCTAATTGGAAAATGCGGAGTGACATTTTTTGCAACAGCCCAGATTGCCGATCAACTATCATGCAATTTTCCACAATCATTAAATAATCAACGTTTCTTCATTGCGGGAGAAGGCACCAATCAGCGTATGAATATACTTTCTTGGTTCGATCAGATAAATGTCACACCTTTGATTATTGGTGAATTTGACGACTCTGTGTTGTCTAAGTATTTTGGACAGGCAGGGTATGGTGTGTTTAGTGCACCGACCATAATTGAAAATCATGTGATCGAACAATTCAATGTAAAAATAGTAGGAAGAACCACTGATATTCACGAAGATTTCTATCTAATATCACCGGAGAGAAAGGTAAAACACCCGGCTGTTCAATATTTACTATCAGCAGGTAAGCAACTATTTAATAACCCCATAATATAACTTGTTGTAAATAGCTGGTTGTAACAAACGGATGACAAAAACACCGACCTTATACCAGCTTTGATTTGCGATCTTAGCTATCGAAACACCACCAAGCCACCGTGAGACTATACTCTACTCCATTAGTCTCTATTGGCTAAACCAGCTGAATCAAAACGCCCATCTCAATCACGCCCCGAACAGCACAAAGTCAATATAAATCAATATAAGTCACAAAACAAACAACAAAAACAATGACATACAAGCCAGGAATGTAAAAAACCATAACTAACATGTGAATAAGATGATAAAAAACATGATCAAAATGATTTATTTTGATACATTACTATCGATTTTGACGCAACAAGGGAGTTTGAGTTGAATTGGCGGGTAATTTATCCAACCAAATTTAATTCGTTTCAGGTTTTCAAAGGAGTCATTTCTAACGTAACGCATTGGGATCGGTGATCTTAAATAGTCAGTTACGTCACATGATTAAAGGGCCCTACACCTTTTAAAATACTTAAAACAACACATAGATAAGGTAAATAATGTAATGAACATTAACAACAGAACCTTGCTTAAGTACCTAATGGTATTAACCTCCACCATTGGTATGTCAATCCCTTCAGCAAATGCTGAGGTTACACTTGAAGATCAAGTCAAAATATCTGACATAGGTCTACATTTTGACGGTGCAAAAGTGGGATACGACGTTCCTGACAATGGAACTAACAAGTATGACTACCACTTTGGCAAAAATATTTCAGCACATGGTGACGCGGTAAAAACCTATAAACACTATGTGTTTATGACTTGGTATCGTGGCGGTAAAGATGATCGTCACATGATGTTAACCCGTTACAATACGTCAACAGGCACCAAAGCGACCATTGAATTTCCACATCGCCATACAGGTTTTAGAGGTGATTGGTGGATTGGTGAATCACACAATACCATTGGCTTATCTGTTAGTCCTATTAATGGCACTATTCATATGGTGTTTGACATGCACGCCTATGACAACACTAATTACGATGGCAAATTTAAAGACGACTTCTTCCGTTATTCTTATAGTGTAGCGGGTGCAGCCGAAGTACCTGACGAAGAATTCACCTTGGCGCAATTCGTTAAAGATACCAGTGACATTAGCCAAACGGATGAAGGCACAGGGTATGTCGATTACAAACATATCTCTATGACGGGAGATATTGCTGATAAAGGTAATTTTGCTCGTTTGACTTATCCCAAATTTTTCACAAACACTGACGGAACTTTATTGTTATATATGCGCTTAGGCGGCAACAATAATGGCGCATACGTATTTAACCGTTATGACGCGGCAAATCAAAAATGGTCTACGTTTTCGCCATTTAACCACAAAGACCAAAAATCAAAAGGTAACGAATATAACTGGGGTTTATACGGCAACATGAAATATGTTAACGGTAAGCTTCGGGTTGGTTTTCAGCAACGTTCAAGCGATAACGACGACAAGTACAAATATCAAAATGGTGTTTATTACGCTTATTCTGATCATCCAGAAGGCATAGATGAGTGGAAGAACCACAAAGGCGAAGATATGACTTGGCCGTTAGTTGATTCTGATGAAATTAAAGTCTTTGAGCCAGGCGATTACATTACCCACGACGAAGCCAACTCAGTCTACATAGTAGGTAGTTTTGACTGGACGGTAACAGCTAAAGGCGATATTCATATCATTAGTTTAGTTCGTTCTACAGATAGAAACCGTCCCGATTATGAGCAGGTATATATCCACTCATACAAACCTGCTGGCGCTGACGAATTTATCATCGACAATGAGTTTGTAGGTGCATCTAATATTTACACATCAGGCGACAATATTTATATCATAGGCTTAAAGAATGGCCGCCCTTTTGTTGAAAAAGCGGTAGGTGGTACCAGTAATTTTGAGCGGGTGTATGAAGAAACAGAAGGCCCTGTATTCGACCACGGTACCGTTTATGTGAAGGATGGCAAAGTCTATTACTATTTGATGGAAAGAACCTCAGGTAATGCCATGCCGCTTCATCTACAAATTATTGATTTAGATCTTGAAGCAGATACCACCCGTCCCATAGTTTCATTCCCTTCTTCAACGACCACAGTAAATGAAGGTTATGAGAAATTGGCCTTTACAGTAGCCGCATCAAGTCCAGTTGAAGGTCGCACAATTGAATCGGTGACTTTATACATTAATGATGAACTTGTGAGAGTAGACGACAGACCTACATACCTTTTTGGTCACAATTCTAAACCACATGAAACGGGTGCTATGGGTTGGGAAGAGCATCATGGAGTTAACCCTAATCCACTTCTCGCAGGGACACACGTTTTCAAAGCAGTGGCTCTGGATAGCGAAGGCCAAACGTCTGCGGCTTACATGCGGTTAATCGTTAAATCTACTGCGCCTACTGTTGCTTTTCCGAAAGCTTCGATGAGTGTAGATCTGGGGTATGAACAATTAGGTTTTACAATCGATGCACAAGCGTCTAGCGAAGAGCGTACTGTTGAATCGGTTACCTTATACCTTAACAATGAACTAGTTCGCAAAGACACCTCGATACCTTTTAACTTTGGTCATAAACACAAACCACATGAAACAGGCGCCATGGGCTGGATTAGTTGTGATCAAGATCCAGTACCTACTCCTTGCCACCAGCCAAACACCAATCCATTAGGTGAAGGTGAACATGTTTTCACTGCGGTTGCCGTAGATAGTGCAGGTGAAATTAGCGAAGCCACCATGACCTTAACGGTTAAAGGTTTAGCTCAACCGCCCGTCGTTACCTTTCCGAAAGAGACTTATGAAGTAGATGAAGGTTACCAGCAACTAGGTTTAACGATTAGCGCAGAATCTCCTGTTGAAGGTCGTTCTGTCGTGTCAGTGACTTTATACCGAAATGGTGAACTAGTACGAGTAGATACCAAACCCGTTTGGAACTTTGGTCATAGACATGCGCCATACGAATTGGGTGCTATGGGTTGGATTAGCTGTGATCAAGATCCAGTACCTTCTCCATGTCACCAACCAAACCCTAACGCGCTACCTGCTGGTGAACATACCTTTAGAGCCGTCGCTATAGATAGCGAAGGTTTAGAAGGTGAAGGCTTTATGACTCTCGTCGTCAAAGAATTACCAGCACCGAGCGTTACTTTTGTTGAGTCTGACATTAATTTATTAACCGGTTACGAGAGCTTGTCATTATCGACAAATGTGGAAACTGCCAATGAGTCTGTCGATGTTGTCAGTGTTGGTTTATACCTTGATGGCACACTTGTTCGCGAATTATATGAAGCACCTTACATGTGGGGCAGTGAACCATATGCTGATGAGTTATTAGGACTAGATGTAGGCTCATACACCTTCAAGGCCGAAGTCACGGATAGTAATGGCAAAATAAGTGATGCAACCACACTGATAAACGTAGCGTTATTTGGTGATATAGATGGTGATGGCGATGTAGATGGTTTAGATATCAGAGCTTTTAACTTAGCCCTTAGAACCGATGGAATAACAAACCTACGTTATGACTTTAATAACGATGGTGTAGTTAACAACCGTGACATTCGTGGCATGGCACAAATATGCTCGCGCGCCCGATGTGCAAATAACGATTAAGAACCTGAGGATAAAGTAGTGAAATTTTTAGCAGTCTTATTTTCACTGGCATTGGCGTTTAACGCTAATGCTGGTTTAATCACAGCTCAAGCAGACCAAACTAGTTACAACACTGGCGATACTGTAACCGTTGATTTATATATCAATAATCTAAACCCAATTGCTGATTATCTTTTATTAGATTACGCATTCGACTCTAGTGAGTTGGCATTTGATTCTTTTCAATTTGCCGATAGCGTATGGGACAACACAGAGGGGTTTTTAGACGCTGATGGCTCTACCTTTGATGGTCTAATTGCTTTTACCATTGATTTAGTCGATAACTGGAGTGACACCTTAGGTACCTCATTTAAATTAGGCCAAGGACAATTTACCGCATTACAAGATTCGGTAAGTGCAGATTTTGATTTATCCATTCTATTGGCAGAAGATGCTAATTTTAATGTAATACCAGATGACCAAATCCAAGTATCCGCTCCATCAGGGATAGCGTTATTTTCGTTATTCGCTGGACTAGTATTTATGCGAAAGCGCAATAAAGCCTAGTGCAGGCTAATAGCGACTAATAGACCATTGCGTCGTTTTAACACTTTCAAAAGCCCGTTAATTTATTTTGCGGGCTTTTTTATTAAAAGCTGATATAACAAAGGTACCTAAATCAACCTAAGCCTATCCCATGTCAAAACTAATCAAACATCCTAAACTGATTATTGGTAACAAAAATTATTCATCATGGTCATTTAGAGCCTGGCTGACGTTACGAAAAACAGGGATCACTTTTGATGTGGTGCAAGTAAACTTATTCTCAGACGGCTACAAAGAAAAGCTCCTCTCATACGCTCCAACTGGCCAAGTACCCATTTACCAAGAAGATAAACTAGTGATTTGGGACACCATGGCCATTGTTGAATATATTGCTGAGTTTCACCCAGAATTGTGGCCAGAAACCCGTGCTAAAAGAGCCATGGCACGGAGTGTTTCGGCAGAGATGCATGCTGGGTTTCATGCCTTACGCAGCCTAATGCCCATGAACTGTCGTGCAACAAATCGCAAAGTAGCGTTCACCCCAGAATTAGCACCAGCATTAAACGCCGATATTCAGCGTATACAAAATATTTGGCAAGAATGTAGAGTTCAGCACCAGAATTCAGGGCCTTGGTTATTCGGTGATTTTTCAATCGCTGATGTCATGTATGCTCCCGTCGTATCTCGTTTTAATACATACGGAATTACTTGCTCTGACCATGGCGAACAATACATGCAAACAGTATTAAATGATGCCGATGTAAAATTATGGATGGACGAGGCAGCCCTTGAACCAGAAGTAATAACCCAAGCTGAAGTTGGACAAGTTAACTAAGATTATTACTCAAAGAGACTATCAATTTGATTAGCAAAGAAGTTTGCCTCTTGTTCGTTACTGGTAATAATCTCAATTCTAGAGTCATACACTTCAGTTAATGGTGTTGCCTGTAAATTCCCATCAACAACATTAAACATCATCGGGCCTTTATCTGTTAACAAAACTGCTTTTAAGCGTTCTACAGAAATGGATAAAAATAGGTGCATACAGTTATCAAAATTCAACTCTGTGCTTAAGGCACACAACCACCCTCTGGAGTAAAAACCTTCACCTTGATTATTAACTCTTAACACGCCATTTTCTGGTGCGGTTAATTTTTCCATTTCGTGAGCGTGATGTTTATGTGTGTTTGGAGTGTGTGACGTTTTAAAATTCGATGTTTGTTCTAGGCTGCCTAAGTCTATGTTTCCTTGAATAGCTGTTTGTATAGGTATATCGGATTGACCTATTTCTTCTAGATACTGCTCAAACTGAATTTGGTAACTTTCAGTATATAAATCTGACTTAGTCACAACGACAATATCAGCCACCCGTAACTGCTCTTTAAAAACTTGATGGTCGCGCCACTTGGGTTCTTCTAACTTTCTGAGGTCGATTAAAGCAAGAGTTGCCTGCACATCTAATACCTCTTGATAATGCGGCTCAGTTAACGCTTGTAGCACTTCTTGGGGATGACCTAAACCAGTAGGTTCGATCAATAAACGATCAGGTTTAGCCTGCGCTAATAATAGGTTTAAAGCAATTTGCATGGGGAGATTTGAAGCACAACACATACATCCTCCAGGTACCTCTTTGATAAAAATCCCTTCAGTAGATTGGTTGTTTGCACCGCCATTCATGTAGCTGCCATCAATACCCACTTCACCAAATTCATTGACCAAAACAGCCCATCGTTCGGTTTTAGGTTTGTTTGCAAGCAAGGCTTGAATAAGTGTGGTTTTTCCTGCACCCAAAGCACCGGTAATAACGTTTGTAGGGACATTTTGAATGGCTGTCATTGGGTAATCTCACTAACGCTCATTAAATATAAAAAATGAAGAGCCTATTGGTGTATTGACTTGCTAACAATAGACTCTATTTTCTATTTAGTGATCATGCTCGTCATGATCATGATCGGCTTCTTTGATTCCTAACCAGACTAGATTGCTAGGCACGACATCTAGTTCTATGTCACCTTCAATTTCCATGTCTTCAAGGTGGATATTTAAAACATGCTTAGCAATTGGGTCGGCCACGTATAAATGATTGCCATTTTGCGCTGGCACCATAGTAAAGTTATGATCTTCTGGCATGTTGGCTAAATCTTCATCGCTAATATCGAGTTGCGCTTCAAATTCAAACTCTAGTTCACCGTCATGTTCATGCACTTCAAATTTTGATAACACACCTTGTGCATCTAAGATAACTAAAGCGTTGCCTTCATAATTGAAAGTATAAGCAATCGCTTGGTTATCGCTTTCCCATTCAAGTAATTCCATGCTTTTAGCTTCAGGGTTAACTGCCACTAACACTTGCTCACCTGTAACACGAGAACTGGCTACACCTAAAAATAACTCACTTTCTGCATGGCCATATACAGAACCAATTCTTAAGCCTTCTAATGCTTCAATATTAACAATTTTATCTGACTCAAACTCTTCACCATCATGGGCATGAGCGATTAATACGCCGTCAGCACAACCAAACACAAAGTGTTCTTCATTGAGTGATGCGCCATGTAAATCTGGACAAGCATGTTCTAAGGTCTGTTCCAACTCATACTCGCCATCGTGCCAATGATAAACACCGACTTGATCAGGCAGGATTTTAGCATTTGAAGTACTTTCGCTATCTTCTCGGCGGATAGTTGAAATCAAGATATCATCTTTCGCTTTAGCCACGCCGTGCATATTCATTGTATAACTGACGGTTGGCAAATCAGTATTTTCAGAGGTTATATCGGCATCGGTAACCACTTGAACTCCAGCAGGAACGCCTGCATCTGCATCACCATCATAAAACACTGCCATTTTGCCTTCAAACGATCCAACATGAGTCGGACGACTGCCGCTCAAGGAGTAACTCAAGGCAACTGGGGCTTGGGCGTAATCATGCAAATGCTCAACGTGGTCTTCTCGCCATAAGCCGCCATCGATAAAATCAACCGTGTCCATATCTCTGGCCGTAATAGCAACATACCGGTGATCTGCTGAAGACATAATACGACTGCCTGCGTGAGTCACAGCAAAGTCATCAAGTAAGGCCCCATCATCTAGATCAATCACAGACAAGCTAGATGATTGAGCAGATAAAACAGCCAAACGCCCCATGCTTTCGATTAAAAATTCGTCATGGTTATGCTCATCACCTTCTACTGGCACAGTCACAATAGGATCTTTTTCGATTATGGTAGTTTCTGCATCACCTGCACAGCCATTTAACAATGCACTGGCCACAGCTAAGCCTACAAAACTAATTGGTTTATTCATGTTTCATTCCTTGTAGTAAAATCTATTGATCTTTTATGTATAAAATTTGGTGTACATTTCGTGTCGAAACCGATGTCAAAATTGACATTAAAAAAATGCTTGGAACATTTTTCGAACAGCTTTAGCTAGCTAACCAACTGGTGAGCTACACGAATTTAGCGAATAAAGATGAATCTTTAGGGCAGTATTTAGATGGCACTTGTTATGCTTCAGGATCCAATTATGTAAGCAATTACACGATAACCCTGTTTCATCGTAAAAATACCACCCAACTCGCTGCAGTAGTATGCAGCGGAGAAATACTTCCTATTAATTTGGTCTAGAAATAACCTTTCACCCCTAGGGTCAAATTACGTCCGGGTCTTGGTGCTTGATCTTTCAAAAATGAGCTATGCACTCTCGCTTCTTGGTTTGTGAGGTTTTGACCACGGAAATAAACAGCCATTGACTGATTAAACACAGGCAAGTCATAAGACACATTCACATCTACCAAGGTATAACCGTCAGTAGCGGTTTCGGTAGCTGCAATCCGGCTTTGTGACTGGTAACGAGTGATATTCAGATGAGCACTCAGGGATTCATTTTGATAGCTAAATTGGGTTCCAAAACGCATTGGAGGAGTTCTAGGCAAATCACCACCATCTTTGAGTCGAGCCCGAACAAAATCAGAAAAAGCCGAGGCTTTAAACTCTGAAGTCACTTGCCAAGCCACTTGTGCTTCAAAACCATTTAGCACCACATCATTGGTTTGATAAAGAAATACGGGCAACTCGTCACTGTGTTCCTCTTCGCTTTCCATTTCAGCAGAGTCATGGCCATCTTCTTCATGACCGTGGTCATCATGGCCAGCTTCAGCAAACAATCCAGTGTCAGTTTGATAATAATAATTATCCACTTGGTTGTAATACAGATTAAAAATAAAGCCGACTTCCCCTTGGTTTTTTCTGAAGGTGAAATCAATGTTATTTGAGGTTTCAAGTTCAACATCTTTTTCACTTAAACCAATTTCCATTTCGCCATCATGCTCTTCAAGGGCAAACAAGGAACCTACTTCATAGGTGCCGGTACCAATGTGCGGTCCAAATGATAATAATTCAGAAGCGCTAGGTGCACGTTGTGAGCGAGATAATGACAATCCAAGGTTGTAACCCGGTGTAAAATCCCAAACTAAACCAGCCGACAAACTAACCGGAGTGAACTCATGCTCAGCCGCAAACACTCGGGTGATCTCTACGCCATCATCATGTTCGTCATGAGCGTGTTCATCATCTTCATGATGCTCTTCTGAGTCATGTTCTTCATGCTCATCTTCATGGCCGTGAGCACTCAATTCAGGCAGTAGAACGTTATCAGCATCAATAGTGATGCTTTCTATACGGCCACCAAATTGCAATAACACATCACCCATATGGCGTTCTTCTAAAACAGCAACAGCAAACATTTCGGTTGTTGATGGCGGAGTAAAGGCTTCGCTGCCTTGCGCTTCTACTTCACTCTTTTTGTAATGAAAACTAACACCACCATTAAAGTCAGAGTATGTTTTGTGCAGTAGATCGGCCCTAAGTTCATAGGTGTTATTTTTAAACAGAGTACCCACTTCACCATGTTCGATTTCAGCATGTTCATAGTCACTGTAACCGGCATGAATATTAAGCCCCTGAATAAACGAATTTTTGAACTTCTGTTCGCTATTCATCTGAATCTTAATTTGGTCTAGATCGGCAAATACATCTTCTTCTTCATGATGAATTTCTTCGCCGTGAGCCTCGTCATCTCCTTCATGACCATGGTCATCATGTTCATCTTCGTCGTGAGAGTCTTCTTCACCGTGACTATGGCCAGGAATGCCATATTTTCGACTGAACTGTTCAATGGCTAGACCCACAAAACCATTGTCTAAAAAGTAACTGCCCCCAATAGTAAAACCAGAGGAGTCTTCTGCACTGTTTGCTACTTTGTAATCACCTGTATGTTCTTCGTGTTCATGCTCATCATGATCGTCATGTTCGTCTTCCAACTCTGCCGCTACAGGAATTTCATAGTCATTCGATTGTCGAACAAAACCATCCGCATAAACCGCAAAATCACCTTCGCCAGTCGTCACATTAAAAGAAGCTAATGTCTGGTCATCTACTGAGCTATATTCAGTTAAAAATTCACCTTTAGAGTCTGTGCTGGTTGGGATCCGGTTATCAACGACATTCACTACACCACCAATTGCCCCACTGCCATAAAACAAAGTGGCAGGTCCGCGTAACACTTCAATTTGTTCTGCAGTAGACGCTTCTGAGGCAACGGCATGATCAGGTCCTACACGTGACACATCACTTACATCTAAGCCGTTTTGAGCAATCAAAACTCGTGGCCCACTTAGCCCTCGAATAATTGGCGTACTGGCTACTTTGGCATGAAAATTAGTATTCACTCCCGGGATCTTGTCTAAGCTATCACCTAATGTAGCAGCTTGTTGGCGACGCAGTGCTTCACCACCAATTACATGTACGGGGATCGCAGATTCCATTGATGACAAATGAATGGGCGAAGTGCGCACATCAATCACTTCAATAGGTGAAGGATTTAACTGCACCGTTAACTGCTTAGTTTCTACTTTAGTAAAAACGATATCCTGATGATGATGGGCATAGTTAGGTGCCGTAACGTGAATTTCGTTGTTACCCAATTTCAAAGACGGCAAACTAAACTGACCATTTTGATCGGTTGTGGTGTTAACCCCTGTACCGTCAACTTCTACATTTGCACCAGCCACCGCTTTGCCATCAGGGCTTGTCACTGTACCTTCTATACTTTGAGAAAAAACACTCAACGGAAACAGAGCAGCCATAAACACGGCCATTTTTGACACTTTAAACATCTAATCCTCACCAACACTGAAATGTGATAACATATCATTTTGGCCGATATGTTATACTGTAACAAAACAATGTCAATATGGATGAGGATATATTTTTAGAAACCTTAAAAATATAGAGATAAACGTCAACATAGCTTTATTCGCTATTATCAAAAAGGCCCCTTTCTCTGGGAGTCCCTGCTATTTCAACGACAAATTCTTTGATAGATAATTGGATTCATATTTTTTATCAGGTACTATGAAAACGTTTACAAAAAAATAAACTGTTAGCAATACCTAACCACCAAACTGTTCACTATTATTTCATTTGGGTGCTATTTATGAACACAAATACAGACGCCCAGAAAAAAGGCTTATGGGGCATGAGCCGCCCCATGTTAGTTGAACAAAGCCTACAATTTAGCGTGCCCGTATTAGACACCTTCTTTCTAAGTCAAATCAGTGATGAATCCGCATCTGGCGCTGGCGCGATGGCGCCTGTACTATTTTTCTGTGCGAATATGATGTGGATCATGATTTTTTCAGGAGCAAGTATTGCCAGTCAACGCCTTGGGGCTAATGACGTTGAAAAAACCAATGCCACCATTGCAACCTATACTATTTGGACGTTAGTTTTCGCCAGTGTTTTAACGCTTTTTCTTTACCTAATAGCGCCTTTCATCACCCAAGCGATGGGGTTACCTGAAACGATTAAACATCAAGCCGACTTGTACATGAGCATTGCTTGTTGGCTCATGCTGGTGTGGGGAGTGAAATCTTTATTCCAGTCGATATTAAATGTTTATGGCCAGCCCCAATGGAATATGTACGCCAATATCGTGTTTTTTATTGCCAACGTAGCGGGCAATGCAATTGTTGTATTCGGATTAGGCGGTTTCCCAAAACTTGGCATTGAAGGTGTAGCGTGGGCCAGCGTCATTGGCTCTATTTGTGGCTTATTAGTCAGTGGATTCGCCATTATTATACTGCTAAAAGTTCGATGCAGTTGGTCTAGCGTACGCAAGGAATTTACTAACGCGTCTAAACATATTGGCCGCATAACCTTACCCGGTATGATTGAACCACTATCTTTCGATATTAACATGATTGTATTAAATGGATTTGCTGCAAGTATAGGCACAGCGGCCCTTGCAGCAAAGGTATATACCTTTAATACCTTCTTGCTTGGACTAATTATTAGCATGGCCCTAACCACTGCGACCCAAGTGTTAATTTGCCAAAAAGTTGGTGCAGGAAACTATCACAAAGCAATGGAACAAATGCGGCAAAGCTTAAAGGCAGCCTTGTGGGGTTCGAGTGCCGTTGCCTTGGTATTGATGGCTTTTCACCACCCCATTATGGACATTTACACCGATGATGAATGGTTACTGGCATGTTCGTTTTGGTTATTTCTATTAGCGGCTTTATCCGAACCCTTTAGAGCAATTAACATCATGACAGGCGGTGTATTGCGAGCAACAGGTGATGGATTATTAATCTCAATAATTGGTCCCTTATTTACCTGGTTGGTCGCTCTGCCCAGTGCCTATGTCATGGCGTTTGTATTTGAGTGGGGGATATTTGGAATACTTGGCTCAGCCATTTTAGACGAAGGTGTACGAGCGTTTATGTATTGGAAACGTTGGCGCATGAATCGATGGCATCATACCCATGTACATGCCAGAGAGAAGGCAGCGACCGCATCAAGTACGACATGAAAGTTTTGAGCAAAGAAAACAAGGGTTATGCAGTACTAACCAAATGGAATGTATTTACGAGGTTTATTATGCAGAAAATAACTATTTATCTAGTGTTATTACTATTATCCACAGCCTGTGGAAATTCTAAAAGCGACGTCAGTAATAACAGTACTAACAATCCCCCTACTTCAACACCACTAATCAGTAAACCCACTGAAGCAGAATTAAGCAGCGTTAAAGCTGCGTGGGCATCACGGGACCTTGCTCCTACAGAGACAGAAATCATACTTGAAGATGAAAGAGAGAATCACACCGTTTACATCATCCAACATCTACTAGATGGAAATTTACACTATGGTGCAGTGTTTGTTCCTAAATCCTCGTCTCCAGAAACTTTACCTATTTTAGTAATGCCAGATGGGCTTGATCAACGTGATGCGAGTTTAAACCTCGACAACTTTATTGGCTGGAATACTATTGAAAGTTCCCCCATCAAAGACTTTATTCAAATATATCCGGGGTTTCGTGGCAGAACTTTACGTTACGAAGGGAGAGCTTACTATTCAACCGGTGATTTTTGCGATGCTTACGATGGTACTACTGACGATACCATGAGCTTTTTAACCGCCGCGTTACAAATGAACCTTGGAGGTAATACATCAAAGATTCTGGCAGTGGGCATCAGTCGTGGCGGTAACACAGTGTTCCAATTAGGCATAAGAGATCCTCGAATTTCTACCATTATATCTATGGCAGCTCCCGTCGATTTTAATCGTGAAGAGGTTCGTTCACGATACGGTAGTCAATACGTTTGCCAATTTATTACTGGCAAAAGCACTCAAGAGTCTCGGCAATTTATCGTTGCAAGTTCACCCATATATTTTCCGCCGAGAGATAACATAGATAAATATTTTATCTTTCAAGGCGGTGCTGACCCTGTTGTGCCACAATGGAATGCTCAGGATATGTCAGAATATTTAATCTCACAAAACCAAGATGTCACTCTACATATTTATCCAAATGCTGATCATGGGAGTTTTTGGGGATTAGAAGAACATGACCAGAATTATCGACAAGCATTAAGTTACTTCATTCAAAGCCTAGAGTAGTTGCTACTCCAGACTTTAAGTATTTGGATAAAAGCCAAGCTATGAAACTCTCCCTGCTGAAATTACAGCAGGAGTTCTGTATCCGTTCCTAATAACAATTCATCTACCAAAGGTTGATGTTCATTCTTCACTTGAGTTTTTAGGATACGTACAAAGTCCATAGATGTAGCAGGTGTTTTTGGATAGGCGTGCTGTTGCCACAAAATTCTCAAACTTTGGGTTATGACCTGGTCACCAATTTTATCTCGCAATATTGCAAAGACTAACGTCGCTCTGCTGTACATATCAAAACTATCCGTGGCATCAACTAAGGCTTTAATTTTTTGCGTATTACGCACTAGGGCATCGCTGTACCGTTGGCGTTCATATTCTACTAAAGCCTTCATAGCTGCTTCGCCATAGTCGTTTTCTATCATGACTAATTCAATATATTTTGCTAATGACTCCACTAAGAATGCGTTATCTGTTAATACACCGTTGCCCAGATCATGGCCAAACCATTGGTGAGCGGTTTCGTGCACGGCACGCCGATAACGCTGATCAAATCCTGCATTTTTAGCAGGTTGAGCACGAAAACCAACTTTATGATTAATGAGCATCATTTGCGGTAAAGCATACCCCGTCCCACCAATATCTGGAGTGGCGATTAAACTTAAACGAGTACCTCGATATGGTGCAATGTTTGTACTCATCCAGCTCACTGTATTTTGCATAGCTAACATATTAACTTCAGCGGCAGCATTTGACTCTGAACTATAAATAGAGAACTCGACATTCTCCTGCTCATTGACCAAAACATGGTTACCCACTGACAACCAAACAAAGGCGTTACGAATTGGTTCCTTCGTTTCAAAATGAGCATATCGCCTTCCATTTTCGGTCCACTGCTTAACAATATCTCCTTGCGCTAATGGCAGTTGATTAGCAGAAGTTGAAATGATTGAACTTACGCTCGCCCATTCATATCGGCTAGTCACGGTATTGGGCGTTGAAAATAAACGAGAGGGCGCTGGAATATTAAGAGGTTTCAAGTCGAATCGTTGACGAACCAGTTCACCCCTTAGTGTCAAATTTCGTTGAAACCCAACACTCGGCAACATGGGTACAGCACGAATATAACTAAATGAAGGTTTAACAATTTGTGATCCTACGGCAGGCCAGTACTCGGGTTGAGTATAATTGAGCACAAAAGACATAGTGAAGACTTCACCCGGCGCCAATGGCTGCTCTAAAGACACCACGTATTGCCCTAACTCTTGATCAAACACTTGTGAATATTTCTTTGAAAAGTCCAACTGTTCAATGGCGGTAACTGAATAGTTACCAATTAGGAGTTGCTTAACATTTTCGATAGAGCGGTTTTCTAAAGTGTACGTAAGTGCAAATTTAGCTTTTCCATGCTCTGGAAATATATCAACTTGTGCGTCAACATGACTAACAGTCGGTTGGACCACACTTTCCCAATGCCAATACTTTTTTTCATAATCAGCTCGCCACTTCTCTCTTAAATCGGAGCTTATTAGTGGCCTTTCCGTTATTAGGTTGTGATGTAAATTTAGCCCCGAAAATATGGTAACAAGTAAAAAAATTGCTGAGATAACACTAATATTCCAACGCTGAGCGTTCACAAAGCTCGTTGTTCGATGTGACCATTTTCCAGCAAACCATAAACAACACACAGAGACTGCTAGCCAAAATGACATATACGGCCAATACACTGAGTCACTTTTTTCAAGTCCCCAAAACATGTCCGCAGGTTGTAATGGCGAAGAGGCTATATTCCAGAATGTATGAGTTAACCCTAAGTAACCGCTAATTGGTGTGTTTTTAAATATCAAAAGAGTTATACACCACGCTACAGCCACAAGTTGAGACCGACATATGGTGTGTAATGCAACAAACACAGCTGCGAGCAAAATTAACGACAAACCGACAGTGCTTAACTGCCATACATATTGAAATAATTGGATTTGGCTATTAGCAAATAGCTCAGCGCTCATGCCAGCCACTGCGGACACGAATACAAGGACAAGTATCATACTTACCAAAGCCAAATAATGACTCATCATCAATGTGCCCGAACGAACTGGCGAAGCTGAAATTAGCTCTGCCATAGCAGTATGTCGGTTATGCCAACATAACTGCCAAGACCACAATAAAACGATAAAACTACCGAGCAGCGGCAAGACATCATAAGAAACCCGATTTAATGCATCTAAACTTGTAGGCAACAAAACGGCAAGGGGTTCTGCGTAATCAATCCCTGATAATATTTCATTAAAGATTAAAATCCCCCACCCTAGCATTAAGAGTTGATTAACTTTTTGTTTGAATATGGCTTTACTGGCTAAAACAGTTAATGACTTAAGTTGCGACCAAGTGTTGCTGTTAACCGAAACAGCTTGATATTGAGTTTTATGTGCATTTTGTAAAGAGGATTCTTTAATAAGAGGTAAAGGTTTTCTAGCTTTAGGTTTGACCAACAAAGCCCAATAAAAACAAGCAGCTGTTAAACCACAATAAATTAGCCGATTGGCATAAAATATGAGGTCACCAAATAGTGTCGGCTCAACTGTTTTGTATAAAGCAATGATAGCGGTGTTACCAAATGGATCTAGAATTCGCATAATACTGAACAACCATGGATGACTCATGGAGCTGCCAGCCAACATAGGCGATCCAGTTAAGCTAGCTAGCACGATATAGCCCAACCAAATAACACAAAATATGACGTATATAATCACTGACGAAGCAAAACGCTGGGAAACTAGACATGCTAAAGCACAGAAAAAAGTACAAGCTGGCAAAGCAATAAAGACCACATCCCAAAAGGTTAGTATCAATAATTTAAGGCTAAAACCAAAACTCTGGCTAAGTACAATCCACATTATGACGAAACTCACACACATTAATGTGGCACAAAAGGTAATCAACACTCCCGTGCGTACCAGAAGTCTTTTAATAAGAGATAGAGGAGTCACTAATATTAGTTCCTCCATATCATTCACCTGATCTCGCAAGAACGTTAACGGGGCAAGCGCCCCACAAAGTAAAGGTAGGCTCATCATCACTAAAGTCATGTGTAAAGCTTGCAAACGTTTATCAGCAATCGTGTCTATTCCACCGATACCCAGTGCAAATATGAAAGCCATAAAGGGCAAGACGAAACACGCAAGCCAGGTTAAAGGTTGTCGATACAAATAACGCCATTCATTGATTAACATCCTAAACTCCTGTCTTTTCTAAAATTTCCAAGAAGTATCGGTCTTGTAAACATGCCTCGACAGGTTTGGCATCAAGATTAGGAGGTTCATCTGCTAACACCCTATAGACGGGTAAACCAAAACGGTAACTTTCACTTAGGATCTGATTAGTATCTTCGGGACGTTTATCACTTTGCCAAATGCGCCCTTGGATTGGCTCAATTAATTTTTGTACTGCACCATTATCTATAATTTTGCCTTTGTTGATGAGCGCCACAAAAGGACAAAGGTTTTCAATATCTTCAACAATGTGGGTTGATAACAAAATCAATTTATCTTTACTGATATTGACTAACAGAGCATGTAAACGCTCTCTTTCGGCAGGATCTAAACCTGCAGTGGGCTCATCCATGATCAATATACTTGGATCGCCTAATAAGGCTTGAGCTATACCAAAACGTTGGCGCATACCACCAGAAAATGTTGCTACATTTTTGCTCGCCACGTCACTTAAGTTAGTTAATTCAAGTAATGTTTCAATTTGCTGTTTTTGCTGTACCGGACTGTTTATTCCTTTCAAAACCGCCATATGACGCAATAAGGCGTAACAACTCATATTCGGGTATACACCAAAATATTGAGGCAAGTAGCCTAATTGTTGACGCATAAACATGGGATTTTCCAATACATCAATATCAGAAAGTTTTATCTGGCCACGAGCAGGGGATTGTAAGCAAGCTAAGGTGCGCATTAAGGTCGACTTTCCTGCTCCGTTCGGCCCTAATAAGCCAACCATTCCCTTCGGTAGATTTAAGGTGATGTCTTTTAAGGCTTGAGTGCCATCGGCGTAAGTCAAAGATAATTTCTGAATCGATAACATGATTTAATTTTCCTATAACATTTGTACCCACCTTAAAAAACAGAACCCAAGGTGACAAGATATCGATGACCAAAGGGTTGATATAAAGGACGAAAGTTAAAAAATGGAGTAATATTCCGTCAGTTATCCTTTCGTCATTGAATTGGCTACTTTTGTCATACAAACGCTGACTTTAACGACTGATTGAGTCAAGCTACGACTTTAGTTATTGGATAAGAAAATACTGATGCCTACTTTTGATGTGATTAAACTCACACTCCCGAAACTTATTGAAAATCAGCTGGCTTTAATGGCCGTTGTATTAATCGAAGTGTTTATCCATCTGATATCTAATCAAAACCCAACTGCTTTGTTATTTTTAACAACTTTCTTGCAGTTGGCTATTGAGTGCTCACCTATATTAGTCGCTCACTATTTTGCGTTTAAATACAAAGGAAAAAGAGCATTCATTGTCTGGTTCCTAGGTTTTGTCATTTACCCGACCTTATTTTTATATTTATCAAGCACTAACCCTGGGTATTTAGAATGGACATTGTTTACGCCACAGCCTTGGGTTTGGTTGAGCTTAGCCAGCCTAGGTTATGGAATCAGTATATTACTCGCTAAGCGACATCGAACTAAATCTCTGCAGGTCATCTCTCGCTTGCTTTCGTTAAATTCAGTGTTGTTATTTTTGTTATGTGCTTGGGCATTTGTGACAGCGGGTATTTTTGCATCGACTGATGATCCCTTGCGTAATCAACCTATTCAAGCTGCGATTGACAGTGAAGTTTTGATCGTTAATTTTGCTAATTTTTTACAATATATATGGCAATTTTTAATCATCGGCGCAGTAGTTTTATCAGTTTATTGGGTGAATCGTTACATTCTCATTAGACTCGTATTAGCTAGAAGTGGCGTCTTAGCTTACATATCAGCATGTCTAATATACATCACTTTAGCCACTCCAATTTTATGTTCAGTAATCTTATGGTTACCTATAAATATTCCAGAATTCACTTTTCTTCCATCTGGAGATTACAATGTGTTTTCGCCTATCAATTACCGTATTTGTTTTATTGTTTTGGCCATCAGTGCCCCCATAATTTTGGCCTTTGAGCGCCAGCAACAAGATAAAGCCTTGGCTGAGATAGCTCAGCGCCAAAGCCAAACCGAATTACAACTATTGCAACAACAAATTAACCCACACTTTTTATTTAATACGTTGAACAATCTATACGCATTAACTTTAACCCACTCAAAATCAGCACCTCAATTAGTGATGCAACTTGCTAATTTATTAAGGTACACGGTTTATGAAGGACAAAATAATAGAGTCATATTGGCGCAAGAAATTGAATATTTGATAGATTTTATTGCTCTTCAAACCATTCGTAGTGAAGATAAATGTCAAATAGAAACCCATTTTCCAGAGCAAGCAGAAGATTGGAAGATCGCTCCTCTATTATTGATAATTATATTAGAAAATGCTTTTAAACATGGCGTTGAACCTAGTCAAAAAACATCCGTTATTAAACTCGATATGCAAATTACAGGAAACAAACTAACCTTAACCTGTAAAAATAGCCTACCAGAAAATGCGCCTAAAAAGCCTTCAGGGATTGGAATTAACAACCTTATGCGCCGATTAAGCTTGTTGTACTCGGGTAAACATACCTTTGTAAGTCAACAACAAAATAATGAATGGTTTGCACAGCTAACATTGGAGATGGAACCTTGCTAAAAACATTAATTATTGATGATGAACCTTTAGCACATGAAGTGATTAAATATCATCTTCAAGGTATTGCAGATATTCAAATAGTTGCACAATGTTTTGATGCTACCGAAGCAATGAGTTTTTTAGCTAACCATTCGGTTGATTTACTTTTGTTGGATATCAACATGCCTGCATTAAGTGGAATTGAGTTACTAAAAGTACTTAAACACCGGCCTCAAGTCATACTTATTAGCGCGTATAAAGAATATGCATTAGAGGGGTTTAATTTGGATGTTGCAGACTACTTATTAAAACCCGTCAGCCAAGAGCGATTATTGCTAGCGTTAGATAAAGTACGAAAACGGGTTGTTTCGTCTGCACCAATAAAATCAAGCTTATCCCAACATATAGTGCTCAAAGTAGACAAGGGCATTCGTAAGTTTGAGCTGACTGAAGTCACTCTATGCGAAGCCTATGGTAATTATGTTAAGTTGTGGCAAGGCAATCAAATGACATTAATCAGAAGCACGTTAAAATTGTTGTTTGAACAATTACCCAAACAACAATTCATGCAGGTTCACAAGTCATATATTATTAACGTGAATCAAGTCGTTGCTGTTGAAAATGAGCAGATTCATTTATCTAACAAACATAGTGTAAAAGTAGGAAAGTCATTCAAAGGGAAACTTCCTGCTTTGCTAAAATAACGCCTAATATTACTTCCGTTAAATCACTATATACTCAGAAACTTATCTCATGTTATTCAAACTGCTCTTGTTCTAGAGCTTGATCACTCATTTCAATTGCATTGGCTAGGTTTTTTGAGCGTTTAATAGGTACTGGCTGCAAGCCACCTAATAATTTGTAAAGTTCGCTTCCGGCAGCTAAAAATGCTCCTGTGCCGTAAACTTCTGTTTTATCTGGCCAGGCTTGCCCCGGTGCTGCTCCAATTGGCTGTACATATCCCAGCATGCCATCCTCGGTAATGTGACTCGTTAATGTCTGCCAAGCATTTAACACCTTTGGTAGATATTTTTGTTTTTTCAACAACCCCCGGTTGATGCCCCAAGCTAATCCATATGTAAAAAATGATGTGCCACTGGTTTCTGGCGTAGGGTAATTTTCATCATCCAATAAGCTCATCGCCCAGTGGCCTTGGTCGGTTTGAATGTCTATTAAGGTATCGGTCATTTCTAGGTAAATCTTTTTGAAATACGCATAATGTGCTGACTTTGGATCAAGTTCATTCATCACCAATGTCAATCCAGCATACACCCAACCATTTCCTCGTCCCCAGAATACTTTTTTACTGTTAACTAATTTACCAATGTAGTTACTGTCGCGATAATACAAACCTTCTTTAGCATCATATAGGTGATCAGTGGTGGCTTTAAATTCTTCAACCATCCAGTCTACATACTTGTCATCGCCTGTAATGTTCGACAACTTTGCCCATACAGGCGGAGACATAAATAATGCATCACACCAAGTCCACCGCTGAAAATTTTTGGAGCCCTCAATACTGATTGATTGCTTGCTAGGATTAGCCATTATGTAATCCAAACTCTCTTGAGTTTTAGTTAACATGGCAGCGTCGTTATAACGACGATAGAGGTCTAAATACAATTGGCCAACTATGTGATCATCAGCGTGATACATTCTGCGATGTAATGTCCATTCACCTTGTTCAGCTATACTTCTTAACCATGCTTGATACCTAGGATCACCTGAAATACTGGCCCACTTCAACATACCTACATATAAAGCACCATTGGTCCAATCTAGAATGTGATGAGGCCCTTTTCTAAACTTTAAGTCATATACATCTCGAAAATGAGCGATTTGCCAATCTGCCACTCGTTGCATTGACAAGGCAATATCATCCGTTTTCACTTGGGCTTGAATCTGCTCAGGCACAATGGGCTTTGACGCACAGGAAACCATCAAGATCATAATCCCCAAGATAGTTAATCCCTGAATTCTATTTTTCATATTAATGCCTCATAACAAGCTTGTATGATAAAGAGACTAACACTCAATAAGGAATGAGTTCAAATGAACTCCACATCTACCAATCTGATGTCAAAAAACAACGCGGTATTGGGCCCTATTTTATTGCCTACTCCCTTCTTCCCCCATGCCAGCTCTGGTGGTAATACAAATTCGTAACGAGCACCTACAGACATCATTGGTAACCCTTCTTGCAAACCTGGTAAGGCTTCTTTCATCAAAAACCTGTCAGTGAAACCGGTTTTGTAGGTGTCTGCGATTACGCCACCGTCCATGTTTAATATGCGCTGATTCACCACCACTTCATCTTGCATGGTGGGCTGTAAACCCTTAGCTTCTTCAACTACTCGATAAATCAAGCCCGTTGGAGTTTGAACTGCATCGTCTTTCCTAAGGTATTTTTCAATAAACAACTCGCTGGCTTTTCGATTTTGACCAGAGGAGCCTTTATTCATTTTTTTAGATTTTGCCATATCAGTAACACAAAATTATACGTGCCAAAAGTATATCAAACATCCACACGAACTAGGTTCTAAATGTTGCTACAAAGGGCGCGTGATCTGATTCAGGAAACTTAGTGTCACTGGCAAAGGGTAGGCTTTCATCATGTAAGTTTTCATTAAATATACGAGCTTGCTCAAACTTAGCAGACATAGATTGTGAAATTAACATATGGTCTAACAGGTTCTTTTCACCGTGATGCAAATGACTAAAACGTACCGAATCTGCAATCGCTAAACTACAAGGCAGCATGACTGTATGGCGTAATTCTGGGTTGCCGGTGTTCTCTACTCGACCACAAATGGCCTCTACTGGTACTTCGCTTGGCTCAGCATTAAAGTCACCACATACCACTATGTTAGCATTGCGTGTATCAGCAAAAATATCGTCTAACAAAACACGAGTTTCTAAAGCTTGACCAACACGTTTTATTGAAGATAAAAAATACCCCTCGGCCCAACCTGCTGCGCTTTTCCACGTATAATTATTTAACTTCTGTCCTTTAACATTGGACGATAATCTAGACTTAAGATGCAAGTTAATCACATGCACATCGCCTATATCTGGCACTTCAATTTGCGCATGTAAAATGGGACGTTCCCAACTAATGTCTTTTGCCTCCTGGTCTGGAATAGCGGTGGACTTTCGATATTCAAGCTTGTCCAAATGTTCATGTTTATATTGATTTAGCTGTTTGATCGGCCAACGGGACAAAATGACTAGGTTACGTTTGTCGTAAGGCACATCATCGGATGTGACCGTATGCCCCGTATGAAAATGTGCATAGGGCGTATCCACGATTAAGGTTTCAAGCGCAGATAACTCGCGTTTAGGATCTCTAGAGGTATGCTCGGGCAACTCTTGACCATGCACTTCTTGTAGGCACAAAATATCTGCATCTATTCGCAACAACATATCTCTAAGTGGATGTAACCTTTTAACCAAAATAGGGTTGTTCTCATCGCTATTTTCGTCGAGATTCTCAATATTAAATGTGGCTATTTTCATAATCTACTGTCGTCCTATCTGTTAGATTTGAGGGCTGCTACTAAGAATGGCATTTAACGTACACGATTAAAAATTGTGCAATTAATACAGTATTCACTTTCTACTATCTAGTCGTCAATCTTTAAGCCAGAAAAGTGCTTAATTTATGTACTTTTCACCTGTCACTTTGCTTATTAATTAACTCCTATAAACAAATAAAACTAGCACTGCTAATTAAAACTAGTCGATCTTTAAATAGTAAAAAAACAGCATTTAGGCAACAAGACTTATGGATGGATTTTGTTCAATTTTCTATTTCATGAAAACTCATTAAATCGACGAGTTTTTTCAGGCTCTCTCTTTAAAAAATTGAAGTTTTTTCTTAGCATTTTTAGTCAAACAAAAACCATCCCTTTATTTTCAAAAAAACCTAGAAATATCAACACCTAAGAGACTGTTCAAAAAACACACTAAAATCAACTAGCGCCGAATTTGTTGCATCGTGTTGCCGATTTTATGTTAGGAGTTAGTGACAACACCAAGGTAGGATTGTTAACATAAAATTAACCTTTTCTATATGAAAATTTAGACAAGCAAAAATAGAGTGAAGGAATCATGGCGAAGACCAAAGTAAGAATGGGCATGGTTGGCGGTGGCCAAGGTGCATTTATTGGCGCTGTACATCGTATTGCAGCAAACATTGATGGTGAAATTGAACTCGTTTGTGGCGCGTTCAGTTCTAACGAAGAGCGCAGCAAGGCTTCTGGTGCGGATTTATTCCTTCCGGCTGGCAGGTGTTATGGCACCTACCAAGAAATGTTTGATGCAGAAGCAAAATTGCCTGCCGAACAACGTATGCAATTTGTTGCGATTGTTACGCCTAATCACATGCATTTTTCGGTAGCCAAGGCAGCCTTAGAGTCTGGTTTCCATGTATTAAGTGACAAACCGGCAACCTTCAATCTTCAAGAAGCCGTTGATTTGGCCGAAGTAGTTAAATCAACAGGCCAATTATACGGTTTGACTCATACCTACAATGGCTACCCTCTTGTAAAGCAAGCTCAAGACATTGTCGCCAGTGGTCAACTAGGCAACATCACTAAGGTTATTGTGGAATACACCCAAGGCTGGTTAGCAGACAAAGAAGGTGATTCTGGTAAACAGGCAGCGTGGAGAGTGGACCCCAAACGAGCTGGTATCAGCTGTTGTATGGGAGATATAGGTGTACATGCGGCAAATTTAGCTGAATATGTAACCGGCTCACATATTTCTGCCATGTGTTCAGATTTAGGCAGTGTGGTTGAAGGCCGTTTGTTGGATGACGATGGTACGATTTTATTACGCTTTGATAACGGCGCTCGAGGAGTATTGTTATCTAGTCAGGTTCAAGTAGGTGACGAAAACAACCTTCGCCTACGAATATACGGTGAGAAAGGTGGCATTGAATGGTCACAGTTAGAGCCAAATACTTTGTGGTTAAAATCTAACACCGCACCGACTCAAATGATCCGCACTGGCGTGGGTGAAATGAGTGCTAATGCTCAAGGTGCTATTCGTACCCCAGCGGGTCACCCAGAAGGATACCTAGAAGCCTTTGCCAATATCTACGGAAATTTTGTTAAACAAATCCGTGCCTTTGAAGCGGGAGAAGAATATTCGAACGCGACATTTGATGTACCCGGCATAGACGAAGCCATTCGTGGCATGGCATTTATCGAAAACAGCGTGACATTTAGTCAATCAGAGACTAAATGGCATGACTTTGTTATCTCACCACTTTAATTAATCAGGATAGTAAAAATGAAACAAATCAAAGGTCCAGGTATTTTTCTAGCGCAATTTGCTGGTGATGATGCTCCTTTCAATTCTTTCCCCGAAATTTGTAAGTGGGCAGCAGGTAATGGCTTTAAAGGCATTCAAGTTCCATCATGGGACGGGCGTTTATTCGACTTAGAAAAAGCCGGAACAAGCAAAGACTATTGTGATGAAATTGCCGGAACCGCTAAAGAACACGGTTTAGAAATCACAGAACTTTCAACTCATTTACAAGGTCAATTGGTTGCTGTTCATCCATGTTATGACCAAATGTTTGATGGGTTTGCGCCTGCACATTTACACGGAAACCCTGATACACGCACTGAGTGGGCTGTCGAACAAATGAAGCTTGCCGCTAAAGCCAGTCAACACTTAGGCCTTAAAGGTCATGCAAGTTTCTCAGGTGCTTTACTATGGCAAACTATGTATCCATGGCCACAACGCCCAGCAGGCTTAGTTGAACAAGGATTCGAAGAATTAGCTAGACGTTGGAAGCCAATTTTAAACGCATTTGATGAAGCCGGTGTTGACGTATGTTACGAACTACACCCTGGTGAAGATCTTCATGATGGAGTAACGTTTGAGCGCTTCTTAGAGGCCGTAGACAATCACCCTCGCGCCAATATTTTATATGACCCAAGCCATTTTGTTTTACAACAACTAGACTATTTGGCTTTCATCGACATTTATCATGAACGTATTAAAGCCTTCCATGTAAAAGATGCCGAATTTAATCCAAATGGCCGTTCAGGTGTATATGGCGGCTATCAAGGATGGGTGGATCGTCCAGGACGTTTTCGTTCACTAGGTGACGGTCAAATCGACTTTAAGAGCATATTCAGCAAAATGACTCAATACAATTTTGATGGATGGGCTGTTATGGAATGGGAATGCGCTATTAAGCATCCTGAAAATGGTGCAGCAGAAGGCGCTAAGTTTATTAGCGAACATCTGATTAGACCGACAGAAAAAGCTTTCGACGACTTTGCTGGTGTGGAAAAAGACGTTGAAATGAATAAAAAAATACTCGGCATTAAATAAGGTAAATAATAATATGAATGCAGTAACAGACATTTCAGAAAAGGATGCTAAACGCGTCTTTAACATAAGTTGTATCGCACTAATTGTAACCGCTATGACCTTCGCTATTCGCGCAGGTATTTTGGGAACGTTAGGTGAAGAATATGGTTTAAGCGGAGAAGAGTTAGGCTGGATAGCCAGTATGGCCTTTTTGGGCTTCCCATTTGCCATGATTTTTGGTGGTGCACTTTATAACGCTATTGGCGCAAAATTAATTGTTTGGTTAGCTTTCATCGGTCATGCATTAGGTTTAGTGCTAACCATTGTTGCTGATGGATTTTGGGGATTAATGATATCTACCTTCTTGGTCGGTTTTGCTAATGGTTTAGTTGAAGCAGGTTGTAACCCCATCATTGCTCAACTTTATCCAAATAATAAAACAGCTATGTTAAATCGATTCCACGTTTGGTTCCCAGGCGGCATAGTGATTGGTTCTTTGGTTTCTGCCGGCATGACTGAACTAGGTCTTGGCTGGGAAGCACAAGTAGCCACCATGTTAGTACCTACAGCAATTTATGGCATCATGATGTTTGGTTTCACTTTCCCTAAACTAGAAACTGAAGATG
Organism: Paraglaciecola sp.; assembly: GCF_051252315.1. Classification (GTDB taxonomy): domain Bacteria; phylum Pseudomonadota; class Gammaproteobacteria; order Enterobacterales; family Alteromonadaceae; genus Paraglaciecola. The sequence goes on along the minus strand of NZ_JBPOFP010000016.1, from coordinate 5,576 downwards.
ATTCAACAAGTGGAAACTTAAAAGCCTTATTTAACCCTATCTACATTTTCTTAGCTGTTTGTATGACATTAACAGCTGTAAGTGAATTTGGTCCAGGCCAATGGATCAACCAGATACTAGAAGCGTCTGGTGCAACACCTATGCTTATTCTTGCTTTAATCACTGGTATTATGGCACTAGGTCGTTTCTACGCTGGTCCTCTAGTACATAAATTAAGCCCTCCAGGCGTATTATTTGCCTCAGCGGTTTTAGCTACTCTAGGTTTATTCCTAATGACTCAATTGCAAGGCACAGCGGTTTACATTGCGGCTGTAGTATTTGCATTGGGTATCACTTATTTCTGGCCAACCATGATTGGTTGTACTACTGAATACACACCTAAAACAGGTGCGTTAGGTATGTCATTAATGGGCGGCGCGGGTATGTTTGCCATGAGTGCTTGGAACCCTGTTATTGGTGGTTGGGTGGATTCAGCAACAGCTAGTGCAGAAGCTGCTGGCCTTAAAGGCACTGAAGCATCACTTGTCGCTGGACACGAAGTGTTAAACAGTCTAATAATGTTCCCATTGGTATTAATCGTTCTATTTGGCGCCTTTTACTTTGTAATGCGCAAAAAAGCATAAAACGTTATTGCGTTTAAATTGAACTGAATAAAAACGCTCGTAAAGAGCGTTTTTTGTTAGGACTCACTTTATGAGGATACGAAATGACAATACATTCCACAAAGGCCACAGAAATAACGAATAAATCCGATGAAGAATCGCGCCGACGCTTTTTACAAAAAGTACTAGGCTTAGCTTGTGTCACAACCAGTGGCTCTATGTTATCGAGTTGCGCCTTAAAATCAGCAGACGCTTTTGCTAAAGCTGAAAGTGAACCGGTTAACTCAAAAATTTTGTTTAGTGAAGGTCAAATGACAACTCTGTTTGCCATTGGCGACTCCATTTTACCTCGTACAGACACACCAAGCGCCAGTGAAGTTAACTGCCACAACTTTGTCCAGCATCAACTATTAGCCTGCCATTCAAAAGATGAACAAAACGCCTGTATTGAAGTCATTGACCAAATAGACAAAACCAGCATTGCTCAATTAAACCAACCTTTTGCTCTATTAAGCAAAGAACAACAACAAACCTTGTTAACCCAACTAGAGAACCAACAAGGCTTTAATGAGCATACTCGCGGACAGTTTTCATTTCTTAAAGCCCTAATCATATTTGGTTATTTCACATCAGAAGTGGGGGCAACTCAGGCTCTTAATTATCAAGCGGTACCAGGTGGATTTAAAGGTTCTATTCCGTGTGACGAAAACACCAAATCTTGGGGTTCGATTGACTATTACTAAGTCAACATAGGTAATTAGGCAAGGTATTTAAAGGGTTATTGCATGTCAGAAGAATTATATATACACGAAAGTTCAGAAGAATATGACGCCATAGTAGTTGGTTCAGGTATCTCTGGTGGATGGGCTGCAAAAGAGTTTTGTGAGCGCGGTTTTAATACATTAATGATTGAGCGCGGCCGGGTAGTCAAACACCGCGAAGACTACATTGGTGAAGGAAAAGGCCCATGGGAATTTCCTAATCGAACTAAAGTAGATAACTTACTGGTTGAAGAGCAACATAAAGTTCAAAAACAATGTTATGCCTTTACAGATGCCACTAAACATTTTTTTGGAAACGATAAAGATTTACCTTATAGCCGCGAAGAAGGTAAACGTTTTGAGTGGATCCGCGCCAATCAATTAGGTGGGAAATCGTTATTATGGCACCGCCAATCTTACCGTTTAAGCGATTATGATTTTGGCGCCAACAAAGCAGATGGACACGGTAACGATTGGCCAATTCGATACAACGACCTTCAAAAATGGTACAGCCACGTTGAAAAACATGCGGGCATTAGTGGTTCAAAAGAAAATTTACCTCAATTACCTGATAGTGAATTTTTACCCCCATTTGAAATGTCTAAGCCCGAAATAGAGCTAAAAAAGCGCTTCGATAAGCTTTATCCAGAACGCCCCATCATAATGGGCAGAACTGCCCACTTAACCAAACCCAGTACACTACATATGCAGCAAGGGCGAGTTCAATGCCAGGCCAGAAATGAGTGTCAAAAAGGCTGTTCTTTTGGCGCATATTTTTCGACCCAAAGTTCTACACTGCCTGCCGCGGCTAAAACCAACAACTTATCTATCGCACCAAACAGTGTGGTACATAGTTTAATTTACGATGAAAAAACCAAACGGGTTAAAGGTGTTAGAGTCATAGATAACAATGATTTAACTACCCGTGAATACTACGCCAAAGTGGTATTTTTGTGTGCTTCAACCTTGGGCTCTACGCAAATACTGCTCAACACAAAAACCAAAAGTTTCCCAAATGGATTAGCTAATAGTTCAGGCGTTCTAGGCCACTACTTAATGGATCACAACTATGGTGCTGGCGCCGGTGGCAGACTAGAAGGATTTGAAGACGAGTATTATTCAGGGCGACGTCCTACTGGGCTTTATATGCCTAATTTTAGGTTTGAACCTTCTCGTTATAGCAAAAAATATTTACGTGGCTTTGCCTTAGGTGCAGGCGCACAACGTTCCAATTGGCAAGGTATACGATACCAAAAAGGGGTGGGTGCAGACTTTAAAGACAAACTGACGCGCCCAGGTGGATGGTCTTTCGGTATGTATGCCCAAGGCGAAATGTTACCAAGATACGAAAACCAAGTATCTTTACACCCGACGAAAACGGATAAATGGGGAATGCCACAACTTCACATCAATTGTGAGTGGTCTAAAAATGAAATGGATATGATGCATGATGCTGCTGATATAGCTGCTGAAATGTTGACTAACATCGGCCTCAAAGATGTAACCAGCAGAGTCAATTACAAAGACAACCCACCGGGTTTACAGATTCATGAGGTAGGTACAGCAAGAATGGGCAGAGATCCAAAAGACTCGGTACTCAATAGTTACAACCAAACTCACGATGTAGCCAATCTATTTGTGACCGATGGTTCGAGTTTTTGTTCTACCAGTACCCAAAACCCATCGTTAACCTTTATGGCATTAACGGCAAGAGCTGTTGACTACTGCGTAAATGAAATGAAAAACAAGCGTATTTAAGCAACTTAATATCTAGCGACGTTTTCTCAACAACAACTGTTTTAAGCCATTTTTTGTTGACGAAAACGTCGAACGTGGGTATTTCGGCGCGACTGTTAATAGATGTTCAAAGTTAATTGCTTTAAACGGCACACTCCCACCATGAGCCAACATAACGGTTTCTAAATCCATTGCTTGTATTTTCTGTAATGACTTACGGTATTGGTTAGGATGAAAAACCGGTAGAGGGGGGACAAATCGATTTTTCACTTTTACTAACAAATCCGCCACATAGACACTTTTTGTAGGAAGGTGTAATACGGATAAATCTCGGTCTGTATGGCCAGGCGTATTAATCACTTGCCATTCGGGAAACCCAGGTAAAGGATCATTATCTTGCAGTTGAAAGTCAGCTTTAATGTGCGGTGAATACCACAAATTAGCCTTTTTACGGCCTAATCGATGCCCTACCCAATAAGCCAAAGTGACGTCTAACAAGTGCATCAATCGTCCATTAATTCCACGGTACCAGTGGTTTGTATTAAAAGACGTAACAATTTTACAATCTGTAAGTTGACGTAATTTCTGTGCCGCGCCAGCGTGATCCGGATGCATGTGGGTCACCACAACTAACTTTAAATCTGTAAAAGAACGCTTGAGTGTTTGAGTGATGAATTCTTTTAGTAAGGCTACGTCGGGTTTTGCACATCCATCAAGTAGAAATAGGCCAGATGGATATTCAATCAAATAGATAGATTGGATATATCCCGAAAGTGTATGAATTTTCATCGTGATTCTATTAACCTCGCTGACTGAGCAAGGGTTATTTAACCTGAACTCGGGAAAATGAGTGTCGTTTAAAATTGAGCTTTACAAAGAATTCAATCACTTACAAATATTACTCTAGTTTTGTTTGGGGTTAGGATGACTCGATGACGAAATTTTTCGTGTATAGCAAGGCGGATTTTCGTACGTAATAACGTGTTATTGCTAGACAATCCAACGCCGCTAGGCACAAAAAGAGCGTTATCGAGAGGCTCGGCTTATCCCGAGCTCAGGTTATTTAGCTTCGGTTAGCTCAACTGTGGATTCAATATACTCGATAGCTTTTTGCAAACTGCCAAAAGCATTAATTAGATTCTGACGCCCTTTATTGGCTAATTCAGGGTTATTATTTTCAGACATCATCCACACCCAAGTGCGAATTAAAGATTCTGGGGGTACATTCGGCATAATTTGTTATCCATTTGTATTTATTTTTATTTCGTAACCCAATTATTATATCCTGCCATATCATTAGATACGAGTATAAAATTAATAGTCAAGCGACTGAAAATAGCCGTCTGTCAGTTAAACACAAAGGTTTAGAATAATGAAAATAGTGGTAGGCTCAAAAAATCCGGTAAAGATAAATGCCGCCAAACAAGCTATTACACAAGTCCTATCGTTAGCCGATATTGACTGCGTAGGAATAGATTCTCCTTCAGGTGTGCCGGACCAACCCATGAATAGTCACGAAACCCAACTCGGCGCATTAAATCGCATTAAGTATTGCCAACAACACATTGATGCAGATTATTATGTCGCCATAGAAGGTGGGGTTGAGCTATTCGAATATGGCCCCGCTACTTTTGCATATATCGCCATTACAGATGGTAAATATAGATCAATTGGCCGTTCTAGCATGATGCCTTTACCGCCAAAAGTATTTCAAGCATTAGAAAAAGGAGAAGAATTAGGCACTGTTATGGATAAATTATTTGACACAAAAAACGTCAAACAAAAACAAGGTGCTATAGGTTTATTGACAAATGGTTTAGCCACTAGGGAAAGTATTTACACTCAAGCCATTATTTTGGCTATGGCCCCCTTTATTAATTCAAATTTATTTTAATGAAAATAAAATGACAATAGTATGACTCCTGTATGACAAACACACCCAGCTATACCTTTGAAATTATTCCCAAAAGTTGGTCTAAAAGGCGCAAGCCGAGTAAAGATCCTGTTCCTGTATTTGTAGAAATCCCTGACCTTGTCTTAAAACAGCAATATTTCTGTAATATGAACGTCACATACGATGACTATTCTCAGCGTACATTTTATTCTCGTGTAATTTTTAACCAACTCACAGAGCAATGGACAGTTGATGGTATGCATGTAGCGGTAAGGGTAATACTTACGTAATTACCTTAACCATCATCTAACAGAGTTATTACATACGAGAATAAGCGTTTTTAATTACTGGAATTTATTAAATTTCAGAATAGATTTGTATGTTGTAATCAAATGAAAAATATTAGTTTTACCTTAATAATCTCAATTATACTGCTAGCCTGTAATGCTTCAGAACAAGCCGAATCCACTATAGACAAAATTCCATCTCGCAATTTTGCAGATGAATACTTAATGGCTGACTTTAAGTTAAATGACAACTATCAATACTGGGAAATCAGAAAAGGTAATGACTCTACCCAAG